>JAIFNL010000265.1 GCA_020047755.1 Bacteroidota bacterium
CCGTATTCGTTCAAAAATTTGGCATATTGTTCGTTGGTTACTTCGTATTTCGACATGTAGAAACTTCCAAGTTTTACTGAGTGTACAGGGCTTTCGTCGCCGCTACCTTTGTTTGAACCCATATCAAAAGTTCCACCTTCTACATATTTAAAACCTGGAGGTGCTTTTAGTTGGTATTTTTGTTCTTTGTCGAGCTGCGAATACATAGTTTTAGCTTCAGAAATGTATTTTCCGCGTGGATATGTGTCGATGTATTTTTCGTAATCGGTAATTTTTTCGGTTTTTACTGCTTTTTGCCAAATTGGCTCTTCGTTAGCTACCCAACGGCGGTAATTTTCTTCCTCTATTTCTTTTATTTTAGCATTGGCTTCTTTCGCATTGTAAGCTTTTGGAAAAGCATCTAAATATCCTTTGTAGGCTTCAATTGTGTTTTCTTTTTTTGCTAAATCAAAAGCTTCATTATCCTTTTTTCGCAATTCAATTTCAGCTTTTATCCGTCTGATTTCATTGTTAGCATCTGCAACAAACAAACCGTCTTGCGTGTTTTTTATGTACAGTTCATAAGCACCAATTGTATTTTCTTTCTGAGCTAGTTCAAAGGCAATTTTATCTTTTTCCTTTAATGTTTTGATGTGCTCATTTGCCTCATTTACATAAATTCCTTTGGGATACAATTTTTTATATTCTTCAAACGAAACTATTTTATTAATTTCTTTTGCTTTATTAAACTCGGCTTCGTCTGCTTGAATAAGGCTTTCGTCCATTTGGCTGGTCAAAAAGACAACTCCTTCGTCAGCTTCTTTTGTGTATTTACCATTGGGGTAATCGGTTAAATACTTTTTGTAGCCAGCTATGGTTTTGTTTTGGCGTGCAGCTAAAATCGCTTCTTCTTCGGCTATTTTTTTGCCAAAACTAAATGAATGACTTTGCTTTTCAAATTTTGATTTGATTTCTATTTCTTTTTTTTCTGAAAAATTATATTTTTTCTCAGAAACTTCCAGTGTATATTTTCCTGTTCCGAGTGCTATTGTTATAGGTTTATTCGCCTCTAAATCAATCTTTTGGTTATTAATATTTACAATCACATCAGTGTCGGCAGTTAGGCTTACTTTTGCTGTTTGCAATAAATACCAAATTGTTGCGCCTGTTATTGCTACTAATACAATTGCTCCAATAATTAGCAGCAACTTATTGCTCGTTTTCTGCTTATTTACAGATTCTTCCATTCTTTTTACTAGATAATTTTAAAATTATAAAACTCCAAATTTCAAGATTTTATATTAATGCCTGCTTTTTAATTTTTAAGCAAGAAATGATATTTTAAAAGTAGTTTTTTTGAGACTTTCACACAAAATTCTACTAACAAAATACAAAAGTATGAAATTTTCTTAATTTTTCAACAATTTATAGTTATTCTGAAAAAAAAGCTTAAAAATAGAGAGTTATTTTGTTGATTTTCAATAAAATAACTCTCTTATTTTATTACAATAATTTTGCAATTTCAAAGTGCATTCCATCTTTTCGGCTAAAATGCCCACCCCAATAAAAACCAAGCTTGTTGGCTATCTCAACTAGCTCACGTACAGAGCCTTCCTCGCCTACAAGTGCCGGACGTTTTGCCAAGCCATTCCATTTCACATTGATGTCAAAAGCTGTACCAAAGGCATGATTGCTCAATTTTGTTTGGCTTCCTCTTATGCAGCGTGGCGAGTAAGTGCCATTCCAAGTTTTCACTAAATAAAGCAAACCTGCTTTTTCCCATTCAGCCCACAAAGCTTGCATTTGCGGTGCTGCTTTTTTGTGAAAATAAATACTTCCCGACGCTTTAGGCTTTCCGAACATGTCAATTCCCTTTAGCTGAGGCACATCTATTGTGATTATATTTTCATCTTTCCATGTTCCAATTACAGTAACCGTGCCTTGTTCGTCGGCGGTATATTCAAATTTACCGAACATCTCGAAGCGTTTTTCGTCGTTGTAAACAGCGTCAAAATCGGGTTTGGGAGGCCAATAAGCACTCGTTTTTTCTAAAGCCGTGTCTTGCACCACTTCAAATCCTAGAGTCATGGCTTTTCCATAGCACGAATTGCCCACTACTCCGTCGGCTGTCAAGCCGTTACGCTTTTGAAACTCAATAGTTGCATCTTTGGTGGTTTGTCCAAAATCGCCATCGGCTACTTTTAGCAAACCTTGCCCTACCAAAAAAAGTTGCCACTGCTCTACCTGAGGACCGTCGCTGCCTTTTCTGAGAACTTTTAAGCTGATTGTATCCATATTTGTTGTTTTAGAAGGTTCTTTTTTGTTTAAATTTACTTCTTTTTTGGGTTCCAAATTTTTTATTGTTTGGCTTTTCGAATTTTCTTTTTTTACAGAAACTTTTGATTTAGAACTTGTTGAAGTTACTTTCTTTGAAACAGCTCCTCCACTTTCTTTTTTCATAAAAAACATCTGAAAAAAAAGCAGTATTTTTTTGATTATCAAATCCATAGCTATGACTTTATTTTAAAATTAAATATCCTATTGCAACAATGTACCCTAAAATAATTAAAATTTCAGTATTGTATTATAATAATAGTTCTTTTGCAAAAAAGCTACTAAAACGATATTCTTTTTTTACATCTGGCAAGCAAATATAAATAAAATAATATTTTTTACCAAGTTTTTTTATTGAATATAAAACAAAAAAATATAAATAATTGATAAACAGATTATTAATTTTGTTTTTTTGAATAAAAATCACAAAATTGGGTTAAATTACATTCGTTGCATTTGGGTGAACGTGCCAAGCAAACATAACGTCCGTGCAAAATAAGCCAGTGATGAGCTATGGGCAAAAGTTCCCTTTCTATGTTGCTAACTAATTGTTTTTCAGTTTCTAAAGGTGTTTTTGCATTTTCCGTCAAACCCAAGCGTTCGGAAACTCTAAATACGTGAGTATCAACAGCCATAGCCGGAACATTATACACCACCGAAGCAATAACATTTGCTGTTTTTCTGCCAACACCGGGTAATTTTTGCAGTTGGTCAATATCGGAAGGCACTACATTTCCAAAATCTTCAAGTAGCATTTTAGCCATGCCTACAAGGTGCTTTGCTTTATTATTGGGATATGAGCATGACTTTATGTAATCAAAAACCTCAGCAGAATCTACTTCTGCCATTTTCTGCGCTGTGGGAAAGCGTTTGAAAAGTTCTTTGGTAATTACATTTACTCGCTTGTCGGTACACTGTGCCGATAAAATGACGGCAACCAGCAGTTCAAAAGGATTCGTATATTCTAATTCGGTTTCGGCAATGGGTTTATTTTCTTTGAAATATGTGATTATTTTTTCGTATCGTTCCTTTTTAGTCATTTCGTTTTTTTTTAATTGATATTTTTTACGAAAATAGAAAATTATACGAAACTTACCAAATAAAATATAAAAATTTGACTCGTTTTTTGTCAAATTTTACTTTGTTTAATAGGTTGTCAAAAAAAACTTCAAACCGAAGGCATCTCAAAATTTATGCCTAAGGCTTGAAGTTTTATAAAACCTTGATTTATAAGTTAATTAGATTTTCAACGTTTGCTCTGCATTAATTGTATAATTTTTATCTAAAACGGTTAAAGGAACCGATTTTTTTGATAAATTCTTAATATTAATTTCGTTTTTACTTACAAAAACTTCTAATATTGCTCCTCTAAAGTTTACTTTGAATAAATAACTTTCCCATTCTTCGGGAATATTAGGCGCAAAGTACGGTTTGTCGTTCTTAATGCGCATTCCGCCAAAGCCTTTCACAAACGACATCCAAGTTCCTGCCATGCTTGTAATGTGGCAACCTTCGTGTACTTCGTTGTTGTAATCGTCTAAGTCTAAGCGAGCTGTGCGCAAATAAAATTCATAAGCTCGCTTGTTGTCGCCAATTTTTGATGCCAAAATAGAGTGAACACATGGCGAAAGCGACGATTCGTGCACCGTGCGTGGCTCATAAAAGTCGAAATTTCTGCGAATAGTTGCCAAATCAAACTCATCTTCAAACAAATAGATACCTTGCAATACGTCAGCCTGTTTTATGAAAACAGAACGCAAAATTCTGTCCCACGACCAATTTTGATTGATAGGTCTTTCGCTTGGTTTTAAGTCTTTTGCCAAAATTTGCTCTTTATCCATAAAACCATCTTGTTGCATGAAAACATCAAGCTCTTGATTGTAAGCAAAATACATGGTATCCAAAATATGTTTCCATTTTTTAATCTCTTTGTTTACATCAAATTTAGTTTTTTCAATTATTTCGGTGTAACGTGTTGGTTCTGTTTCTTTTACATAAGCAATTGCTTCTTGAGTATATTTTAAAGTCCAAGTAGCTACCTTTGAAGTGTACCAATTGTTGTTCACATTGTTTTCATATTCGTTAGGTCCTGTAACTCCGAGCATTACATATTGCTCTTTTGCTTCCGACCAGCTAACCCTTTGCGCCCAAAAACGAGAAATTGCAATTAAAACCTCCAAACCAAAATCTACCAGATAATTTTTATCGCCAGTGTATCGAATGTAATCGTAAATAGCAAAAGCAATGGCGCCGTTTCGATGTATTTCTTCAAACGTTATTTCCCATTCATTGTGGCACTCTTCGCCATTCATTGTAACCATTGGGTAAAGTGCTGCACCGCCTGTAAATCCAAGCTTTTGAGCATTTTCTATTGCTTTGTCGAGCTGTTTGTAACGGTATTTGAGCAAATTTTTGCCTACATTTTCTTCGGCAGTAGCCAAATAAAAAGGCAAGCAATAAGCTTCGGTATCCCAGTAAGTGCTTCCGCCGTATTTTTCGCCTGTAAAGCCTTTAGGTCCAATGTTTAAACGTTCATCTTCGCCCGTATAAGTTTGGTTCAATTGATAAATATTGAACCGAATGCCTTGTTGTGCAGCCACATCGCCATTTACAATTATATCGCCATGCTCCCATTTCGATTCCCACCAAGCGATTTGCTGGCTTAGCATTGTGTCAAAACCACTTGAATAAGCTCTCGAAAGTGCTGCATGGCAAGCCGATAGCACATCATGCTTTGGATAATTCATGGAAGAAGTAATGGCAGCAAATTTAAACAGAGTGATTATTTGCCCTTGTCTTGCTTCTATCTCTATTTTTGTTTGCACATATTTCTCTTTTACAAGCGATTGTGCATTTGTTTCTACTTCGTTTCCGTTTACCGTAAGTTTGGTTTTCATGCCTGTACATACATGAAAATCAGTCTTTTTAGTAGCAACAGTAATGTAACCTTCGTTGCCAGAAACTTCTTTGCCTACTTCGTCCCAAAATTTTTCGTCGTAGTTTGCATCTTCATTTTTTACATCGGCATCAATGTAAGGCGAAAAAATAATTTTTCCAGTAAAATTGAGCGGTTCTACGCTGTATTTAATTACAGCCGTTTCGTCGTCGGTCATACTCAAAAGACGAGTAGCGTCAACTTTAATTTGCTTGCCCGAAGAAAGTTCGGCGGTAAATTTTCTGTTCAAACAACCTTCCTTCATGTTTAGCGTGCGCACAAAATCAGTTACCTTGCACTTTGCCAAATCCAATTCTTCTCCTTCAATTGTTACATTTATTCCTATCCAATTGGGTGCATTTAAGACCTTTGCAAAATATTCAGGATAGCCGTTCTTCCACCACCCTACTCTAGTTTTGTCGGGATAATAAACTCCAGCAACATAGTTTCCTTGAAGACTTTTACCAGAATATTTTTCTTCAAAATTGGCACGCTGCCCGAAACGACCGTTTCCTAAACTGAAAAGGCTTTCACTTGCTGTATGATTTTTCATATCAAAACCCTCTTCAATTATTTTCCAAGGGTCATGTTTAATATAATTTTTCATGTTATATCGAATTGTTTCACAGAAAAAAGCGATTTCCTGTTTTATGATTTATATTTTTGTTTTTTATAGTCTGTTGATTAACAAAAAAATAAAAGTTCAATTTTATTCTGAAAATTGAACTTTTACCCATTTATTTTATTTCCATTTCTACTTTCTCTTTTACAAAAAAGACTGAAACAGCACCTAAAATCATACAAATTCCCGCAAGAATTAAAATGTAAATGGCTTGATTGTTAAAAATATATTTCAAAATTAGTCCTGAAAAAAGACCACTCAAAATTTGTGGTACAACTACCGTTAAATTGAACAAACCCATATAAATTCCGGTTTTTCCAGAAGGCAATACACTCGATAAAATAGCATACGGCAATGCCAAAATGGCTGCCCAAGCAATTCCAATGCCAACCATAGAAACCAATAAAAGACTAGGGTTTGAGAAAAAATAGGTAGAAATATAGCCCAAGCCGCCCAGTAAAAGGGAAAGTGAATAAACCGATTTTCGTCCCAAAATTTTCATCAAATAGGGCATAACTAGCGAAAAAAGAGCAGCATACAAACTATAAGCCGCGAAAGACATTCCTACCCAGTTTCCTGCTTCGTTGAAAGCTGCCGAGCTAGAGTCGCCAATTTCGGTATGCCAATAGTGCTGAGCCACAGCAGGAACGGTGTAAACCCACATCAAAAAAAGTGGAAACCACGAAAAAAACTGAACCACAGCTAATTGAATCATGGTTTTGGGCATCGAAAGCAGCGTTTCCCACATACTTAGTTTTTGCGAAACTTCGGTGGCTTGACTAGTATTGTACTGTTTAAATTCTTCAGGCGGATATTCTTTGGTGCGGAAAACTGTTACTAAAACGCTCAAAATAAGCATACTTCCACCAATGTAAAACGACCAAATAACAGAATCGGCAACCTCACCTGCCGGCGCTTCGTTGGCAACACCTAAATACGTCAAAATATAAGGCAAAGCAGAGCCAATTACAGCCCCTACATTAATCAAAAAACTTTGAATAGAATAGCCAAAATTGCGTTGTTCTTCGGGCATCATGTCCGAAACTAAAGCCCTGAAAGGCTGAAAAGTAACATTAAATGAACCGTCCATAAGTGCCAACATTACAGCTCCAAAAACAAGTGCAGCCGCACCTCCGGCAGTAATAATAAAAGGAGCATTGGGCATAAAAAACATGGCAAGCATAGAAACAAGCGCACCTCCCAATATAAATGGAGAACGCCTACCAAGTCGAGTCCAAGTAGAATCACTTGCCGCACCCACAATAGGCTGAACTAGCAAGCCCATGATGGGTGCCACTAGCCAAAATAATGATAAACTGTGCAAGTCTGCACCTAAATTGGATAAAATTCGGCTTGCATTTGCATTTTGTAGCGCAAATCCAAACTGAACTCCTAAAAATCCGAAACTTACATTCCAAATTTGCCAAAAGCTTAATCGTGGTTTTTTAGTCATTCCTTTTTTTTTTGAAAATAGTTGTTTTTTTTATTAAATTCTAATAGCTACAAAGTGTACTATTCTTTATAATTTATAGTCTAAAAACTTTTGAAAATTGTCTATTTTAGTAGCTTTTTTTTGATTGTTTAAATTTAAAAATCGTTTGGAAGTAGCAACAACCCGTAATTTTTTAAATTTATTAAATTTCCGATTTTTTAAAATTTCGTTATCTTTTTTCAGCAAAATTGCAGAAAAAAATTAACTCAATGATTTTGAGTTTTTTACACTAAAATTAAAAACAAACAAAGTTAAGCTTCTGTTTCATCAAAAAAATAGAGAGTATTTGTTAAGTTAATAAAAAAAATGTTTTTACTCTCTTCAAAGTTAAGGAAAAATTAATATTACGTGCAAGTTTGAATAAAAAAAAAAAGGGTGCTAAATGCTGTTATAGAGGATTTTAGAACGCTATAACTTATTTCAAACGTTTGCATAAATTTTCAAAAATTAAAAAAATGTTAAGATTTTCTTATGAAAATTAACTATTTTTAGTCATAATTTCTAAATAATAGCTATTTTTAGAGATTATTTCTTTAGATATAAAATCAATTTATTATCAAAATTCATTGCATTTGTATTAAATAAATTACTTTTTTTATTTAATTTTATATTGTTTTAATTTTTTTTCTAATTCAGATATATTTTACTATTTTTGACTTGTTTATTGGAAATGCAAACGACCATTAAATATAGTTTTTAAAACTGCTTTTAATAATAAAATCCTTAAAATCAATAACATAAAACATTTATGAAATCGTACAGAAAAGAACTTTGGATAAATACAAGCAAAAGAAGAGAATACATAAACATAACGCCGGAAGTAAATAAATGCCTGATAGATAGTGGAATAAAAGAAGGCATTGTGCTTGTAAATGCAATGCACATTACGGCAAGCGTTTTTATTAATGACGACGAGTCTGGCTTGCACCACGATTTTGAAATCTGGCTCGAAAAATTAGCACCTGAAAAACCTCATAAACAGTATCAACACAATGGTTATGAGGACAATGCTGATGCTCACTTGAAACGACAAATTATGGGGCGTGAAGTGGTGGTTGCAATAACTCAAGGAAAGCTCGATTTTGGACCTTGGGAACAAATTTTTTACGGAGAATACGATGGAATGCGTAAAAAAAGAGTGCTTGTTAAAATAATTGGTGAGTGATTTTCTTTAAAATTGAATGTTTTTAAAACTTTTTGTTTAAATTTGTAAAAAAAAGAACCGATTTTTATTAGTTTTCATCTATTTTCAAAAGCTCAAATTTTGAAGAAAATATTTTTATATATTCTTGTCTTTGTGCTAGTTAGCAATTTATTTGCTCAAAAAAGACACATTAATTTCGAGAAACTTTCGATAGAGGACGGTTTGTCGCAAAGCACTATAAACTGCATGTTGCAAGACAATAAAGGTTTTATGTGGTTTGGCAGCTTAGATGGACTCAACAAATACAATGGATACGAAATTAAAACCTACCGCAATAGCCTTTCGGAGCCAAATTCTATTTCGGATAATACTATAACTAGCTTATTTGAAGACTCTTATGGCTTACTTTGGATTGGAACGCTTGGCAGTGGAGTTTCTATTTACGACCGATTTCAAGATAATTTTATTCCAATTCAGCGGAATAAGTCAATTAATTCGTTAGTAAGTAACTCTGTATCAGCTATTACGCAAGATGTTGAAGGAAATATTTGGGTAGGAACATTGTATGGATTATCTAAGTTGAGCAAAAAATTCAACAAAATAGAATTTACCAATTTTAAAAAGTATTCTGGTTTACCAGCCGACAAAGTAAACGCTCTTTTGGCTGATAAATCGGGGAATATTTGGATTGCGACTGATAAAGGTTTGGCTTCATACAATATTTATCAAACCGTATTTAAATTGCATGCAGCCAATGGGTTAATTGCTTCAAAAAAAATTAATACTATTGCCATCGACAAAGATGATATACTTTGGCTTGGAACTGATGAAGGTTTGGTAAAATACTATAAATCATCAGGTATCGCTCAATTTTATGAGAATGACCATTATCCGCAACTGCTAAAAAGTAAAATAAATGTTGCTTTAATTGACTCAGAATCAGCTCTATGGGTTGGAACTGCAAAAGAAGGGCTATTTCAAATAGATACTAAAACAGGAAAAGTAAGTAATTTTAAATACGATGCTACTGATAATAAGAGTATTAGCGTAAATGAAGTTTTAAGCATTTATCAAGATAAAGCTGGAATTATTTGGATAGGTACTTCGCTTGGTGGCATCAATAAATGGAACAGGCACAACGCTGGCATCGAAATTTATAAATACAACACTTACGATGCTAGTAGCCTAAGTTCTAACTTGGTACGAACATTTTTTCAAGATAAAAACGGCACCATTTGGATAGGAACAGTCGATGGAGGACTGAATAAGTGGGAAAAAGAAAACCAGAAATTTATTGCGTATAAAAACAATCTTCAAATATCTAATTCTCTATCTAACAATAATATACGAGCTATATACGAAGATAGCAAGAATCGATTTTGGGTAGGAACTGACGGTGGCGGTTTGAATTTATTGGACAGAAATACTGGTAAATTTAAAATTTACAAAAATGAACAAGGCAATAAAAATACTTTGAATAGCAATAATATTTGGGGTATTTACGAATATGGAGAAAATCTTTTATTGGCTACTTTTGGAGGAGGAATTAATGTTTTTAATGTAGAAAAAAACACAGTAAAGGCGCTTGAATACGATTCTACCAATGTGAATAGCATTAGCGACAATCGTGTAACCTGCATTTTTAGGGACAGTAAAGCCAATTTTTGGGTTGGAACTTATGGCGGAGGTTTAAATTTATATATTCCCGAAACTGGAATTTTTCATCGCTTTCAGCACGACAAAAAAAACCAAAAAACAATAGCAAATGACCGTATTTATTGCATTTTTGAAGATTCAAACCATCAACTTTGGATAGGAACCAAAGGAGGATTGAATAAGTTTGACCCCAACAATAACACTTTTATACGTTTTACCGAAAGAAATGGATTACCCAATGATGTAGTACTCGGAATTTTGGAAGATACCAGTAAAAACCTTTGGTTTTCAACCAATCAGGGCATTTGTAGGTTCAATATCGAAAATTACTCGATACGAAATTACAATGTAATTGATGGTTTGCAAAGCAATGAATTTTTAGCAGGCTCGTATTGTAAAATCAATTCAGGCGAGATGCTTTTTGGTGGGATTAGTGGTTTTAATATGTTCAATCCCTCGAAAATGAGCTATAATTCAAATATTCCTGGTATTTCGATAACTGCTTTTAAAATATTGAACAGCGAAATTTTATTAGATTCAGCTATTAGCGAAAAAAAGCGTATTCTCTTGGATTGGAAAAGCAATAATATTGCATTCGAATTTGTGGCACTTGATTATACTTTTTCGAAAAAAAACCAATATGCTTATATGCTCGAAGGTTTTGAAACTAATTGGAATTATGTGAGAAACAGGCGTTTTGCTTCTTATACCAACTTGCCAAGCGGCACTTATATTTTTAAAGTGAAGGGATCAAACAACGATGGTGTGTGGAACGAAATCGGGAGTAAAGTGAAAATTATTATCAAACCAGCTATCTGGCAAACTGCTTTTTTTCAAATACTTGTCGTTCTTTTTGCTTTCATTTCAATTTACTTTTTTATTAAGGCTCGAATGAAAGCCATCAAAATAAAAAAGGAAGAACTAGATTTATTAGTAAATATGCAGGCTGAAAAAATTTTGATAGAAAAGAAAAAATTGGCAGAACAAATGCAGTCAATTGCTTTTCAGCGACAAGAAATTAACGACAGTCTTATCTTTGCAAAACAATTACAGTTAACTAATTACAGCAGTTTGAATAGAAATAATAAAACATTAAAAGATTATTTTGTTTATTCAAAATCAAAAAGCGAAGTTTCGCACGATTTTTATTGGATACGACGAAATGATAATACCATTATTTTTACTGTAATTGACTGTGTTTCTTGCGTTGAAGATAAATTTTCGGCAAGTAAACTGGCTTCTAGTTTTTTGAACAATTATATTAGCAGAAAAAGCATAGAAAAACCCGGAATACTTTTGTCTAATCTGGCAAAAACACTTTCTAATACATTCAAAAATCAAAAATACCAAAATCCTGATATTCTTAAAATTGTGATAGAAACAGCTATTTGTATAATTGATTTAGACCAAAATAAAATAGAATTTGCAGGAGCAAATATGCCACTTTATCGTATTCAAAACAATAATTTATCAATCATCGAAGGCAACACCAAAGCAATCACTTTTGCAGACGATATAAATGATTATTTCTTTGAAAATCATGAAATTAAGTTACAAAAAGGTGATTTGTTTTATCTCTTTACCGATGGGTATGCAAAACAAACAAACCACAACGATTACTCTGCTTTTTATTATCGCCGTTTTAGAGATTTACTAGTTGAAATTCACGAACTTCCGATGGATATTCAAAAAAATACACTCGATAAAACGTTAGAGGATTGGCGCAAAAGCAACGAGCTTAACGACGATATTTTAGTCATCGGAATTAAAATATAGTATTTGGAATAACAAAGCATTCAGACCTTAGAAATGCGTATTTTATTCATAGCCAATAAATTAAATCTATTGGCTATCGAATAAAATTATTTTTGCTTGGCAGTTAAAGCGGCTCCAACTATTCCGGCATTATTTTGCAGTTTTGCAGGAATTATTTTGGTTTTCGATTTGAGTAAATGCAAGAATTTTTCCGGTTTTTTACTTAAGCCACCACCTAAAATGAATAAATCGGGATAAAATAATTTTTCGAGTAAAGCCAAATATTCGTTAAAACGCAGTGCCCAAGTTTCCCAATTCAATTCATCGCGCTTTCGAGTAGCATCAGAAATTGAACGCTCAGCAATATCGCCATTAAGCTCTATATGACCAAATTCGGTATTGGGAAGTAGCTCGCCTTGTGTAAAAATAGCAGTTCCAATTCCTGTGCCTACCGTAATTAAAATCACAACACCTTTTTGCTTTTTGCCTGCTCCAAATTTCATTTCAGCCAATCCTGCCACATCAGCATCATTGACTACTGTAACTTTTAAGCCCGTAGCTTTTGAAAAAAGTTTCTTGGCATTTATATTTATCCACGATGCGTCAATGTTGCTTGCCGTATAAACCAAACCAGCTTGTACTACTGCTGGAAATCCACACCCAATATCGCCTTTCCATTTAAAATGCTTTGCCATTTGAACTATCACTTCTGCAATAGCCTCAGGCGTTGCAGGTTGGGGAGTTTCTATACGGTGCCGATCGGTAACTAACTCACCCGTAGCAGTATCTACAACTGCACCTTTAATTCCCGAGCCACCAATATCAATGCCTAAAATTTCATCTTTTTTCATTGTTTTTTATTATAAGTTTTCTTTCAAACACTATTCACTTTTTTCTTTTTCAAAAGGAAGACTGAAGTAAAAAGTTGTTCCCTTGCCTACTTCCGAAGTGAAATTAATTTCGCCTCCCATCATTTTTATTAAGTTACGAGAAATTGTTAACCCCAAACCCGTACCCTGATAAATTCTACCTTCGTTGAGAATTTGACCAAATTGCTTGAAAATGATGCTTCTATTTTCATCAGAAATACCAATTCCTGTATCTTCTATTCTAAACTCAATAAATTTATTTTTTTCCAAACAGCTACACTTTATATATCCTTTTTCGGTAAATTTTATGGCATTTGAAATAAAGTTTGTTATGATTTGTCGCAACCGAACTTCGTCGGTATAAAAATAAAAATCGGGGTCTGAAAAATCACTTTCAAAGATAATTTTTAGGTATTCTTTTGATTTTTCTTTTTTTATTACCTCAAAATAATTGAACAACTCTTTAAATATTCTATTAACATAAGCTCTTGAAATATTGAGGCTTAGCTGTCCAGTTTCTATCTTTGCAATATCTACAATGTCGTCAATTAGCTTTATTAGCACTTGCCCGCTAGTTGTAATTAATTTAACGTATTCGGCTGTTTCTTCCTTAGTTATGTCTGGCTCGGTGAGTAAATCCGAAAAGCCAATAATTGCATTCATGGGGGTTCGTACCTCATGCGAAATATTCGATAAAAATGCCGTTTTTAGTCGTTCCGATTCTTCTGCTTTTTCTTTGGCTTCTTCAAGTTTTATTTCATAATTTCGCTGCTCAGTAATATCCTGAATAATACCGTTTATTTTTAAAACACGTCCATTGTTTAAATAAAATTTTTCGGCTCTAATGCGAACTATTTTAAATTCTTTATATCGGGTTTGCCACTCTAATTCAAAATCTATTTCGTTGAGTTCTTGAACAAATTTAATAAAAATTTCATCAAAATTTACTTTTGAATACTTTTTCAGCCACCGATGCAAAGGTAAAAAACTATCCTCGTAGTTTTCGTTGTTTATTCGCAATATTTTAAAAATTTTATCGGAAAGCCACCAAGTATCATTATACACATCAATTTCAAAGCTCCCAAAATCGGAAACCTCTTGCGCAATGTGAAAATGACGAACGTTTTCTTTTAAATGATAAAGGAAATTATTATGCTCTAAAACTAATGAAATTAAATTAGTTATAAAAATCATTTTTAATAAATCTTCTTCATTAATATAAATTTGGGGGCTGTAAGATTGCAACACCAAAACACCAGATGATTTTCCTCCCATGTACAAGGGAATACCCAACCAATATTCCGACATTTGCCCAAATAAATCAACTTCACCGCTTTCGATAAGCTTTGTATCATCTTCTTTATCAATCAAAATAGCCTTTTCTTTGCGGCGTACAAAATCAGTAAGCGAGCGAGACAAATCAAGATCTAAAAAAATTTGTTTTTCGTCTTTTTCATCGATAAAGAAAGGAAATGTATATTTTTTTGTTTTTGGTTGATAAAGTGCTACAAAAAAATTCGATACATCAATAATTTCTGCTAAATTCGCATGTACTTTCGATAAAAACTCCTCGTTAGAGTCAGTGTTGTATGAATCAGTTATTATTTTTAGCACAACATGCCAAAATTTAGCATTTTGCATGCCCAATCCTATCTTTTTATAGAAAGAATGAAAATCTATTTTGACTGAAAATTCGACCATAGGTCTAAATATTAAAATTTTAAACAGTTTTTATCAACTTTCTTCAAAATAAAACTTGAACAAATTTATATAAAAATATGTCAGCAATTTATATATTTCTTTTCAAAAATCAAAAAAAAATACTGAAAAAAATTTCCAGTATTTTTTTTGTTTCTAGTAAATCATTATATATTAGCTATTTAATCGTAATTCATTGTTATTTTGCTGCCATATTTTTTATCTGCCAATTTTGTTGATTCGGTAATTACACTTTTTGCGCCTCCGTTTTTAACAAAATCAATAGCTGCTTCAATTTTAGGAGCCATACTTCCTTCGCCAAACATGCCCTCTTTTAAATACTTTTCGGCATCTTGTACGTTTAAAAACTCTTTAATTTCTTCATTTTCTTTCTTGAAATTGATATAAATATAAGGTACATCGGTAAGAATGTAAAGCTCATCAGCTTTGATGGTAGAAGCTAATAGCGAAGAGGCTCTGTCTTTGTCAATTACAGCTTCTTCTGCTCGCACCATGCCGTCTTCATCTATCGAAACCGGAATGCCGCCACCGCCTACTGCTATCACTATAACTCCTTGGCGTGCAATATGTTCAATTGTATCTGTATTAAAAATGCGAATTGGAATAGGGCTTGGTACTACACGGCGATAGCCATCTTCCGATTTTGAGCTTTTTTTGAATATCCAACCTTTTTCGGTGGTTAATTTTTGCGCTTCTGCTTCGGTGTAAGCTTTGCCTACTCGTTTTGTTGGATTCTTAAAAGCAGGATCGTCTTTATCTATTTCAACCTGAGTTACTAAGGTTAAAATATCGCGTTGTAAGCCATGCTTTTTCAGCACATTGCGCAACATGCGTTCAAGCATATAACCAATACCGCCTTGTGAATCTGCAACACACACATCTAATGGCATTTGAGCTACACCATACAGGCTTTCGCCAGCATCGTTTCGCATCAAAATATTTCCTACCTGCGGACCATTTCCGTGCGAAAGAATTATGTTGTAACCTTCTTTTATCATAAACACTATATTTTCAAGTGTTTCGGTTGAGTTTAATTCTTGCTCTTCTATTGTACCTATTTGATTACTACGCAATAATGCGTTTCCGCCCAATGCTATAACTGCTAATTTACTCATAAATTTTACTTTTTTTAATAAGTATTTTAAAAAACAAATTTTAGTTGCTTTTCCTTTGAAAATACAATTTTTTATCGCTTTTTTTTGTTTGTAAATTGTGTTAGAAAATTTCTCTCTAATGAACAATTTCAAAAGTATATTGAAATGGTCATTTTTACTTAAACTTCAAAAGCAAAGATAAAACCTTAACTGAATACTGCAATAGTTCTCAAATATGTTAAGAAACATGTTTTTTTTAAGCAGGTGTCTCTTTAAAAAAACTGATTAAAATTCATCATTTTCAAGTTTTTAGTGATAAAATAGTCGTAGAATAACAGAAAATAGGACAAATTCTTATTCGAATTTAGAAAAAAAATGCGCAATTTTACTTTTTTAAGTATTTGTTTTTTAGATTATTACATAATTTATTTGTGTCTTTCTTCTAAAACTTCAATTACGTTTTGTAGAGAGAAACCTTTTGCATTTAGCAAAACTAAATAGTGAAAAAGCAAATCAGCCGCTTCGCCTAAAAATAATTCATCGTTATCATCTTTTGCCTCTATAATTAATTCTACCGCCTCTTCACCTACTTTTTGTGCTATTTTATTTATTCCTTTATCAAACAAGCTTTTAGTGTACGATTTACTTGCAACAGAACTCTTTCTGCTTTCAATAATTCCTTCCAAAAACGGAAGAAATTCGGTACTGGCATCATTGTCTTCGCCCCAGCAAGTATCGGTTCCGGTGTGGCAAGTTGGACCCTTGGGCTTTGCAAAAACCAAAATTGTATCATGGTCGCAATCGACCTTTACATCTTTCACTTCCAAGAAGTTACCAGAGGTTTCGCCTTTTGTCCAAAGCTCTTGGCGCGAGCGGCTAAAAAAAGTTACTTTGCCAGAGTTGATGGTTTTTTTATAAGCTTCCTCGTTCATATAGCCGAGCATTAGCACATTTTTTGTTTTATAATCTTGAATAATTGCGGGAACCAAACCGCCTTGTTTTTCAAAATCAACTTTCATTTTCTTCATCTTTTTTTGAGGATAAGCCGTTTAAATAATTAAGAATTAGTAAAAGATTTCTTGCAAACTGAAATTCTAAAAAAAATATTGTTGTTTCGTACTTAGATAATAAATCTAAATTTAAGGGTATTTTCTGCTAAGATTTAAACCAAAGTAGAAAACAAATCATAAATAAATTTAGCTTTATTTTATATTCTGAAACACTGCTTAACTAAATAGCTATGATAAGCTTTTCTTTTGTTGAAAAACAAATTTACAAAAAAACATTTATTTTTTTGTAAAAGCAATGTTATCTTATTGCTATGTTTTTATTTTTTAAGAAAAATTTCAAGTCGGGAATTAGAACTTCGCCAAAGTGGAAAATGCTTGCAGCTAAAGCAGCATCTGCTTTACCTTGAATAAATATTTCGGCAAAATGTTCGCTATTTCCTGCACCTCCTGAAGCGATAATCGGAATTTTGAGCATTTCTGAAACTTTTGCAGTCAAATCGAGCGCAAATCCATTTTTTGTACCGTCGTGATTCATAGAGGTGAGCAAAATCTCACCTGCTCCTCGCTCTTGGGCTTCCTTAACCCAGTCTAGCGTTTTTATTTCAGTAGCTGTGCGCCCGCCATTCAAATAAACCAACCAATCCTTTCCATCAAAACGTGTGTCAACTGCCAATACAACAAACTGACTACCAAAGCCTTTTGCTAATTCAGTAATCAACTCTGGGCGTTTTACTGCCGCTGTGTTGATTGAAATTTTGTCCGCTCCACTGTCCAAAAGCACAGCCACATCGCCGATAGAATTAATTCCTCCGCCAACTGTGAACGGAATATTCAAATTTTGTGCAATCCGTTTCACTAAGTCCGAAAGTGTTTTTCGTTTCTCTACCGTTGCTGTAATATCCAGAAAAACAAGCTCATCAGCTCCTTGTTCGGCATAAGCTTTACCCAATTCCACAGCATCGCCGGCATCGCGCAAGTTTATAAAATTTATTCCTTTTACTGTCCGTCCGTCTTTGATGTCTAAACATGGTATTATTCTCTTTGTCAGCATTTTATATATTTTAACCGAATTAAATACTCCAAAACCTTTATATTTTTATAATTACAGAAACTCCTTCAAATCAGAAAGTTTTATTCTGTTTTCATAAATAGCTTTTCCAATAATTACACCTGAACAACCCGAATTTTTAACTAAATAAATATCATTAATAGATGAAATTCCGCCAGAAGCTATTAAATTAATACCAGGAAAAGTTTGAGTAATTTCCGAGTATAATTCTGTAGAAGCACCTTGCAACATTCCATCTTTGGCAATATCTGTGCAAAAGACTGACGAAATGCCTTGTTTTATTTTTCCTTTCAAGAAGTCAAAAATATCTATTTCAGTAGCTTCTTGCCAAGCAGAAACTGCTAATTTTCTGTTATTTACATCTGTTCCTAGCAAAATTTTTTCAGCACCAAATTTTTGCAACCAAAGCAAGAACATTTCTGGATTTTTTACAGCAACACTTCCAACTGCAACATATTGAGCACCAGCACTTAAAACCGATACAAAATCATTCTCAGTTTTTACACCGCCTCCAAAATCAACAACAAGCGAAGTACTAGAGCAAATTGTTTCCAATACCGATAAATTCGTAATTTTTCCACACTTAGCACCATCTAAATCGACCAAATGTAAGCGTTTTATGCCAGAATCTTCAAACATTTTAGCAATTTCGAGCGGATTTTCATTGTAAATTTTCTTGCGACTGTAATCGCCTTGCGAAAGCCTCACACATTTGCCATCAATTAAATCAATCGCGGGAATTATTTCTATCATTTTTTTTAAATTCAAACATTATTAATTAGCATAAAGCCTTTATTATAAAATAGTTAATGCTAAACATCAAAAACGAAGTTTCGTAAAATTTGTTCGCCTATTTTTCCACTTTTTTCGGGGTGAAACTGCACAGCATAAAAATTATCTTTTTGCAATGCAGCAGCAAAAGAAGTGATATAATTGCAGTTTGCAATCGAAAACTGGCTATTTTCTGCATAAAAACTATGTACAAAATATACAAAAGCCCCTTCTTCAATATTTTTAAACAAATTTGTTTTTAAATTGAAAATTTGATTCCAGCCCATGTGCGGAATTTTCTCTTGCCCTCTGAAAAGCTTTACTTCGTTAGGTAAAATGTTCAAACATTGCACATTGCCTTCTTCAGAACTTTTGCAAAGTAATTGCATACCCAAGCAAATACCCAAAACGGGTTGTTTCAAATTCAATATCAAATTGCCAATTCCCGTTTGGTTCAAAAATTTCATAGTAGAAGCCGCTTCACCTACTCCTGGGAAAATAATTTTTTCGGCATTTTTAATCTTTTCAAAATCAGCGGTTATTTCGCTTTCTACACCCAAACGGTCAAGCGCAAATTTCACAGAACGAACATTTCCTGCATTATAATCTATTATAGCAATCATATCTATAATTATCAATTAATTACTAAATACTTCCTTTCGTAGAAGGCAAACCATTGATTGAATTGCGCTGAATCGCCATCTTAATAGCGCGAGCAAATGCTTTGAAAATGGCTTCGATTTTGTGATGTTCATTTTCGCCTGTCGCACTAATGTGTAAGTTGCATTGTGCTGAATCAGAGAATGTTTTGAAAAAATGCTTAAACATTTCGGTAGGCAACTCTCCTACTCTTTCACGTTGAAAATCAGCATTCCACACAAAATACGGGCGACCGCCAAAGTCTAACAAAACTTGTGCTGAGCATTCGTCCATTGGTAAAGCAAAACCGTAACGCTCCATGCCTATTTTACTGCCCAAAGCTTTTTTGAATGCTTCGCCAAGCACAATTGCAGTATCCTCTACGGTGTGATGCTCATCAACTTTCAAATCGCCCGAAACTTTTACCTGTAAACTTAAATTTCCATGCTTCGCTATTTGCTCCAACATGTGGTCGAAAAAAGCAATTCCTGTATCAAAGCTCGATGCACTATTTTTATCTAAACTTAAATAGATTTTCACATCTGTTTCGCTTGTTTGCCTAGTAATTTCAGAAGTTCGCTCTGAAAATTGTAAGAAATTATAAATTTTATCCCAGCTTTCGGTTTGCAACGCACACGAATTTATTAAATTTTCTGGTAATTTATTAGCAGATAAATAAATCCCTTTTGCGCCTAAATTTTTAGCAAGTTGTACATCAGTTGCTCTATCGCCAATCACATAAGAATTTGCAATGTCATAATTACCTTTTAAATAAGAAGTTAACAAGCCTGTTTCGGGTTTGCGGGTATTCTTTTTTTGATGTGGAAAAGAATCGTCAATGAGAATATTATCGAATACAATACCTTCATTTTTAAATATTTCTAACATTTTATTCTGAGCTAAATAAAAATTTTCCAGTGGAAAACTTTCTGTACCCAAGCCGTCCTGATTTGTAACTATAACTAGTTCGTAATCAAAGTTTTGTCGTATTTTCCACAAATTGCGAATTACTGCGGGCACAAATTCTAACAACTCGAGCGAATCTAATTGTTCCGAAGGTTTTGGTTCTACAACTAAAGTACCATCTCTGTCGATAAATAAAGCTTTTTTCATATATTAAATAGTTTATAAATAAATAGTTATATTTCAAATTTTGCTAAAGTTTCAATTAATTCTATATTCTCCTGCTTGCTACCTACGGTTATACGTAAACAAGAATTACAATTTGGCATATTTGACCTATTTCGCACTATTATTCCATTATTGGATAAAAAATTATATATTTTAGTTGCATTTTTTACACTTACTAGTATAAAATTAGCATCGCTAGGAAATATTTTTTCAACAAATGGGAATTTTTCCAATTCTGAAATCAAAAAATACCGCTGTTTTTTTATTTCCACAATGAAATTATCCAATTTTGAATATTCTTTCAATGCTAATAAAATTTTCTCTTGACTAAGCGCATTGATGTTATAAGGTGGCTTTATTCTATTGAAAATCTTAATAATAGATTCATCTGCAAAAGCCATTCCTACTCTTAAAGCTGCCATTCCCCACGCTTTTGAAAAAGTTTGCAATACAACTAAATTTTTATACTTGTTGAGTAATTTTAAGCTCGAAGGGTTTTCTGCAAAATCAATATAAGCTTCGTCCACAACAACTATTCCATTAAAATTTTCAAGTATTTTAATTATCTCATTCTCTAAAATTTGATTTCCACTAGGGTTATTTGGTGAGCATATAAAAATTAGCTTCGTTTGCTCATCTACAACCGATAGTATTTTTTGCGTATTTATTTCAAAATTCTCTGTGAGAGCTACTTCAACAGCATAAATATCATTTATTTGTGCCGAAACTTGATACATTCCGTAAGTTGGAGGCAACACTATAACCTTCTCTTTTGCTGGTTCGCAAAAAGCCCTGAAAAGCAAATCAATAGCTTCGTCGCTTCCGTTTCCTAAGAAAATATTCTCAGGCTTAATATTCTTAATTTCAGCAAGTTTCTCCTTAATTTTTGTTTGGTAAGGGTCTGGATACCTGCTCAAGTCCCCCTCAATTAACGCACCTAGTGCGCTTTCGTTGGCATCGAGAAAAATTCGAGCTTCTCCTTTATATTCATCTCTAGCTGAGGAATACGGCTTTGCAGCTTTTATGTTTTTGCGTATTATATTTTCTAAATTGAACATAATCTTAATTTTAAAGTATTCTGCAATTAATTCATTAAATAAATTACTGTATAATTTTATTTATTATCCTAATAGCTACGAATCGAAACAGCATTTTTATGTGCCTGCAAATTTTCAGCCTCTGCCATTATTTCAATGGTTTTTCCAATATTTTGCAAGCCTTCTTTTGATATTTCTTGCACTGTAATTTTTTTACAAAAACTATCTAACGAAACACCACTGTAAGCTCTGGCATAGCCGTTTGTGGGTAAAGTATGGTTTGTACCAGATGCGTAATCTCCAGCACTTTCGGGCGTGTAATTGCCTAAAAAAATAGAGCCAGCGTTATATATTTTTTCTTGAACTGAGTTGTAATTTTTTACCGACAATATTAAATGCTCGGGGGCATACTCATTAATTAATTTAATGGCTTCATTTTCAGATGGAATAATAAAAGCTTTGCTATTTTTAAGAGCTTTTCTAGCTATTTCTTTTCGTGGCAATTTTTCTAATTGAATTTCTATTTCTTGCAAAACTGAATGGATTATTTCTTTGGTTGGCGACACAAGAATAACTTGACTATCAGCACCATGCTCTGCTTGCGAAAGTAAATCGGCAGCCACAAATTTTGGTATTGCAGTTTCATCTGCGTAGATTAAAACTTCGGAAGGTCCGGCTGGCAAGTCAATAGCAACTCCTTCTAAACTAGCTAATTGCTTTGCTGCTGTTACGTATTGGTTTCCGGGTCCAAAAAGTTTATCTACTTTTGAAATCGTTTCAGTTCCATAAGTTAAAGCTGCAATAGCTTGAGATCCTCCTACTAGGAATATTTTTTCAACTCCAGAAAGTAATGCGGCATAAGCAATTGCCGGATTTAAGCCAGATGGATTGGGCGGAGTGCAAAGTATAATTTCACTACAACCTGCTAGTTTAGCGGGAATTGCTAACATTAAAACAGTAGAAAATAAAGGAGCACTACCTCCGGGAATGTACAAACCTACTTTTTGAATAGGTACCATTTTTTGCCAACAACGCACGCCTTTCATTGTCTCAATTATCTTATAATCAATTAGTTGAGATGCATGAAATTTTTCTATATTTTCGGAAGCTTGCTGGATTGCGCTTTTCAAGTCAGATGGACAAGTATCTGCAATTTTTTTAAGCTCTAGTTTATTAATTTCAAAGTTCGGCAAATCGAATTTATCAAATTCTTTATTAAATTTCAAAATAGCTTTATTGCCTTCATTTTTAATTGTTTCCATTATTGGTTTTACAATACCCAAAAGACTAATTGTATCAAAAACAGGACGTTGCAGTAATTTTTGATATTCCGAAATTCTAGGATTTTCTATTATTCTCATCATTTATTTTCGTCTTAACGTTTTGAAAATATTCCTATAACTATTAAATTATTTATTATCAGTTATTTATTAGTTATGTACTACTATTAAATTATCATTTTTTCAATAGGCATAACTAAAATCCCCTGAGCACCAGCGGCTTGTAGTTTTTCAATAATTTCCCAAAAATCATTTTCTTCAATAACTGAGTGTAAGGAACTCCAACCTGCTTGTTGTAAAGGCATTATGGTTGGACTTTTCATTCCTGGCAAAATAGCAGAAATTTCTTCAATTTTTTCATTGGGTACGTTTAGCAAAATGTATTTTGTATTTTTTGCTTTTTGAACAGCTTCTAAGCGGAACAATAATTTTTTCAAAATAGCCTGTTTTTCAACATTTAAGCTCTGATTTCCAATTAAAACTGCTTGCGAGTGTAAAATGGTTTCAACTTCTTTTAATCCATTCATTAACAAAGTACTACCTGTACTTACAATGTCGCAAACGGCGTCGGCAAGCCCAATACTCGGCGCTATTTCTACCGAGCCACTAATGATATGAATTTTTGCTTCTACTTGGTTCTCTTTCAGAAATTTAGAAAGAATTTTGGGATAAGAAGTTGCAATTTGCTTGCCTTCTAAATCTTTTACCGAATTGTATTGCATTTTTTT
>JAIFNL010000168.1 GCA_020047755.1 Bacteroidota bacterium
ACATTAGCAACATTGGTTACGTAACTTCTTTACAAACAGGCACAAGCGAAGGCGTAGTAAGTCTTAATTTTGGAATAACCTACAATAGAATAGCCGATTTTAACCAGCACTATGAAATTAGTGGCACCAACACAGAATCGTCGATGGCTTATTCATTTCTACAATATGCAAATGGCTACAAGCCAGTGGATTTATGGGAATATATGGAACGTTTGGCTTACGACACTTATGTAATAGATACCGATATGTCGGACACCCAATACATAACCGGCTTAGGCTCAAGCATTGAGCAAACACAAAACAAATCGATTACCACCGAAGGCGGAATGAGTGAATTAGATATGAACTTATCAGCCAATATTTCTAATAAGTTTTACATAGGTGCTTCGCTAGGAATAACTACGGTAAATTACAAATATACAGGCAAATACAGTGAAGAAAATAATTTGCTCGATACCAATTGTAGGAATGAACCTTAAAATAGGAGCTATTTTTAGACCCGTAAATTGGGCTCGATTGGGAGTTGCATTTCATAGTGGAAGCTATTTGGCTATTAATGAGGAATATAGAACAAGCATGGAATCGGAAGTACACTACATTGATGCACAAGGAAATGTAGATGCACCGGGCTACACGTACCACTTTGCGGAACCTACCGACAAAGACGGTTATAAATTAGGTGCGTTGGTGAGCGACTATTATATCATTTCACCAGGCAAAATAATTTTGAGTATGGCGCTTGTGATAAAACAAATGGCTCTAATAAGTGTTGATTTTGAGCAAGTTAATTATTCAAGAATGAAAATGAGTGCGCTTGATTTTAACTTAGACAATGCCAATCAAGCAATTATAGACAATTTTAGAAGAACAAATAATCTACGAGTAGGTGCAGAAATAAAAAAAGGTATTTTTAGTGTTAGAGGTGGTGCTATTTTTTACGATAATCCTTTGGCAAGTGAGGATTTTTTCATAAATCCACGTAATTTGTCGCTTAGCGCAGGTTTTGGTCTAAACCAGGGAGCTTTTTACATAGATTTTGCAATTGCGCAACAAAAAACGCAACGCAACGACTATTTTTACTCAGTTCCTGACGATTTTAGCAAAGTAGGTGCGCAACTAACAATAGAAAAAACAAAAGCCTTAGCTACTTTTGGCATACGTTTCTAATAAAAAAATAGTTTTTTTTCATAGCACAAACCTCTTAATATTTTATATGTTTTTGGCAAAGCATAAAATATTAGAGGTTTTATTTTTAAAATAAAAAATGATAGAGCTCAACAATTTAATTTTAGTGGGAGGCGGAAGCCGAAATTTAGGCAAAACAGAATTTGTGAGCCAATTAATAGCTCATACAAAAGAAAAATATGACATAATTGCATTAAAAATAAAAACAATTTACGAAGGCGATAATTTTTTCCACGGAAAAGATTTAAAACCGTTAAAATCGGACTATGAAATTACAGAATACACCAAATCGAACGATTCAGAAGACACCTCGCGCATGTTGCAAGCGGGAGCAAAAAAAGTGTTTAAAATAAAAGCCAAAAATAATTATTTAGGCATAGCATTTTCCGAATTTTTATCGAGAACAAATACAGAAAACAAGCTAATAATTTGTGAATCAAATAGTTTGCGCGATTATGTAATTCCACAGTATTTTTTTATAATTTTAGGTACCGAAAATGCAGAAATAAAGCCAAGCGCACAACGATTATTAAAATATGCAAATAAAATTGTTTACTCCGACGGAAAAAATTTTGATATTAACATAAAAAAACTTAATTTTACACTTTGATAAATTTCTTTATTGTAATCTATTTCGCATATAATTTAGTCTAGTTATAAAAGGAAACTCTTAAAAAATATAGAATTAAAGAACGACGGAAAATTAATTATTTCAAAACTCAAAATGAATAACAAATTTAATGTATTAACCAATGAGCAGGAGCAGAATGTAGGCATTTTCACAAAAGAAGATGTTAGTAATTTCCTAAATGATAGTTCAATCAATTTTGGTGAAATGCAAGTGGAGCAAAGCATTGAACCAATAGATACGACAAATTCTTATAATATTTTGATAGTTGACGACGAGCCGGACATACACCGTATGACAAAGCTAAATTTGAATAATTTCAGTTTCAACAATAAATCATTAACATTTTTTCATGCGTATTCAGCCAAAGAAGCAGAAGCTATATTATTGGAAAACAAAGAAATAGCTTTAATTTTTTTAGATGTAGTAATGGAAACAAACGATGCAGGACTAAAATTAGTTCAGTACATACGCCAAGAATTAAACAACAAACTCACTCAAATAGTATTGCATACGGGTCAGCCAGGGCAAGCTCCTGAGAAAGAAGTAATTGCAAAGTATGATATCAATTCTTATCAAACAAAAACTGAATTTACCGATAATAGAATTTATACCGTAACTGCTGCATCGCTACGCGCTTACGATGCGCTTAAAAAAGTGAAAGAATACAGCGAAACTCTTGAACAAAAAGTAGCCGAAAGAACGCAAAAGCTTCAAGAAACATTAGATACTAAGAACAAACTTTTTTCGATTATAGCACATGACCTACGAAATCCGTTTAACACCTTGCTCGGATTTGCTCATCTAATTTTGCATCAAATAGACCAATTTGATAAAAATCAAATAGTTAAATATGCAAAAACAATTCATACTTCTGCCGAAAATATATTCAATTTGCTCACCAATTTGTTGGAATGGGCACGTACACAAACTGGAAATATTGCGGTAAATGCTCAAAAACTGAATATAAATGAACTAATTAACCAGAATTTAAAGTTATATCAAGAAATAGCAAAAATCAAATCAAACCAGCTACTTTTTGAGCAAAAAGAAGATATTTTTGTGCATGCCGATTCTAACATGCTCAATACAATTTTACGGAATTTAATATATAATGCCATAAAATATACTAAAGAAGGAAAAATAGTTATAACAACAACAACCGAAAATAACATGTGCAAGGTATCTGTTATTGACAATGGCGTTGGAATTGAAAAAGAGCGACTTAGTAATCTTTTCAAAGTGGGTAACAGCATTTCAACCAAAGGAACAGACAAAGAAAAAGGAACTGGGCTTGGATTGCACATTTGCAAAGAATTTTTAAATTTAAACAACGGAACAATAGAAATAGAGAGTGAAATTAATAAAGGCAGTAAATTTACATTTATTTTGCCACTTTTCTTTTGATATTAAAAATTTACTTTTTCTAAAATAACGAACGAAAATGAGAAAAATAGCTTTTATACTTTTTGTGTGTGCGATGCTATTTTTTGACAGCTATGCCCAAAATACATCATCAATTGACAGTTTAAAAGGAATTATAGCTCAAACAAAGCACGATACTATTAGGCTAAATGCACTGCTCAAATTAAGTACTCTTCAAGCCAAAGACAGCATACAAAGTTTGAGGCTATCAAAAGAAGCTTTAAGCTTAGCAAAGAAACTTGGCAAAAAATATGAAGCTAAAGTACTTCAAAATATTGCTCGCAATTATAAAGAAACTCAGTATTTCAAAAAAGCCCTTCTTTCGATAAACAAAGCGCACGCATTTTCCGAAAAGAACAATTTACTCCCCGAATTAGGCTCATGCTACTATTTAAAAGGACAGATTTATTTTGGCTTAGAAAACATAGATAGCTCACTTTTTTATCACAAAAAGGCACTTAGCATCTATAAAATTATAAACGACCCCAAATCTATTTCGTCGAACTTAAATGCGATTGGCTTAATGTTTTGGAGGCGTGGTCAGCTCGATAGTGCCAACAATTACTACAAAGAATCGTTAGAAATTCGTAAAAAATTAAATGAAAGCGAAACACTTAGTACAGTATATAATAATTTAGGTGCAGTAAACTGGGGGTTAAGCAATTACAATAGCGCACTCGACTATTTTTTAAAAGCATTAGAAATTACCCGCAAAATAAAAAATGAAAAAAGAATAGTACTAATAACCAATAATATAGGACTCATTTACCAAGAATGGGGACAGTATGAAAAAGCATTAACCTACCATGCAGAGGCAACTGAATTAGCAAAAAGAATAAATTATCCGGTAGGCTTAGCCTATTCATACATCAACACTGGCGCATGTTACAGAGCAAAAAAAGAATACAAAAAAGCAATAGAAGTTTTTGAACTAGCTATTAACCAATATTTAAAAGAAACTAAAGCCGAGACAGTCATAGGAATTGCCCTAATTTACAGACACTTAGGTGAAACTTACATTTCACAAAAAAAGTACGACAAAGCCATAAATTATTTGAATAATTCAATAAAAGAAGCTTCGAAAGTAAATAGTATGCAACATATTGCAGTAGCACACCAACTGCTAGGCAAAGCTTTTTTTCTTAAAAATATATTTTCTAACGCTATAATACAAAGCGAATTAGCATTCAAATTAGCGGTCGAAAATAATTACAAAGAAACAATTAAAGAAAGTGCCTTTATTTTATCTTACGTTTATGAAACACAAAAAGATTACAAAAATAGCTTAAAATATTTCAAAATAGCAAATACCATCAAAGACAGCATATTTAACGACAAAACAGGAAAACAAATAGCCGAAATGCAAGCAAAATACGAGACAGGAAGGCAATTGCAACAAATAAAATTGCAAAAATCGGAGCTTGCAAAGAAAACATCTGAAATAAAGCAAAAAGAAAATCAACAAAAAATGCTATTTGCCGGTTTATTTTTTATTTCCATCATTGTACTGCTAATAATTATAAGCAATGTAAAAATAAAAAAAGCAAAAACTAAAATAAGCATACAAAAAAAAGAACTTGAAGCTGCTAATAATCTGCTCATTGAATTGAGTGAATATAAAGAAACACTAACGGGAATGATTGTGCACGATTTGAAAAATCCGCTCAATATTATTAGCAATACAACAAATATTCCTCAAATAAAAGAGCCTGTTTCGCGCATGTATAATCTGGTAATGAACATTTTAGATGTACAGAAATTCCAAAGTTCAAAGATGAAAATTAATGAGGAAGAACTAAATTTATCGGCAATTATCAAAACAGCATACCAGCAAGTACAATTTCTTGTAGAACGAAAGAATATAGACTTTATCGTTTTGATACCAAATGAATTAACAGTATTTAGCGATAACGAAAAATTAGAGCGCGTGCTAATTAATCTGCTTCATAATGCCGCAAAATATACTCCCAACAATGGAAAAATAACTATTTCTATAAGCTCATTATCAATAAATAAAATCAAGCTGTCATTACACAATACAGGAGAAATAATTCCAGAAAACGAAATAAATAATATTTTTAGCAAATTTGAACAATATAAACCAATAAAAGACAGCCTTTCTGCATCAACAGGCTTAGGCTTAACATTTTGCAAAATGGCAATGAATGCCATGCACCAAGAAATTGGTGTAGAAAGTTCGGTGGAAAATGGAACCACTTTTTGGATTAGCTTACAAGAAGGTACAAAAAATGCAGAAATAAAAATGAACACGATCGAAAAGAAAGAAAAAAAGGAAGTATTTTTTAGCGAAGAAGAAGAAAAAGTAATAGAAATTTTAAAAAAAGAACTAAATAAATATGAGATTTTTGAAATATCTAACCTAAAAATAATCATTGAACAAGCAAAACAAAATAAAAGCAAAAAAATTGTTTTTTGGGCAAACGAGCTAGAAAATTCGATTCTAGTAATGAATGAAACGCAATTTAATGAGCTTAGAAAAATCAATTAAATGAATACAAAATTCAACCTAATCCTTTTAGCAGCAGGCAAATCGAAACGAATGGGTTATCCAAAAGCGTTGCTCGAATTTGACAACACACATAATTTTTTAGAACAAATCTTATCGGAATATTTGAAACATAAACAGCTAAATAACATCATTTTAGTACTAAATACAGAACTTTTAGAAATTAGCAAACAACAAAATATAAAACTGCAAAAAAAAATAAAAATAACATTCAACAAAAACCTTGAAAAAGACCGTTTTTTTTCTATTTTTTTAGCTGCAAAAAAAATGCACATTCCATATCCAAGTTTTATACAAAACATTGATAATCCATTTATTAAACTTGAAGATATTGATACAATGATTCAGAATCTTAACGAGAAAGAAATACTAATTCCAAAAATAAACACCGAAAATGTACACCCAATTTTAGTAAATTCAATAATAATAAACCAAATAAAAAACTCACCTAATTTCGAAGGTAATCTAAGAACTTTTTTATTGCACCACAAAAAGCAATATATTGATTTACAAAATGAAATGCTCCTATTAAACATCAATACGCCCGAAAATTACGAAACAATATTTAGACAAAAACCTAAAATAAAACAAACAAATTGAAGTAAGTCTTGGTATTAAGCTAGTATTTTTATAATTTTGTTGCTGAAAAAAAGACACAACAGCAAAATTTTGTGTGCATAAAAAAACAGAAAAATGAAAACCAACCCCATTAAAAGCATTATTACTTTTTTGCTCATTTTTTTGAGCGTAACTACTTCTTTTTCACAAAGTTTAGGTGATGGATGTGCTTCAAGAGAATTAACACAACGACAACTCAAAAAATTGCCTTGGTATGGAAATAATAACTTTTTGACCCAAGTGCTTGAAACAGAAAACTATAAAAAAGACAGCACGCAAGTTTTATACCGAATACCAATTACGTTATGGGTTTTTTCACCAAATTCAAACGATGAATATTATAAAAAATTAATTCAAGATGTAAATTATTATAATAAATTAAACAACACTGGATTTGAATTTTATTATGCTCAAATAATTCCTAAGTATAAATCTACGCCATTCAAACTTGGATATACAATTCCGGCTTTCATAAAAGGCTTTTTTTATCGAAAAAAAGAAACTGTAAATGTACTACTAGTTGATAATTTAGTAAAAAGAAGTATTCTAAAACCAACAAAATATTATAAAGGTCAATACAACTCTGGAACAAAAAATATTGTTTTGCGCTACAATTCATCAACCACTTCACTTACCCATGAAATAGGTCATTTTTTGGGTTTACACCATCCTCATAGAGGCTGGAAACGAGGGAAAAGACATCAAGAATCGGTAAATAGAGAGCGAAAAGCACAAAGAATATTAAAAAATGCAAAAAACTGCGAATTAAATGGCGACGCCATCTGCGACACGCCAGCAGAGCCCGTTTTGCTAAAATACATAAACACCGATTGTCAATATACGGGCGATTTGGTGGATAATTGGGGAGATAAATACGTTCCAAACACAGATAATATCATGTCGTATCCTGGTAACATAAAATGCCGAGATAATTTTACACAAGGACAAATTGCAGTAATGCTTTATACTGCAAAAAAAAGGAATGTACCTGAATGGAAAGCAAGCGATATTCGCTTTATTTTTGACCAATACGAACCCAATAATTCTCACATAACTGCATCATTATTAAACAATAAAACAATAGAAAGTAATTTACATTTAAAATATGCAGGAAAAAGCAAAAAAATAATAGCAACCGATGAAGATTGGTTTGTTATACAGACAGATAGCCTCGAAAGCAAAGAGGCAGAATGGGCTTTAAAGATTGAATTGGTAGAAGATTCAAACGCAGAATTGACAGTAGAAACAAACCCTTATCCACAAAGTATAGAGAATAAAATGACGAAAGTAAACAAGCAAAATAATACAGTTTCCTTAGACTTAAAAAACAATAAGCAACTCTATATTTGTATTAAAAATACAGAAAAACAAAAAGAACTATTAGCCTACAAAATAAGTTTAGTAAAACAATAAAAAAGCTATAAATTTGCCAATTTCAAAAAAAGCAAATTTATAGTAATAAATTTACCAAAAAACTTAATTCTCTAATGCAATTTTATTCAAATCCAAATCAACAACCCAAACCATTCCAAAAAAACCAAAACTCAATTTATTTCTTTTAATTTTTTCGGTAGTATAAGAAAAAAATAGGCTGTCATGATATTCAACAAGATTTGAAATTATTTTGCCTACGCCAAAAAAACCAGAAATTGGATTTTGTTCTACAAATTTTGTTTCAATTTTTGTTTTATGTTCTTCAAAAGAAGGATTTGTAAAATAAGCAATTGTTAAAGTAATAATTAAAAAAATTACTATATTTCTAAGTGTTTTCATATTATCTAAAAAATTTAAAATGAGTTAATTGCTCAAAAAGCAAAAATTAATTACTGCAACTTTCAATGGTTTGTGAAATTATATTTATTAATTGAGTCAAATAGATTTCGTCTATTTGGCAAAAATCATTTAATTTATCACTGTCCACATCAAGAACATATTTTACCTGATTATTTATAAAAATAGGCAGAACAATTTCTGATTTTGAAGCAGAGCTACAAGCAATATGCCCGGGAAATTGCTCCACATCGGGAACTATAATTGTTTGCTTATTTTTCCACGCAGTGCCACACACCCCTTTTCCATAAGTAATTCGTGTGCAAGCTATTGGACCATGAAAAGGGGCTAAAACCAATTGCTCGTTTTTTACTTCGTAAAAGCCTACCCAAAAAAAATTCATTCCAAAATATAAAGCTGAAGCTACATTAGCTAAATTAGCTGTTATATCAATTTCGCCTGTAATAAGAGCCTCTATTTGAGGAATTAAAGATATATATTTTTCTTCCTTTGTTGCGTTAGGCTCTATTAATAAATTTTCTGCCATTTTCCTATATTTTATCTAATTACTTAAATCTAGAACAAAATTCCATTTTCAAAAAAAATTACTCATAAAGAAATAGAAATTCTACGAAAAAAATCACAATTTTCTATAAAATAATTTTGCAAATTTAAACAAAAGAAACAAATTTTCGATAAAATAATTGCTCTCTCAGATAAAAAACGTCAAAAACTATTTTTAACAGCTAAAAAAGGTACTTGAGCAAAATAAATCTAAAATATAGTCTGACGAAAAAAAGACTATTCACTCCTCGACAAAGCAATTAGTTTATCTTTTGCGCCATATAATTCGCTATTTTTGGTAAAAAGAACAAACATTTTAAATGTACCCCAAGTAGAATCAGGCAAAGCATATTGCCTATGTAAAATAAGATATGGTTTTTCTACTTGCATTTTTTGCAATCTTTTATTAAGAGAATCTACGTCCAATTTGTTATTATTCATATAATTATTCATAATATTAAACGAACCAAAAAGTTGATTTCCTTCTGACATGCTTGAGCCTGAAATACGTAAATTTTGACCATTTTCGCATTCTACCTGCCAAGTAATACAATAATAATTATAAGGACACCAAACTTCGATAGTATCCAAGTCGCTCAATAACTCCTTTTCATGAACATGAATTTGCACTTTTCCCGTTTTCGACAAATTACAAGAAACTGATAGTAAATAAATTAAAACCACAAAAACAAAAATTTTCAAATTATTTGTACTCATAAATTTATTGCATTTAAAATGAGGAAAGTAATTTTTTAATTTTAGCTAAATCGCTGTTTCTTACAACAATAGTTCCAATAGAAGAGCCTGCATAAAAGCGAAGAGAAAATTGCTCACATTTTAATAATTCAGCAACTTGTGTATCAGAAAATTGTATTACAAATTGTTCCTCTTTCCAAGTTTCGGTTGAAACGCCTGTAACAATTGTTGTCTTTGTACTATCGGTAAGCATCACGTTTTCAGTAGTTTCGCTAACAGAAGAGTGTAATTGTATTCTATTTTTTTCAATAGCCATCTGATATTTTTTTTCATCAATTGCCCTGAAAAACGAATCCTCTAAACAAAAACTTCCTTGGCTTCGTACCACGGTAGTAAAGACTTTATATTGCTTCTTTTCTCCTCTTTTTTCAGCATAAAAATCGCAAAGCACACTATAAATAATAGCACGCTTTTCTTGGGTAGGAAAACGCAAATGGAGCGAAACTGTTTCGGAATTTCGATAGCTATCTATCTGAAATATAAGCTTTCCATACGATGAATTAAAAATGCACCCACTAGAAAAAACAAAAAGCACAAGAAATACCAGAAATATTTTTTTCATATCAAGAAAAATTAAAAAGAAATAGTATATAATACTTACCAAATAGGGCGTAAAAGTTATCAAAATTTAGCATATAGAATCACTTACGCAATTCAAACTCTTCGCAAAGCCAAGTTTCTTGCACAGGCATTGCTCGCTTGCGAATTAGATGCTTCAATTCATAGTTTCTTTTACATGCTGAAAGCTCTTGTTTCCAAAGCTTTAAACATTGCCAAAAGCCAAAAAAACGTTCCTCGTCGGGGTGCAAAAAAGCAAATTTACACGAAAAACATGTTTTAAATCGAATCCCTTTCACATCTTCTTCAAAAAATTCCAAAGCTAAAGCAAAACTCTCAGCTTCAATAGGATAGCTATCATTTTTGTAGTACAACTCAAAAGATGTATATTCAAACGACAAAATAGCATCTCTAACAGGCATTCCTAAAATTAAATAATACGAAAGTAAAGCTTCTTCAATCATATTAGTCTTTAAATCAATTATTTGAATAGGAATATCGCAAGTAATAATGCTTCTACACAAAAAACCTCTTGACCGTACATCAAAAGGAAAACGTCTGCGAAGTTCGGGCGTTAATAAATCTTGGTGAATTGAAAAATCGCGAAAAGTTTTACCGGAAAGTTCTTTATCATCAATTATTAAATATAAGCAATCTGCATCATTGTAATCAAAACAATTATCAATGAAAGTATCTAAAATAACATCGGTTGTTATAACAGCTGCCTTATATTTATAAACTTCAAACAAAATAATTTTATAAAAAAACCTATTAAATTAAAAAACCAAATTATTTTCTATATGAAAACTACGAAATCGTTTAAAGCGAAAAACAGACGTTTTAATTCCGCTATTATCTTCATTAGCAACTTGTTCAGTGGCAGAAGCTACTGTTCGAATAAATTCTTGATGCAACAAAAAAACTAAATTGTAAGTAAAAGTCATTTCGCCCATTACATGCACAGCGTTGTGCTTATCCAAATAGTTTTCTTGCTCATTATCAAACAATTTCATACACTTTAACTTAAAGCGTTGCGCCAATTCAATAACCTCCTCTATGCTAGCACTTGGGTCTATATCTGGAAATGGAAGATCTATTATCCTCTTAAACAATTGATTCGCTGCATTTTTTTGATCTTCGCTCCAATTCTGAGAATGATGATTCGATAAATTTATCAACATACCTGATATTTTCTAAGAAATATTTAATAATTCGGTAAAATTTTTTCCTGAGACAATTTCTGAATAGGCTAAAATTGTAACATTATATAATTCAGCACGTTTATAATGAGTTTCGGCAATTGGGTTTACTTTTCCCTCTTTATTTTTTAATGCACTCAAAGTAGCAATAGCGGTAATGGGATATAGCCCAAATTCGCTCTGCAAACTATCGCATTTATACACAAAATCGCCAATTGTAGTCCTTTTTTTGGCATTTTCCATATAATATACAGATGTTTTGCACTCAATTGTGTAAAATTTATTGTTCAACGTAAAAACAACGTCAAACTCATTCGGAACTCCCTGTTTTTCAACAAAAACACCAATACCTATATGATTTTTTGGCAAATTAAATTCTTTCTGAATTTTATAATGTATATATTCTTCAAACCAACCACCAGAAAGTAAAATAATTTCATCTTTTGTAAGAGAATCAATATATTTAGGGGTAAAATTCAAATCGGCGAGTAAGTTTTTTAAGCCAGCTATTTTATCAATAGAAATAAGCTTCGAGCTGCTAATTCCTCTATATTTTTGAAGCTCAGAAAAAACAAAATTATGCGGAGAAACTAAACTAGTCTCGGGTTCGAAAAATGGTGCAAAATAGTTAAAAATAGATTCTATAACCGAAAAAGATTGAGAAACAGAACCAGTTTTTGTTATCGAGAAACCGTAAGCTTCAAGATATTCTTTCACAGATAAACGATAATTAAATATCAGATTTTTTTGATTTGATTTAGGAAAAATTTTAATGTATTCACTATTTTTTCCGGTAACATAAAAAATTTTAGCTCCCAGTTCTTTGAAAAAATCGAATGCTACAATCGACATTATTTTAGTACCATCCGAAATATTAACAAAAATATCATCGCTATCAGCAAATTTTATGCCTGACAATTTTTCAGCTATATCATTGAAATCATGCTCATTAACTAAAATAGGTAATTGCACTTTGTCATCTGAAAGTTGTGCGCTTTTAATAATCCACTCACGAGTCCCTTTTTTCTCCATTCCTTCAGTTGAAATAAAAAAAAAGGAATCAACAAAATCAAACTCCTTAATAAGCTGAATATTAGGAATAGTTTGCTCTCCTACCAACGAAACAAGTATTTTGCTTGCCATAAATTTGCTATCCAAAAGAATTAACACTAAGAAATTTAGTTTTTTTTAATAAAATTTGCCTTAAAAATAAACTAAAAAAATGAAAAAACATAACTAATTTAAAAAAAAATAAAATAATTGACCTTTCCGAATCGTATAAATTATTAGCTTTGTAAATTTAAATGTATAAAATAATATAATTTTTCCAAGTCCAAAAATATTAATTCTTCATGTGCTCAAATTCTTTCAATTTGTTTAATCTAGTTTCGGCATAAGTAAAGTACTTATTTTCATATGGATCAGCCCAAGCTTTCTTTATTTTTTGCACAAAAAGTTCAAAATATTCAATTGCTTTCTGGCTGTTTTGCATTTTATCATAAATCAAAGCAATACAATAATAATCGTAATCCGACAAAAAACCAAACAATTCTTCTCGCTTTTTATAAGAAAATAAAGCCTTTTCATGCTCATTATTAGCCGTTAGAGCTTCTGCCATATCACCATAAAAGTTATACATCAATTGCTTATTGGGCATTAACAACTGCAAAGTTTTATTATAAAATTCTATACTTTGTTCAAATTTTTCTAATCCATAATTATTTCTAGCCAAATATAGGCTAATCATGTAATCAGTAGAGTCTTCTGCATAAGCAGCAGACAAATAACGATCTGCTTCTTTATATTTTTTTATCAAATAATACGCAACCCCAGTAGATTTTACTACTTCTAAACTAGAATCGCCATACTGAATAGTTTTTAGAAAATTAGGTAAAGATCTGAAATTGTGATTTTTAGCAAAATGAGCCATTGCTTGCAAACGATAAAACTCGCTAACGGTAGAATCGAGCAAAACACCCCGCTCGGCTATGCGAATACATTCATCATACTTATCGGCGCGTAAATAAAAATTAGCCAACTGCTTAACAGAAATTACGTCAGAACTATCTATTTCATAGGCTTTTAAATAATAATCCATGGCAAAACCACCACCACCCTTTTGCTTTGTAAAGCAATATCCCATTTGTCGCAAATAATAGGGATTTTCAGGATACAATCGTGTTAAAACTTCCAAAACAGTATTTGCCTTATTATAAAGCTTTTGCTTAATATACAATTGAGAAAGTTTATCGAGTGCAAAAAAATTAAATGGGTATTTTTGAAGTATTTTCTCAAAAAATAAAATAGCCTCTTTATTTTTACCAATCAATGATAAATTATTTGCATAAAAATTTTGATAATCAATAGATAAAGAATCTAAATTAAAAGCCTTCTGAAAAAATAAAGTTGCTTTTTTATCGAAATTAAGAGCCTGTTGAATAATTCCAGCATTAAAGTATAATTTTGGATTTGAAGGAAATTGATTAATCAATAGCTCACACACTTTAGAAGCATCGTCATATTTTGCTTCAAAAATCAGAATATCAAGCTCTTGAAGCTGTTCCAACGTTTGGGAAGAACCCCAAAAAGGAAAAAAAACAAGAAAAAAAAATATTTTTTTCATATAAAAAAAAATTTTACTAAATGGATAAATCAATTAAACTACTTGCAATCAATAATTTATCCATTTAGTTATAAAACTAGAATTTATTGAAGCGAAAATTGAATAGGTACCGTGTAATAAACATCAACAGCTTTGCCTCGTTGCTTACCAGGTGTCCAATCAGGAAGCATCGATACAACTCTAATTGATTCTTTATCAAGGTCTTCATGCACACCACGCGCTATTTTCACTTGCTCTACTTTTCCCAATTTAGTTACAACAAAGCGCACATATACTTTACCAAAAATGCTTGCTTCACGTGCACTTTCGGGATATTTTACATTTTGAGCTATAAATGTACTCAAAGCAATATCTCCGCCAGGAAATTGTGGCATTTCATCTACAATTAAAAAAATCATATCGCCATTTTCTGAAGTTTTAATTGTTTCGGTTATTATACCTGTATTTTTTTTCAATACAATAGAAATAACACCGTTTTTTCCTTTTTCGCCATATTTTTTGATAGCCTCTTCGCCTTTATACACATTCATTGACTCAATTTGGCTAGGCTCAATATTGTCAATCGATTGTTTTTCAACACCATCAACAAAAAAGATGGGCTGAACTTCAATTTTTGAATTTTCGGAAGATATTTCATTCTCAACTTCAAGAATTTCAGTTACTTCCTTTGCTTTATCGCACGAAAACACAAACAACATAAACCAAACAATAGGCAACATAGCCAGAAATTTAATTCCAGCAAAACGACGTGATTCTTTTTTATTCAACATAATTAAACGCTTTAGTGTTAATGACTTATTAAAATTATTGGCTAAACTCGGCTGCACGCCAATTTGTTGTTGAAGCAAGAGCATTTGATACTTGCCAGAATCGAAGCCTTGCTCCAAAACACCTCTATCTGCCAAATATTCATGAGTTTGTTTGAGTGCTTTTCGGTAAAACCAAACAAAAGGGTTGAACCATTGAATAATTGTAACTAATTCTATTACAAGTATATCTAAAGTATGCAACTGATTTATATGTACAGTTTCATGTTGCAAAATTTCTTCTAATTTTTTATTACTTCTAATATCATTACTAATAAATAAAACATCAAAAAAAGAAAAACCAGAGAATTGAGAATCGACAAATGCTATTTTTTTGCCATTTACTCGTTCTATTCCAAATTGAACAATTAATTTATAAATAGAAAGTAATTTTATTAAAAATCTAACAGTCAATAAAATAACTACGGAAATATAAAGCTTAAAAAATGTTTCCAAAACCGAAATAGTAGAAGGCTCATGCGATAAATTTGAAATTTTCCCTCCAATATTTACAGTTTCAAGCATAATAGAATATACAACATCTTGCTTTATATCAATAGTTTGAAAATGTAAAACGGGAATAATTGCGCTTAAAAAAAGCGAAACCATCAAAAATAATCTATTAAGCTTAAAGAAAGTTTCATTTCTAAGCAAAAAATAATACATCAAATAAAAAAATATGATACCTATTGCCCACTCTATCAGATAATTAAATGTCGTAATTTCCATTTTACATTTTCATAAAATCCACATTAAATTTCTTTTTTCTCCGAAATTTTTTGGTTCACTACTTTTATCAGTTCTTCCATTTCCTCAATGCTTAGATCTTCTTTTTCAGAGAAAAATGAAACTAACTGCTTAAAAGAATTACCAAAATAATTTTGAACAAATCCTTTTAAAAACTTCTTTTTGTAATCATCTTTTCCCACCGTTGGAAAATATTGATGCGTTTTCCCGTAAGCTTTGTGGTCAATAAAACCTTTTTTTTCGAGAATGCGTATAATCGTAGAAACCGTATTATACGCGGGTTTTGGCTCATCAAAATGCTCCACAATATCTTTCACAAAGCCCTCTCCCACTTTCCATAAAATCTGCATTACCTGCTCTTCAGCTTTTGTCAATTCTTTCATAAATTCTACTACTTTTTTAATTAAATTTCATCACAAACATACAACTAAAAATTTAGTTTTACAACTATTTATTTAGTTTTAATGTTTTTTAACAATTATATACAAATAAAAAAAATACCTTTGTGAAATAAAAGAGAACCGAATAAAAGTATATATCATTGATTTTCAACAAAAAAACAACCAAAATGGAAGCAATTTTTAAACGAAGAAGCGTGCGTGAATATCTCGACAAAGAGATAAGCGATGAGCAAATAAACGAAATTTTACATGCAGGAATGAGTGCACCTTCTGCCGGCAACGAGCAGCCTTGGCATTTTTTGGTCATCAAAGATAAGCAAAAATTAGCAGAACTCACACAGCTAAGTCCTTATTCTAAGATGCTTAACACCGCCAGCGCTGCAATTTTAGTTTGTGGCGATTTAGACAGGCAAAAACATGAAGGCTACTGGATGATAGATTGCGCTGCCGCGACGGAAAATATGCTTATTGAAATAACTCATTTACAGCTTGGTGCAGTTTGGCTAGGCGTATATCCACGCACCGAGCGTATGAAATTTTTAAAAGATTATTTTCATTTACCACAAAACGTTGAAGCCTTCGCTCTATTATCAATTGGTTATCCTACAGAAAGTTACAATCCAATAAACCGATTTGCAAGCGAAAGAATCCATTTTGAAAAATGGTGAAAAATAGAGAAAAAAAGGAAATTAAGATAAAAAAACGTCCTTTTTTAGACAATATCCTATTTTATAAAAAACCTCCTCGCTTTAAGGAGGTTTTTTTTATCGCTATTGACTTTTACAGTTTAAATGAGTAACTTTGGTTAAAAATTTGTTGATGAAAATAGTAATTTTAGTTAATTTTTTCCTCTTCTCGATGGTCTTTTTAGAGTCAAGCTCTATTAAAAACGATATGTTTGATCAAGAAGAAATAATAAATTATCAAAAAATTTTTGGAAATGATTACACTAAGGCACTGAATTTCATAAAAGTAAATAAAAAATTTATTAATTCGGCTCTCGACAATAAAAAACTTGACAAATCTATTTTAGTGAGTGTTCTGTTCCCTGAACGAATAAGATACTCAATTATAAGCGATTATGTAGAAACTGAAATCAATGAAAATTTATACACAAGTTTTGGCAGCGAATATGTTGATTTTTCAATTGGTTATTTTCAAATGAAACCTTCGTTTATTGAGAAAATAGAGGCATATTTAATTAGTAATGAAGAACTTAATTCTTTTTTTTCAACTACAATGAAATACAACGCAAAAACTGACAAAGAAATTAGAAAAGAAAGAATAATACGCTTAAAATCATTTAATTGGCAACTTAAATATGCCGAAATTTTTTATTACATAGTAGAAAGTAAATTTGATTTGGAAAAATACGATACAATAGAAAAAATTGAATTTTTTGCGGCAGCTTACAATTTTGGTTTTGATAAAAGTCAAGAAAAAATTGAAAAAACAATAACTGAAACCTATTTTCCTTATGGAAATTCTTATCCTGGCAAACAATATTCTTACTCAAAAATAGCTTCATTTTTTTATATCAATAATTATAAATCTATATTTTTATACTAAAAAAATTATTCTTTATTTAGTAGTATTTTAAATTTAATATATACTTAATTGTAATTTTAACTCTAAATCATTTACTGTATGAAAACAAATAAAATTTTATCAATTTTGCTCGCTAGTATGTTGCTGTTTGGCTGTAAAAATGGCGATTTAGCTGACAAACCATTTATCAATCCGCCATTTCCGACTTTAAATCCGGTAGCCGAAAATTTCGCAATAACTGCTGAAAAAGGTGGCACATTCGAATATAAAACGGGAAGTATAATTAACATTCCCCCAGATATTTGGGTTGATAAAGATGGTAAAAAAATAGTGGGCGAAATAGAAATAAAATACAGAGAATTGCACGATGCTTATGATATTTTTTTAGCTGGTGTGCCAATGGCTTACGACACAGCAGGAGTAAAGCAAAATTTGCAAACTGCCGGAATGTTTGAATTAAGAGCTTTCAGCAAAGAAAATGAAGTTTTCATGAAAGAAAATAGTAAAATAAACGTAAAGATGGCATCTTATGAAGAAAAAGCGGATTATAATTTTTATACACTAGACGAAAATGCAAAAAATTGGGCTTATAAAGGTACCAATAAACCCGAACCTAACGGCAAGATTCAAATTCTGAAAGATTCGATAGAACTTATGAAACCCAAAGTGATAATTCCTTTCGAAAAAGACTATTTTGCCCTAGATTATTGGGCGATTCTTGATGTTTATTACAATGTAAAACCCTCAGGAGATGTTTGGAAATATGAGAAAAATACAGAATTGAAGAGAAAATCGGAAAAATATGGCTTAAAATGGTCGGGGATTTATGGAACGTGGGAAACGTTAAATTTCAATGGAAAAAAAGTATTTGCCTATGAAGTTGTATGGAGAAACATTTCGGGAAAAGAAATCCCAAAATGGGTTCAAACAAAAGAATATCATACAGATAACAGATTAATAAAACTTACAAAAGTAGGCGATAACCAATATAGTTTAACGGTTAGAAATGGCTGGGAGGATAATGCTCCAAAATTTAGTTTTAAAGCCGAAGCAGTAATGATGCTAAAAGAAGTTTTCAAGCAAATGCCCGAAGATTGGCAAAAAGAATACGAAGTAACGATGAAGAAAATAGCAGAAGCAGAAGCTAGGCTTGCAGCACAAGCTAAAGTGTTCAGAACCTTTGATATAGAACAAACAGGTTTCCATAATTGGGACAAAGTATATCACAGAGACGATAAAATAATAGTAGAAGCTGATTTCAATTTTGAAAAGCAAGAACTTGATAAAGAAACAATTCCAATTGTTTATTTCATTGAAAATAACAAATCATTTGTGCAAATTTCGTTTCAAGATTGGCAAAAAATGATGCTTGTACCTGATAGCACAGCTAAATTTGTAGCTATTCTTTCAGAAACAGAAATGGCGACTTTCAGTAATTCTGACTATCAAAAGCTTGATTTTTCGACACTTGCTTCTACAAAAAAGCAAAGTTTCAAAATGAAAACAGTAAAAATTAACAAAAAAGAAGACTTTGTGAATGCGCTCAATTAAAAACAAAAAGCGTTGCCTAAGCAGCCTAAAAACTACTTAGGCAATGCCTTATTATTTAATAAAAATAATTAATTTGAAACTTAAACTACTAAAATTGAAATTATGAAAAAAACTATATTTTTTTATAAACTAATCCTAATTTTTATATTTTTTCCAGTGCTTATGTTTTCTCAAAATAAAGAAAGTATTGCCATTATAGGAATTGATACTAAAGGCGTTATGTTCGACAATATATCAATGGAAAATTTACTAAGGCTAGAAGTAGAAAAGACAAATAAATATGAAGTTTTTGACAAATACGATGTAAATAATATACTAAAAACCAATGGATTTGACCCGTTGGATTGCTTTGGAAAAACGAAACTACTAGAAGTAGGTAACTTACTAAAAGTGAATAAAATACTAACTGGAAATATTGACAAATTTGGCGAAAAAATTATTTTTACATTGCGTATGATTGACGTAAAAAACCAAACAATAGAAAATACTAACGTTATGGAATACCTTGATTTAGAGCGAGAAATACAAACAATGGCTCGCATATCGGTCAATAATATGCTGGGAATTACCAACGATGCACTTTTGGTTGATTTGCTTATCAATTACGAGCAAATGATTTCGAGTCCTAAAACTACCGTAAAACTTAATGGTCCACGCATGGGTGCTTCCTACATCTATGGCTCTGCAAGTGAAAGACTTAGGGCACCAGAAAGTGAAGGAGGTTTTGATATGTATCCAATAACTTCTATCTTTGGTTTTCAATACGAAAGGCAATATCTAAGTTCAGGCGAATTTCAAGCATTAGTAGAATTTGTGCCTGCACTAAGTGGCTTAGAATCAGGCAATTTTATTCCTTCTCTGTCGCTTATGAACGGTTTTAGATTCAACAAAAAAGGTTGGGAAATTGGACTTGGTCCTATATTTAGAGGTATAAAATATGCCAAAGGATATTACGATTCAAATCAAATTTGGATAAAAACAGACTCCGTTATAGATTCAAACTACACGCTCACTCGGCGAATAGATCGCGATGGAAAATTAGAACTTTCTACCGGATTAATTATTGCAATTGGAAAAACATTCAAATCGGGTTACTTAAATATTCCGATGAATATTTATTTTGTTCCAAAAAAAGATAACAATACAATTGGCTTCATTTTTGGCTTTAATATAGCAAAAAGAAGCATAAAACGATACTAATTGAGGTGTAAAAGCTAATAAAATAGGCTTCAATGCTAAAACAAAAAAAGCCTATTTATTTTTTTTATGAAAACAAAAATTAAAAAAATCGTTTATTCAATAAAAAGAAATCCAGCAAAACCATAGCTGTCATTGCCTCTACAATCGGAACTGCACGAGGTACAACACAAGGGTCATGTCTGCCTTTGGCTCCAAATTTCACTTCATTATGTTGAATATCAATAGTTTCTTGCTCTATAATTATGGTTGCAACCGGCTTAAAAGCAACTCTAAAATAAATATCCATTCCATTTGAAATTCCGCCTTGGATTCCACCCGAATTATTTGTACGCGTTTTTACGATACCATGTTCGATGTAAAAAGAGTCATTGTGTTGATTACCAAACATTTCAGCGGCAGCAAAACCACTTCCCAACTCAAAAGCTTTTGCAGCGTTTATACTCAAAACAGCTCTACCAAGTTCGGCATGAAGTTTCAAAAATTCAGGTTCACCCAAACCGATGGGTACATTTTTGGCAATGCAACTAACTACACCTCCCACAGTATTGCCATTTTTCCGCACATCTTGAATTAAATCAACCATTTGCGAAGCCATTTCAGTATCAGGACAACGAACAATATTGGTCTCAGTTTGAGATAAATCGAGCTCAGAATAGGCTTGCGAAAGTTTCAAATTACCAACTTGAGAGGTATAGGCACTGATTTCAACACCTTGTTTTTTAAGTATTTGCTTTGCAATAGCACCTGCTACCACGCGCGACAAGGTTATGCGTGCCGAACTGCGCCCACCACCACGCGGATCGCGCAAACCATATTTTGAGAAATAGGTAAAATCGGCGTGAGAAGGACGAAAAATTTCGTGCAAATTGTCATAATCCGACGATTTTTGGTCTTTATTCCATACTAAAAAAGCTATTGGCGCACCAGTAGTTTTCCCTTGATAAATACCCGATAAAAATTCTACTTCATCTGCTTCTTTGCGCTGTGTACTCACTTTCGACTGCCCAGGTTTTCTGCGGTCAAGCTCATTCTGTATTGCACTGAAATCCAATTCAATACCCGATGGACAGCCATCAATAACACCACCAACGGCTTTTCCATGCGATTCGCCAAAACTTGTTAATCTATATAAATTCCCAAAAGTATTCATTGTCAGCTAAGTATAAATAATTGAATAACAAATAAAAACACGAAATTGGAATATTTTTTTCCTATTTCGTGTTTGGCTAGCTTACTAATATGAGCTAAATATCTATTAATGATGATGATGATGCCCTTCACCATGAACATGTCCATGTTCTATTTCAGTATGCGATGCCTCGCGAATTTCGATAACAGTTCCAGTGAAAAACAAATCATCGCCTGCAAGCGGGTGGTTAAAATCAATTTGCACCTCGTCGTCAGTTACTTCCAACACAATTCCATTGTAATGATTTCCGTCTTTATCTTGCATAGGAATCACATTATCAACAACTAACAGGTCTTCGTCAATCGCTCCGTCCACTTCAAAAACGGATTTGGGAAGATTTACAATTGCTTCTTCCGACGCCTCGCCATAAGCATCAACGCTTTTAATCATAAAATCAAATGAATCACCAGCTTTCATGCCTTCTAATTGAGCCTCAAAGCTTTCAAGCATTGTACCAATACCATGAATATATTGCATTGGTTTGTCTTTATCTACAACTTCAACTAATTCGCCATCTTTTGCGTTAACATGCAAACTGTAACTAATTGATACAACTTTATTCTTATTTACTATCATTTTTATAGTATGTATTAAAAATTTATCATAAAATTTCATTTAGAATTAGCATACTTTATGAATGTAAAAACGAAAAAAATTAATTCAAGTTGATAAATTAACTAAAAGTCATTTCTTTTAAAGAAAACCAAGTCTAAAACGCTACAAAAGTAAATAAAAATAAATTGTATTTCAATCTTTTTCGAAAATATCGTAACAAAATGGAAAAAATAATGCACGTTAATATCTAAAATTTTGAATAATAAATAGTTAATTTCTAAAACTGCAAAAAAAAGAAAACACACTCTACCTTGATTATTAAAAACGAAAAAGGCTGATAATTAGCTAATAATCAAACTAAAAATCTGTAATCATATAATTATAAATTTTATCCTTAAAAAAATATTTATTAAAAAAAAGAAAGAAAAAACGTTTTTTCCGTATTTAATTTCAATTTTAAAATCCTCATATACATAAACAAAACGCAATTTTCAAATTTTGATTTGAATGGAAAAAAATCATTTATAAAACTCTGTTTCATAATTTTTTTATTCTACCTAAATTTTTAATTTTGTATAAAAAAAGACGTCGAAATTTTAAAATAAGCAGAATGCTAAGCATCATTGCTATTTAATTTTTAAGTAATCACTTTGCTACTTTCTTATTTTTAAGTACTTGGCAAAACGAAATATAAAATTAATTTTATTTCACTACTTATAAAATCAATAAGTAGCTATAATAATATATACATTATTTAAAATTTCTTATATTTAAAACAAAGAATAAGAAGATAGTTTCTCCAAAATATTATTTCAAATACAACATAAAAATGAAAAATTTATCAATTTTGTATATTCTTTTAGCTATTTTTCTCTTTAGCTGCACAAAAGAAAGGATAATTACAGATTCTAATGCTAAGCTATATTTTTCGACAGATACAGTAACTTTCGATACTATCTTCACAACAATTGGTTCTACTACAAAAGAGTTAAAAATTTATAATCCTTACAATGAAACAATAATAATAAAGTCGATAGAATTATCAAATAAAACGGATTATTTTAGATTAAATATTGATGGAATAGCTAGTAATAGCTTAGAAAATATAGAATTAGAAGGAAAAGATAGTTTGTATATTTTTATAGAAGTTACAATAAATCCAAATGACCAAAATTCGCCAATAGAAATTATAGATTCTATCGTATTTAATACAAATGGAAACATACAAAATGTTAAAATACAAGCATTTGGTCAAGATATGAATTTAATAGACGGGCAATATATCCAAACGCAAACTTGGACAGCAGAAAAGCCCTATTTAATTATAAATTCAATGCTTGTAGATTCGCTCCATACACTAACAATCGAAGCAGGAAGTAAGCTTTATTTTTCAAGAAATTCGACTCTTTACGTAAAAGGAACTCTTTCTGTATTAGGTGAATATGGAAAAGAAGTCGTATTAGGGGGGAGCCGATTGGAGCAAATGTATAATGATGTGCCTGGGCAATGGAACGGAATCGTTTTTCTCGATGGCAGTAGAAATAATATGCTTGAATATGCTATTATAAAAAATGCTATAATTGGCGTAAATATTGGGTATATAGAGAATTTAATAAAGCCAGAAGTTGAAATTCGTAATTCGCGAATAGAGCATCATTCGTATGCCGGAATTTACGCATTAGATTCTAAAATATTTG
>JAIFNL010000136.1 GCA_020047755.1 Bacteroidota bacterium
GTGCAAGAAGCTACTCACTTCAAAGTGCTTGAAACTCCGCCTATTAGAGGCTTTGCCAAAGATGGTGTTGAAGTTACGATGCGTTGCAGAGTTACAATTCGCACACTTATTAGAGAAATTGTAAGTGGAGCTGGTTCAGAAACAGTTTTGGCACGAATAAACGAAGCTGTTGTTTCGGAAGTAGGTAAATTAACTTCGCACTATCAAATTCTCGAAAATGCGTTTATGCTAGCCGACAGTGTAGAGAATCGTCAAGGGTTGATGGACGGAACAGCTTACAAGTTACTTTCTGTCGATTTATCTGATATTCAAGTAGGTAAAGACCTTCATGCTGAACTTGCTATCGAGCGAGCACATGCAGCCAAAGCACAAGCAGAAGCCAAAAAAGCCGAAGCTTTGACACGTGAACAAGAAGAAATAGCGAACGCACAAGAAGCCAAAGTAAAACTTATTTTAGCTGAAACCGAAGTGCAAAAAGCAATGGCTGCCGCATTTTTAGATGGAAAATTGAGCATTCACGATTACCACCAAATGCAAAATACCGAAGCCGATACAAAAATTAATATTACAGTTTAATTATTATCTTTTTACAATCCCATAAAGAATAATCGAAACGGCATCGCGAACGGTAGTTTCTACATTTCGAGCTAAATTATTGATAAACAAAGGTGTTTCCATTCCTTTTATGGCAGTGATAATGGCAGTTGCTGCCAACTCGCTGTCGTAAATGGAAAATAAATTGGTTGTTACACCTTCGTCTATAATTGTTTTAAATTGTTCTATTTCATTTTGGTAGTACGAATGCCTAAAGTCTTTTATAAAGTCGATTGATTGCAAACGCTCTGATTTTAAGGCTTTGTAGAGGTTTGGATAGTTCATAAAATAGTGAAGCCTGCTTAGCACATAAATTCTTATTTTATCGAGCGGATTGCTTTGATTTTCGAGAGCTTGGCTAATTTTTCCATTCAATTCATTGGCTTCGTATTCAACTACTTTTTTGAAAATTTCGTTTTTACTTTCAAAATAATAATAAAGTGAACTTTTAGCCATTTCCACAGCCGCCGCAATTTGGTTCATGCTTGTTTTTTCGTAGCCATTTTGACTGAAAATCAAGGCTGCTTTCTCAATTATTTGTATTTTAATGTCTATTTTGTTCGACATATTTTCAGTTTAAGTAGTGAACCAAAATTAATTGTATATTTTGTTTGTCAAGTGCTCAAAAATAAAGCAAAACTGGTGCTTAATTCGTCAAATTTGCTAGTTTTGTTACAATTTTATCACAAAATAGACATTTAGCGAAGGAATGTAAGCATATTGTTTGTAAGTTTCGGCTATATCTTGCTCTAATTGTTGATACAAAAGCTCTGGATAAGGCGTTTGCGACGAAAATTCGTTGCTCGAATAAATATGCTTGCTTGCCGAAAGCTCTGCTCGTATTTCGTACCGTGAGTTTGGAATTTGAAATTTGTACCCAACTAACACTCCTGCTTGCAACAAATTGGTTTTCAATCTAATTTCAGTTACTTCATCACCAAATCTTTTTTCGCGCAAAATAGGAAAACTTCCGCCAGCCCAAAAGCTAGTTAAATCTATTTCAGGGTAATACACATCGATAATGTCGAGAGGCGTTTCGGTTGCATTGAGGCTCAAATATTGCAGATAAACGCCAGCATAAAGGTTGTTTTGAAAATGATAATTTTGCTTTAAACTAAAAACAAATCCTTTTTCATAAGCTTTGCGCACGATTTCAATTAAATTTTCGTCGGCTCCAAAAGACTCGATAATGTCTAAAATAATGCCATCGTAAGGGCTTGTAAGTGCGCCAAACTGCAATTGTGTGCTAAAATTATGATATTCCAAATTTCCACCTACTGTATATTGTATTGGAAAATCAGTTCCAATCAAAATCGATTTTTCTTGCGCTTTTGCACTTACGCTTAACGCAACAATACAAATTAAAAGTAATTTTTTCATAACAAAAAAGATGAAACAAAATTAAACGAAAAGCGAATATAAAAACAATAGTGCAATTTACGAAAAAAAACTTTTGTTACAAATAAGAAGCCATTTCTTTTTGCAATTTTTCGGCTTCGAGCTTAGCTTTTTCGGCAAAATCGAGCCCTTCCGAAGCAAAAATTATTCCACGCGACGAGTTTACCAATAAGCCGCAATCGCTGTTCAAACCATATTTTGCTACTTCTTGCAAACTTCCGCCTTGCGCTCCCACACCCGGAACCAGCAAAAAATGATTGGGTATTATTTTGCGTACTTCGCCCAAAAATTCAGCTTTTGTTGCACCTATTACGTACATCATTCGCTCGCTGTCAGCCCATTGCTGCGAGGTTTTCAATACTTCTTCAAACAATTGGTTCTCTGAGTCTTTCAGTTTTTTGAATTGGAAATCGAATGCTCCTGCGTTGGAGGTTAATGCCAATAAAATAACCCACTTATTTTCAAATTCCAAAAACGGACTTACCGAGTCTTTTCCCATATAAGGCGCAACTGTAACCGAATCGAAACTCATTTCGCTAAAAAAAGTTTTGGCGTACATCTTAGAAGTATTTCCTATATCGCCACGTTTGGCATCGGCTATGGTAAAAATTTCGGGGTAATTTTCGTTTAAGTAAGCAATTGTTTTGCTTAAACTTTTCCAGCCTTTTACGCCTCTGTATTCGTAAAAAGCAGTATTGGGCTTGTAAGCAACTGCCAAGTGGTGAGTTGCATCAATTATTTGTTTATTGAACTCAAAAACAGGGTCTTCCATGTTGTGAAGATGTTTTGGGAGTTTTTCAAATTCGCTATCCAAGCCAATGCACAAAAAAGATTTTTTTGCGCGTATCTGTGCTATTAATTCTTCTTTTTTCATAGTTTACTAGTTTTTTAACAAAAATTCAATCCCTTTTTCGGTCATAACAACTGGGTATTTTTTATTGTATTCAAAATAAAAATAGCTCATTTTTGATTCTGAATTCATTTCGGCATGGTTCAAATATGCGCTGTAAAAATCTACATCTTTTGAAATAATTTCTTCAAAAGAATTTTTGTTTTTGGGCAATATTAAATTGAATCTCAGGTCGATAAAAAGGTCTTTTATTTTGTAAGTACTTGTTGTAGTTACGCCAAAAAGCGCTAAAGTAGCTGCTTGTGCTGCTATATTTTTTTCTTGATAACTTTCGTATCGCAATATCGAAATTCTACCAAAGAAAAGCATTTCGTAAGGTTTGTTTTTATAAACTACAAACAGTTTGTATCCATCAAAAAAGCCCCAAATATCAGACATTTCCAATTGATTTTCAATTCCCATTTCATTGTAGTAATTTAGATAATAACTATCCCTTTCGCCCGGGTACAAATTGTAATTCAAATTTGTGTTGGTTACTTTAAAATTTTCGGTTATTGCAGGACTGTTATTATAAAAATCGTTTATTGTACTGTAAATACCTTTTTTCCAGAACTTTATAGAATCAGGAACCAATCTATTTATTGTTCGTTCTTGTGTGTACGAATTTAATGCACTTAAAAGCATCAATCCGGTAACGATAGATTTTAATGTCAAAAATTTCATATCAATCAATTAATTAAACAGATATGGATTTAATCTGTGGATAAATTTGTCAAATCTCAAAGATTTGACAAATTTTAAATCAATTTTCAGCAGATTTGCCCATGCCTTAAAAAAAATATTCACAATTCACAGCTCACAGTTCGCCATTTAACTTTCCCAAAGGTTGTTAGGATATTCGGCATTTGCAACCAATTCGTTGAGTTTTTCTTGGCTGAAGGCTTTGTCTTCTTGATAAGTAACCCCAAACCATTTGGCTGAACTTTGCAACACTTTAGCATTTGCTTGTCCACTAACAATCAGATTATTAACAACTGTTGGTATATAAAATTCCGATTTTATTTCATCGCCATGCAATGTTAAAAATTCTTTGAACATTTCTTCGGCATACGAAAAGAAGGAAGGAGTGAAGCCCCAAAAATTCATCGACACTATTTCATTGCCCGTAAGCGATTGAATTTGTTTGTTTTCGTCGATAAATTGAATTTTGCCGTCTTTCTTTTCTATGGCTGTTCTTTCTACTACGCCTGTTAAATTTCTATCGGCATCGTGCGAGCAAACTCCACGCGAAACGGTTCCAAACTCGGACAAGGTATTAACCAATTGATAGCCAACCATGGCGTAAATATTGGTTTCCGAACAAAGCGAAGCAAAAAAATTGGCTATTGTTTTGAAAGCATCGGCACTGTAAAAATCGTCGGCATTGATAACCGCAAAAGGCTCATTGATAACATCTTTGGCTACCCAAACGGCGTGCGCAGTTCCCCAAGGTTTGCTGCGCTGTGGGTTCAATTCAAAACCTTCGGGCAGTACATTTAATTCTTGAAAAACATATTCTACTTTTATCTTATCCGAAAATTTGTTTCCAAAAGCCTCTTTGAAAGCCAATTCGATGTCTTTTCGTATCACAAAAACGATTTTGCCAAAACCCGCTTTTATAGCATCGTAAATGGAATATTCTAAAATTGTTTCGCCCGAAGGACCTAGTTTGTCCACCTGTTTCAAGCCACCATAGCGGCTTCCCATTCCGGCTGCTAAAATTAATAATGTTGGTTTCATTCTTATTTTTTATAGAGATTTTATTTATTTTTCTGTTCTTATTTGAAAACAAAAATAGGTTAATTCTTTAGATTAAAAAAAAGTTTTTAATTCAATTATAGTTTAAAAGTTGTTTAGTAATTAGGAATCAATGCTTATATTGTTAAATTGTTGATAGTGTAAACAACTAGTAACTTAAAAAATAAAAGGCAATTTAATTAGTTGTTATTCCAATTTAGAAAAGTTACATAATTTTACTTTTTTTAGAATTTCGGATACCAGCAAGTTGCGTTATTAAATTATTTTATTTTTGTGTATTTGTTTTGTTTTACTATCAAAAATAGATAATTTTGCTGGCGTAGTTCAAAACAATTTGCTACTTTTTTTTAGTTGCGCACTAATTTTAAAAATCCTCTTTTATAGGAATATCCGTTGGGTTTTAAATATTATTTGTTTTTCTAAAAAAAAACTAAAAACTTTTATTATTTACTTATTTCTTTTAAAAAAAATATCATGAAAAAAACAGTTCTTACAATTTTTATCTTTTTAAGTGTATTTATTCTTAGTTGTGGAAACGAGAGCGAAATGGATACAACAATTTTGACTCAAAACACTTTCGAATTATCAAATCCGGCATTTGAGTACACGCTTGTTTTTAAAGAAGATAAGAGCTACCAAGTTACCTATCAAGGACCTTTAGAAGCAGGTTTGGGAGTAGCTATTGCAGAAGGAGAAACAAACGGCATTTTTTACGTAGAAGGCGAATATGAATTAAATGGCACCACAATTTTGTTGCACCCAAAAAAGTTTTTCGACAAGCCCAATGGCGAAACAATTGCACCCGAAAAAGCTTGGGGCGAAGCAGAATGTACGATTGTGGACAAGGAATTAAATACCGATTTTCTTGGAAATTCAACAATTTACACAAAATATTTGGCGGTTAAAATATCGAATGCGCCCGCAGATATGCAAAACGTAGATTTGGGTATTTCTGGTTTTCTGAAACAACAATAAATTAGAGTTTATTTAATTCTATTTTACGAAGAAAAAAATAGTATTTTCGTAAAATCAAAAACCAATAGCACCGTTTTAAGACGGTGCTATTTATTTTTTAACCAAAGTAAAAACAGAACTAATACATTGATACAAATGATTTAATGTCATCTGTATTAATTTATTAACCGACACGATGCGATATTGATACGATGACTTAGCGTCATCGTATCAATTACAGGCAACCAACTGCCACTGTGCGGGTTTCTATTAAAATTCAGTTACCGTTTTATCTTTTTTCATTGCAGCAGCGGTAATAAGTGCAATGATAGCTCCAAAAATAGCTGAATAAAGAAGACCGTTTATAATAGTCTTGCTTACGGTAGTTGATTCTTTAATTTTTTCAATAGCTTCTTCCATCGCTTCTTCAGGAACATTGAAGCCTTCCATCATTTCTACCGATTTAGCTATCACTTGTTCTATTGCATCGGGATTGATGACAGTATAAAACAAAGCGTTGTAAGCTGTTGAAATTAAGCTTGATACAATAATAGTAATAAAGCCAGTGAAAAAAGCTTGCCCAAAAGTAATACTACCTCCTTGAGCCGCTCGCACAGTTCTCACCGCCCAAATAGTTCCGCCAATTAAGAAAGCAAAATTAGCAAATCCGAGCCAAGTATTTAACCAAAGCCCCATGATAAACAAAATAACGGCATAAATAACCAACACTAAGCCCAGTATAACTCCCGAAGTTACCGAACTTTTAAGCAAAGAAAGATTTCTTTCCATAATTTTAATTTTAAATTAAGTTTTAATACTTGTTTTTATTGAAATAAATAATAAAATAGGATTCAGTTTAAAGTTTTTTTAAGAAAAAAAATTCGTTCTAATTAACTCTATTACAAGATAAAGACCTTAATTATTGTGAATTTTTGACTAGACAAAGATAGTAATTTTTATTTTTTTTGAAAGTTTTTTTTGGTAGAATAAAAAAAGATTCTACTTTTGTGGCGGGTAAGTCTTACACGACCAGCTCCTCTCGAACTCCCCCAGGGCTTGATCGCAGCAAGGGTAGAGAGTCGTAGCGGTGCGATGTAAGTAGCTTACCCTCTTTTTTTTGCATAAAAGAGAGGTGAAACAAACAAAAAAGCTTCAAATTATTGGTTTCTCAATAATTTGAAGCTTTTTTAGTTTCAAAATGGACTCATTTTCAACACAATAAACCTTAGTCTTTGCTGTAAAATGCTTCCACCTCTTTTCGGTAGGCTTCGCAAAGTTTTCTTCGTTTTACTTTCAAAGTTGGCGAAAGGAAACCGTTTTCGGGAGTCCATTCTTTTTCGGTCAATACGAATTTTTTAATTTTTTCTATCTGTCCAAAGTTTTCATTAAACAAATCAATTTCGCGCTGAAAACGCTCTATGATTTCGGGCATTTCAATCATTTTTTTCTCACTCGAATAGTTTATTTTTTTGTGAGCGCACCAATTGTGCAAGTAAGTATAGTTTGGAAAAATAATAGCCGAAACAAATGCTTTTCCTTCGCCTACCACTAGAATTTGTTCAATAAAGTCGGATTCTTTAAACTTATTTTCGATTACTTGCGGCGCAACGTATTTTCCGCCCGAAGTTTTAAAAAGTTCTTTTTTGCGGTCGGTGATAAATAAAAAATTGTCGGCATCTATTCTGCCTATATCGCCAGTGTGAAACCAGCCATCGGTATCAATTGCTTGAGCAGTAAGCTCTGGCGCTTTGTAATATCCGAGCATTACGTTGGGTCCTTTTACTAAAATTTCGCCATCTTCTGCTATTTTCACACTCACGTTGGTCATAGGAATGCCCACACTACCAAAGCGAAACGGTGGTGGCAAAAAGCGGTTAGCCGTTACAATAGGCGAGGTTTCGGTAAGTCCGTAGCCGTTTTGTACATTAATTTCGGCGGCTCTAAAAACCCTTTCGAGGCGTTCCTGCAAAGCAGCTCCGCCCGAAACAACCCAACGAACTTTTCCGCCCATCGCTTCTCGCCATTTCGAGAAAACAAGTTTTCGAGCCAACTTTAATTTAAACGAATAAATAGGGTCTTTCAATTTTTCGTAATCAAACTGTAGTCCAATATTCAAAGCCCAAAAGAAGATTGTTTTTTTGTGTAAAGGCAAATTTTTGGCAGTTGCAATAATTCTGTCGTAAATTTTTTCGAGCAAGCGGGGCACCGAAATAAAAAAATCGGGATTTACCTCGCGCATATTTTCGGCAATGCTTGTAATGCTCTCAGTATAATAAACTTGCACTTTGTGGTATTGATACAAATAGCTACCCGATTTTTCGAGTACATGGCAAAGTGGCAAAAAACTAACGGCTTTGTCGCCTTTTTTGAAAGTTGTCAGGTTTTTGTCATCACTTACATTGGTAACAATATTATTGTGCGAAAGCATAACGCCCTTTGGAGTTCCGGTAGTGCCCGAAGTGTAGATAATTGCCGAAATATCGGAAGGTAAAACACTATCTTTGGCAGTTTGGAGGGCTAATTTGTCGTTTTGGCTAGCATTTTTTTGTGCATTGTCGGCTATTTCGTGCCAAAAAGCTACATTTTGGATTTTTTCAAACGAATAAATCAAAACATCGAGTTTTTCGGTAACAATAATTTCATTTACCTTTTGAAAAAGCTCTTCGTTGGATACAAAAATGACTTTTGACTCGGAATGTTTTAGAATATAAAAAAACTCATCGCGGCTAATGGTTGGATAAATAGGTACATGAATGGCACCTAATTGCATGATTCCCATGTCGATAAAGTTCCATTCGGGCATATTATTGTGCACTACACTTGCTACTTTGTCGCCTTTTTTGATACCCAAGTGCATCATACCTAAGCTAAGTAAATCAGAAATCTCGGCATAATATTTTCGCGAAAAACTTTCCCATTTTCCATTTCTTTTAGCTGAAAAAATATTAACTTCCGGCTCTTCTTGAGTAAGCCAAACCGGTAAATCTATTAATCGGGTTACTTTCATCGTATCTGTTTTTGATTGGTTAATTGTTCTATTGTTAAATTATTAAATTGTTCGTGTTATTTAATTATAAAAAATTTAAAAAAAAAGCACTTGTCTGTTATACAATCAAATTATTTTCATTTTGAATAAAAACAAAAAAAAAGGTTAATACACGTTTTTTTTAACTTGGGCAAGATATAAATTATTTTGAAATAAATAAACTTAGAGTCATTTTTTTCAAACAACAACAATTTTATAAATCTAACAATCAATAAACTGTACCCATAAAAAAGGAAATTATGGTGTGTTTTCAAATAACTTAAACCAAAATTGGTGAGGATTTCGAAAACAAGCAAAAAAACATAAAAAACATCTTTTTTTGTTTTTTTAAAAAAAGAGAAAGAAAATTTATAGCAAATGGAAAGCTTTTTTTAGAAATAGAAAAAAGTTTTTATTTTTGGGCGAAAATTTTAAAGCATACAGGACTTTTATAAACAAACAAAAAATTGAAAAAATAAAACAAACTATAAAATAATAAAAAAAGTAAAATGATGGAAGACAACGGATTACGAGAAAGTGCCGAAAGAGTAGAAAGAGAAGAGATATTCTCAAAAGCTGTTAGAGCAGGAAAGAGAACCTATTTCTTTGACGTAAAAGCCACTAAAAGAAATGATTATTATTTAACAGTAACAGAAAGTAAAAAACGTTTTCACGACGATGGAAGTTTTCATTACGAAAAACACAAAATTTTTCTTTACAAAGAAGATTTTGAAAAATTTTCAGAAGGTTTATCTGAAATGGTTGATTTTATTAACAAAAACTCAAACCATGAAGCTTATCCTGACGAAATGACGAAAGAAACAGTATTGAATGAGAACTTTACTGATGTTGATTTTGAAGATTTAGAGAACTAAGCCTTGAAAATAGATGGCAAACATTTACAATCAGTAAACAAATAGATGATTATAAGCATAAATAGCTCTTTTTGAAACAACAACAAAAAACAAAACTCAGGCATATTTCTGGTCTGAGTTTTTTATTTTTCACTTTATATACAAAAAAACAAAATTTTCTATTAATTTTGCAAATGAGCATAATGTAAGCAGTTTGCTTAGCAAACTTTCAAAAAAAACAAGCTGCTTTTTAAAAGTTTGCTTTCTATTTTTCATTAAAAACGATTCTAAAAAGTACACAAAATGTTAAGTTTTATAAAACTCATCAGACTTCCTAATTTAATTATAGTAGCTCTTACTCAATATTTTATGAGGTTTTTGATTATAAAGCCAATGCTTGGGCATTTTTCGATGAAAACCAGTGGGATTTACCAAATGTACGAGCTGGAGCTACAAATGAGCGAGTTGGATTTTTTCTTATTGGTAATGGCTACGGTGCTTTTAACTGCAGCGGGTTATGTAATTAACGATTATTTCGACCGCCGAATAGACCAAATAAACAAACCCGATAAAGTTGTAGTAGGAAAAACTATTAATCGCCGCACCGCCATGACGCTTCATTGGGTTTTTAATGTCATAGGTGTTGTGTTAGGTTTTTATGTTTCGTGGAAAATAGGAATTTATAAACTTGGTTTTATTTTTTTAATTATTACCGGAATTTTGTGGTATTACACTACTTCCTACAAAAAGCAGTTTTTGATTGGAAATCTGGTAGTTGCATTGCTCACTGCACTTGTTCCTCTTATGGTTATTCTGTACGAATTGCCGCTACTTAATACGCTATACGGACCAACTATTATATTGCATGATGCCGATTTTAGAGGTATATTTTACTGGGTTTTGGCTTTTTCTGTTTTTGCTTTCATTACCACACTCATTCGCGAAATGGTAAAAGATACCGAAGACTTTGAAGGTGATAGTATGTATGGCGGAAATACTTTACCAATTATTGCCGGAATTTTTATCACAAAAGTAGTGATTATCAGTTTGAGCCTTGTTACTTTAGCTGGCATTGTAGTTTTGTATTTTACTTTTTTAAATGATTGGTTATCTGCTATTTATGGTTCTGTTTGGTTAATTATGCCATTTTTAATTTTTATGTTTTTAATAATTAAAGCTAAAACGCAAAAAGAATATCACTTGGCAAGTACCATAATGAAATTAATTATGCTAAACGGGATTTTTTACTCTGTAGTAGTTTGGTATATTGTAAATAATATTTAATTAAAAATTGATGACAAATTTCGTGGAAAAATATAAGCAAATAATAGAAAATGCTTGGGAAAATAGACAACTACTAAGCGATAATGCAACCATAGAAGCTATAAATGAAGTTATAGAACTAGTTGATAAAGGGCAACTTAGAGTAGCTGAACCTCTCGAAAATTCGTGGCAAGTAAATGAATGGGTAAAAAAGGCTGTCATTTTATACTTTCCTATTCGCAAAATGGAAGTTATGGAAGCAGGTGTACTCGAATTTCATGACAAAATGAAACTTAAAACTGGATATAAAGAGCTAGGAATTAGAGTTGTACCTCATGCTGTGGCGCGTTATGGAGCTTATATTTCAAAAGGCGTTATTTTGATGCCTTCGTATGTAAATATTGGTGCGTATGTGGACGAAGGCACAATGGTAGATACTTGGGCTACAGTGGGTTCGTGTGCGCAAATAGGAAAAAACGTACATTTAAGCGGTGGCGTTGGCATTGGTGGCGTACTAGAACCTGTGCAGGCTGCTCCGGTAATCATTGAAGATGACTGTTTTATCGGTTCGCGCTGTATAGTAGTGGAAGGTGTGCATGTAGCCAAAGAGGCTGTTTTGGGTGCCAATGTAGTGCTTACAAAATCGACCAAAATAATTGATGTAACAGGCTCTGAACCTGTTTATTACAATGGTTATGTACCTGAGCGTTCGGTGGTTATTCCGGGCACAATAACTAAGCAATTTCCGGCAGGCGAATTTGGCGTTCCTGCAGCTTTGATTATTGGAAAGCGCAAACCTTCTACCAATTTAAAAACTTCGCTAAACGATGCACTAAGAGAATATAATGTGGCAGTATAAAAGCCTTCTTTTTTTTTAAACAAAAAAAACCGCAAGATTTTCTTAAACTTGCGGTTTTTCATTTTTCCTATTTTGAATTAAAGAGATAAAAGTTTCTCGGCATTTAGAACTACATTTTGAGGAGTAAGTCCAAATTTTTCATACAATTCTTTGTAAGGAGCCGATGCACCAAAAGTATCTATTCCCATAACAATTCCATTTCCGGCTATATATTTGTACCAAGCTAGAGTAGCTCCTGCTTCTATTGCAATTTTAGGGGTATTTTTATCGCCCAAAACGCTTTGCTTATATTCCTCGCTTTGCGCCTCGAAAATGCTCACACTCGGAACTGAAACAACGCTAACTGCAATTTTTTTGTCGTTCAAAAGTTTTTTAGCATTCATGGCTATTTCTACTTCCGAACCCGAAGCTAACAAGGTAATTTTCGGGTTTTCGTCTTGTTCTAAAATATAAGCACCTTTTTCTGCATTTTTTGCTTTTTCGCAATCCAAAATTGGCAAATTCTGGCGAGTTAAAATCAAAGCAGTTGGCTTATTTTTATTTTGAAGTGCTAATTTCCAAGCTATTGAAGTTTCGTTAGCATCAGCCGGACGAATTACGCACAGGTTTGGCATCAACTGCAAAGAAGCTAATTGCTCAATAGGTTGATGAGTAGGACCATCTTCGCCAAGCCCAATAGAATCGTGGGTTAGCACAAAAACAACCTGCAATCCCATCAATGCTGACATACGAATGCCATTGCGCATATAATCAGAAAAAACAAAGAAGGTGCCACCGTAAGGCAAAACTCCACCATGCAAGGCTAAACCGTTCATAATGGTAGCCATACCAAATTCTCTAATGCCAAAATGCAAATATCTGCCTTTAGGATTTTCGAGCGTAAAAGATTGCTCGCCTTTGGGAAAGGTATTGTTAGAAGGAGTCAAATCAGCCGAACCGCCCAAAAGTTGCGGAATGTGAGCGGCTATTTTGTTGAGCACCTCGCCTGATGCTGAGCGAGTTGCCATTGTCTTTCCGGTTTCAAATTTTGGCAAAGCCTCAAAAGCTTGTGTAGAAATAGTGCCTTCGATAACTTGCGCTAATTCAGCCGCAAGAGCTGAGTTTTCTTTTTTGTATTCGTCGAAAAGTGCGCTCCAAGCGATTTCTCTATCGCTACCTTTGGCTACTTCTTTGAGTGCGTAAGTTGAAACTTCGTCGGAAACAAAAAAATCTTCATTTTCGGGTAAGCCTAAAAATTTCTTAGTTAGTTTTACTTCTTCTGCGCCAAGTGGTGCGCCGTGTACGTGGTGAGTGCCGGCTTTATTTGGGCTTCCAAATCCGATAATAGTTTCGCAAATAACGAGCGATGGTTTGTTGGTTTGCTGTTGTGCTTTCCAAATTGCTTTGGCTATTTGTTTGGGTTTGTGTCCATCGATTTTGATTACTTGCCAGTTGTAAGCTTTGAATCGTTTCGTTACGTTATCGCTTGTAGATAAGCTAGTTGCGCCATCAATGGAAATACTGTTTGAATCGAAAAAAGCAATTAATTTGCCCAATTTGTGATGCCCTGCAAACGAAGCAGCCTCGTGTGAAATGCCTTCTTGCATATCGCCATCGCCCAAAAAGGTATAAGTTAAATGGTCGACAACATTAAATTTTTCGGTATTGTAACGAGCGGCAAGCGACTTTTCAGCCAAAGCCATTCCTACGGCGTTGGCAAAACCCTGACCAAGAGGTCCGGTAGTGGTTTCAACTCCTGGCGTTTCGTGGCGTTCGGGGTGTCCGGCGGTTCGGCTTCCCATTTGTCGAAATTGCTTCAAATCGTCGATGGTCAAATCGTAGCCTGTTAAATGCAATAAACTGTATAACAACATACTACCATGTCCTCCAGATAAAACGAAGCGGTCGCGATTGAACCAATTGGGGTTTTTGGGATTGTGGCGCATAAAATGAGTCCACAAAGTAGCTGCTACATCAGCCATTCCCATGGGCAAGCCCGGATGTCCGGAGTTTGCTTTTTGTACACCATCAATAGATAATCCTCTGATTATATTAGCCGTATCTTTAATAATTTGAACTTTTTTGTCAAATTTTTTTCCTTTTTTCATTCTCTAAAAATTATATATTTAAAAGTAGTTCGATTATTTATTTGGTTTGTATAAGTAATGTTGAATTTGAAAATTAAAGTACAAAATTAAATAATTATTTCAATTATTTATAAAAAAATACAATTTGAAAAAAAATCTATTTTTTAACATTTATTTCATTGATATAATCTAAAAAAAAAATTAACTTTGCGGTGATTTTAGTGAAAATATATCATTTTTTTGCTCATTTTAAGCATCAACCCAAAATTGATTTTTCAAGTAAACCACTAAAATTAAACAAATTACCTTTTTCTGTAATTGAATATAACAGTGATTATGAATATACTAATAATAGAAGATTCTTATTTAGAACGAGAATTTGTTAGCAGATTATTAAAGCAAGAAAATTTATCGCCCCGAGCAGTCGATAATGGTGAAGAAGGTTTGGAAATAGCTGAAAAAGAAGAGTTTGATGTTATTTTGTTGGATATAATCATGCCTGGAATGAATGGCTACGAAGTGTGTAGAAGGCTAAAAAAAATTGAAAAAAACAAATATACGCCGGTAATTTTCATAACTGGAAATAATGATATTGATAGTTTGCAAAAAGCGTTTGAATCGGGAGGTGTCGATTACATTTTAAAACCTGTAAATAAATATAATATTTTAGCCCGAGTAAAAGTTCATATTGAGAATAACAGGCTGATAAAGAGCCTAAAACAAGAAGTAGAATGTAGAAAACAAATAGAAACTGAGCTAAAAGAGGCAAACGACCAATATACATCTCAAAATGAGGAGCTTATGCAAATTATTTCGCAGCTCGACGATGCTAAAAATGAATTGGAAGAAAAAGATAGAAAAATAAGAGAGCTTATCAATTCTCTTTAAAAAAAAATAGTCGAACTAAAATTGATTTAAAAATATATTTTTTTAGCTATAATTTGAGATTAATTTGAGTTAAAAATCAACTAAAAAATAAAAAGTAAAAAATAAAATGAGTGTATTATTTATTTTATAAAAGTGTATCTTATTGTTTTTCAGCAAGAATTTTGCTAAAAGAATTTCAAAAGAATATTTAATACATATTAATCTAAAAAAAAATAAAAAGTATTGTACTATTTAGAAAAAAAGTTGTAATATTGCACCCGATTTTCAGAAAAGAAAGAACATAAAAAATACATATATAAAAAAGATGGAAGCAATTAAAGCAGTTGAACGTGCATTTGCGTTGGAAGATGCAAAACACCCAGACTTTAAAGCGGGTGATACCGTTACAGTAAGTTACAAAATTGTAGAAGGAAGCAAAGAAAGAATTCAAAACTTTAGAGGAGTTGTAATTCAAAGACGTGGTGCTGGCAGAACCGAAACATTTACAGTTCGTAAAATGTCAGGAAATATTGGCGTAGAAAGAATTTTCCCTGTTCATTCTCCATTTATTGAAAGCGTTGTGGTTAATAAAAACGGAAAAGTACGTAGAGCTAGAATTTTCTATTTCCGTGATCTTACTGGTAAAAAAGCAAGAATTAAAGAAAAACGCATGAAAACAGTATAATTTTTCTTTTTCTTTAAAAAAAACTCGATTTTTCGGAATGAAAAATCGAGTTTTTATTTTTTGGAAAATCATAGAATAAAATACTTGTAAGTAGGTTTCAAGGAAATCTTTTTTCTATTTCACGGTAACAACAAACTCCGTTCGTCTATTTTGGTCACGCCCTTTTTTAGTAGAATTAGAAGTTATTGGAAATTTTTCGCCAAGCCCTGTGTATTTAATTCTCTTAGATTCAATGCCTTTTGCTATTAAGTAATCATAAACAGCTTCGGCACGGCTTTGCGAAAGGGTTAAATTTGCTTCCTCAGAGCCAACGTTGTCGGTATGCCCAAATATTTCGATAAACACAGTAGCATTGAGCGTTAAAAACTCGGCAAAATTATTGAGGCTCACTTCACTTTTTTCATCTAATTTTGACGAGTTAAAATCAAAATAAATATCTTTTAGCTTTATTTTTGTGCCAACTTGTATGGGTAAAATTTCAAAATTGATTGTTGTTGGCGGATTCAATAGCATTTTTTTGTTCGATTTAATGTATTTTGAGCCATAAAAATAACCGTGCTTTTTTACGGTAAGAATAAATTCATCGTCATCGCTTTCAATTGCCATTGCAATAGCGTATTCGCCAGTTTTAGCGTCAACAAGCCCTTTGGTGAGCTTGAGCGATTTTAAATTTTGCAATTCTACTTCGGCATTATTTAAGGGTTTGCCTAGCTCGTCAGAAAGTTTTCCATTTACAAACAACACCCTTTGTGGCTTTGCCTGCTCGTAAAGCGGTGCCGAGTAAATATCCCATCCGCCTTTTCCTTCTTCCAACTTGTTCGATGCAAAATAGATTTTTTGACCATTGGTGCTTACCACAAAAGCCAATTCATCGTTGTCTGTATTAATAGGATAGCCTAAGTTTATTGGTTTTCCCCAGTTTCCATTTCCCAAATAATTAGAATAAAAAATATCGAAACCTCCTACTCCTAAATGTCCATTGCTCGAAAAATACAAAGTTTGGCTATCGGTATGCACAAAAGGGGTTTTATCATCGCCCTTTGTGTTGATTGCGCTGCCTAAATTATAGGCTTTTCCCCAATTTCCATTGGCATCTTTTTTTGAACGGTAAATATCAATTCCTCCGTAACCTCCTTCGCGTGCACTGGCAAAAAAAAGTCCATTTCCGTCGGCAGTAACGCTAGGCTGTCCTTCCCACGTTTGATCTGAATTTATATTGGAACCCAAGTCTTTAAGAGGCGTCCATTTGCCATCTACAAAATCGGAGGAGTAAATATCACAATTTTTGTACGAAGTATTTCCGGTTCTAATATACGAACAAATAGTTATAAAAAGACATTTATTGTCGATTGTAATACTTACGCCTCCTTGGTCTCTATTACCTTGATTAAAAGGCATTTCCATAGGCAACCCTGCGGAGTATTTGTCTAAGTTATGGTCGAGCGGATTGAGCCTTTCGGCAAAAGAAAACTCTTCGATACTTACCGGAATATTAGAAAAGCGCGAAACTCTATTGAAACGATGCGTATAAAACAAAAGCTTTGCATCGGGCGAAATATAAGGCAAATATTCATCGTCTTTGGTACAAATACCTTGAACAGGCTTAGGCGCAAAAGGCACAGGGTTGTTAATTAGCTGATAATAAGCTTCGATAGTGGCAAGTTTTGTTTGCGCCAATTCGATAGTATCGCACGAAAAATTGTTGTTGTCAATGTATTGCTTCAAATATTTTTGAGCAATAAAATACTCTTTTGAATTGAAATGAAATTCGCCTAAATAATAACAAACACTATATTTATCGATAGTTGAATCTAAATAAAAAGCAGTATTGAATGAATTTTCGGCACTTAAAAAATAAGTTTCGGCACTTTTGAAATTTTCAATATTGGTTTCAAGCATTTTTTTTGCTCTATTAAAATCAATAATCCCCAATAAATAATAAATTTCTGCATACTCTGGGTGAATTTCCATAGCCTCCTCCAAGTATTTTCTAGCATTAAGAGGTTTAAAATTAATAACTTGCTTAGCTTCTTTTATTTTTTCTTTTGCTTGAAGTAATTGCAACGAATCGCAAGATATATCAAATTGCGCATAGCCATTGCTCAAGTCAATAACTAAAAAGAAAAAAACAGCAATTATCTCAAAAACAACAAGTTTCATTAAAAGTGCGATGAATATGAATTTTTTAAAATTGCTTGCAATATACTAAATATATTTCAATTTGAATTGAAAAATATCAATTTAAACGGCTAAAAAAAGTTTTTGGGTTTATATTTTTAATTTGTTTGGAAAAAATATAGCGTTTATAAAAAATGGAAAAATTTAAGGTTAAATATTTATTAATTAAATAATTACTATAAATAAAAACTAATTTAATTTTCATCGAAAAATAAATTTGTGTGTTTTTTTACATTATTTTTTTATATTATCTTGGAAATTTTAAAGATTTAATTTAACTTTGGAAATATATTTTTGAAGTAAAATTCGGTATGAAAAACACTTCTCAAATAAAAAAACCTTTTATTAATAAAGCCTTTAAATTTTTCATTAATGGATTTGAATGTTAGTTTTATAAAGTCAGTATTAAATCTTTACGACGAACTGTTATCAAACGGTATATCACTAGTATATTTAGGGGAGTTTAACCACCAGATAACAAAGATGTTCACCACTATGGCAGACAATGAAATGGGGCGTAATGATGAGCATAAATCCACCAGAAAAAAAGTATATCACTCAATGGTTGAGACCTTACAAAATATGAATAAACATTCAGATGAGATTGTAAGCAAAAATAACATTGGGAAAGGATTATTTTTAATTGGAAAAAAAGATAGCATTTATTACATAATTACTGCCAATAAAGTAAATAAATCGAAAGTAGATACCCTTAAATTAGCTTTAAACGAAGTTAATAGTTCTTCGCCCGAAGAATTAAAAGAAATGTACAAAAAACAGCTAAAAGAAGGAACTCTTTCCGAAAAACAAGGTGCTGGTTTGGGGCTTATAGATATAGCCCGAAAATCGACTAGGGAGCTTCATTATCAATTTATTCCATTAGACGAAGAGCATTCGTTTTTTATACTAAAAGTTGAAATAGAATCGGAAATTAATTTCCCTCTGATTGCTTAGAAAATTTAACAAAAAATAAAACAAAAAAAAGCTTTATGCCTCTTTTAAATTAGAGCATAAAGCTTTTTTAGTTGAAACTTACTTTTTATAGACCAAAGAGTTTTTGTAAGAGTGAACCAAAATTAGTTGCACATTTCGTTTTGCCAAGCACTTAAAAATAAGCAAGTAACAATTTTCTCAAAAATAAAATAGCACAGGTTCTTATTTATTTTCTCTCATGCGAAGAAGAAGTTCCTTTCCTTGTTCGTCTAACGTTTCAGCAAACTCATTGAGCCAAGCAAAAGCCTCATTTTCAGGGAGAACATGTGTAAGTATTTCTGTCGAAAATTCCATTGCTTCACTAAACTTGGGCGTATTGTTCATATAAAGATAGGTTTCGTCGGTAATTTCATGTTCCTCATAAATTTTTCGGAGCTCGTTTAATTGTTCAAAAGCGGTATGGTATTGCTTTTTTTTCACCAGTTCTTTTAAATAAAATAAACGAATAGCTGGAATGGACGTATTAATGCTGGTTTCTGACTCATCAAACGAATCAATTGCTTTTTGAAAAGCATTGGTATCCATAGCATTATCGCTCGAAAGAGATGTAGCCAAAGCTAAATTGAACCAATCTTCTGAATTGTTTGTAATTTCGGCTATTCTTTTGTAAAAACCCAATGACTTTTTGAATTCTTTCATCTGAAAATAAGCCAAAGCTGCTAATTTATTGGCTTCAAGCTCAAATTCTTTTTCGCCCGAACTCAAATAATCTTTACAAAGCTTTATGGCTTTGTTATATTTGGCGTCATTCAAATAATTCCAAGCTTGTTCTAATAACATACCTTCAATTTATTTAAAACAGATTTGTAAAAAGTTATTGGGCATTCTGCACAATGTTTGGTTTCTCGCCTTTTATTACTTCGGCTTTAATCGAAAGCTGCAGCGAAGGGGTTTCTGAATTTGAATTGATTGTTATGGTTTTACTTACGCTTCCTAAGTTGTCGTAAGGGTCAAATTCTACGGTCAAAGTGCCTTCTTTTCCGGGCTGAATGGGAGTTTTAGTCCACTCGGGAGTGGTACAGCCACACGATGATTCTACTTTAAAAATAATCAAAGGCGCATTTCCTGTGTTTTTGAATACAAATTTGTACTTTACTGGTCCTCCCTTATCGTTAAGTGTGCCAAAATTATACGTTTTTTGAGCAAATTCCATTTTTTGAGCAAATGCACTTCCTACTAAAAGGAATAAAGTGATGAGTAATAAAAATCTTTTTTTCATATCAAACTAAATTTATTTAATTATAAGATATTTGCAATTTATAAACTTCAAAAGAATAAATATTTATACTTAAAAAAACAAGAAAAATATTCTTTTTATAAAATTATTTTGCCAAGAAAAACAAAAATAAGTTTTGTTTTATACTATAAAGAAACAATTTTTATACCGTTTTAGTATGTAAGCTGTTAATTTTTTTTAATAAAAAGTGTTTACGAAAATAATTTACTGTTCTATTAAAAATAAATCCTAGAAAATGAATTTGAAACAATAGTTAGCACCAAATACTATTGATACGATGACTTAAAGTCATCGTATCAATTAGTTAGCCGCATTTATTAATTAATGAATCAAGTACAATACACAAAAACGAGCTATCGTAAAAAGCAATAAAACCATTTTTGATTTGCATCAAAGCAAGTTAAGGCTTTGAAATTGTATATTTTTTGTTCAAATTATCGGCAAGGGTCAAAATGTCATCAACTTTAGCCAGTTCGCTAATCCAAAGTTTAGGAATTGCCTGCCAACCATAAACTAATCCTGCCAAACCACCTGCAATTGCTGCCGTAGTGTCAGTATCTTCGCCTAAATTAACGGCTTTTAAAACTGCTTTTTTGTAAGTGTCGGTGGTAAGCAAACACCACAAAGAAGCTTCTAATGAATCAATTACATAGCCCGACGAATTTATATCTCTTTCTCTAACCTTAGAAATATCTTTCGCCAAAATGCGCTCGAAAGGTTTTATTTCGATAGGTGAAATTTCATTTTTTGCTAAAAATGCAGGAATTTCGGTTTGTAAAAGGTTATATGCTTCCAATTTTTCTTTACCATAGAGTAAATGGCGAGCATATTCGAGGTAATAAAAGCACGCAATTACCGAGCGAATGTGCCGATGTGTGAGCGATGAAACTTTTCGCGTGATTTCAAAACGAGCTTCGATAGGCTTGTTATGAGTGTAAAATAAAAGCGGCAAAATGCGCATCAATGAGCCGTTTCCATTAGAACTTTCACTAATTTCGCCTGCCAATTCTGGCTCTACTCCACGCTTGAGCTTTTCGATGGCTACTTGCGTTGTGTTTCCTACATCAAATACTTCGCCATAAGGTGTCCATCGGTTGAAGTAAAGCCAAGCAATGAAATTTTGAGCTAGTGCATTGTAATCCAAACCATTGAGTAGTGTTTCAGCCAAGCAAAAAGTCAGTGAGCTATCATCTGACCAAGTTCCGGCAGGTTGTCCGTAAGTTCCATAGCCAATCATATCTGTAGCAGGGTGATAGGCTATTGTAGTACGGCTTTTGAACTCAAAAGGAACTCCTAAAGCATCGCCTACGGCAACACCCAATAAAGCATCTTTGGCATAATTTCTATTTTCCATAACAAAAAATGTGTTTCTGAAAAGTAATTTTAACGAATAAAATTTCTAAAAACAAAGAACGTAAATATACTTCTTTTTTTTCTATTTTCAAAGAAAAACTCATTATTTTATAAAAAAGCGCAAGCCAGCATAGGTTTTTCGTCCAAAAATAGGACCCCAAATCAAAGAAGCATCAAAATACTCTGAGCTTGGGTCTTCAACCGAAATGATTGGGTTTTGCTGTGTAAAGTCAAATAAATTTTCAACGCCTAAGTAAAGTTCTAGCTTTTTCCAATTTTTGCTAATTTGTCCGTTGGTTAAGAAAAATGCTGGCGAATATTCTTGCATTTGGTAAATTTCGGGGTTAGATGATGTGTTTGGAATGCGTTTTTTGCCTTGATAATTAACAGTTAAATCAAAATTCCATTCTTTTTTGGTGGAATAAGAAAAATTGACAAATGCACGATGCACCGAACTTAAAGGAGCTGTTTTAATGAGCTCAGAACTGTAACTTGTTTTGGCATCGTTGAAGCGATACGCTACTCTAATATCAAAGTTTTCAAATAGTTCCATATCTATTTGTGTTTGAATACTGTTTGCAAAAGACTGTCCGTCGAGGTTGTAAAAATGAATTTCTTGTGCCGAAATTTCATAGTTTACCACTATTTTGTTTTGAAACTGTGTGCGATAAAGGTCGATGCTAAAAAGCAATTCTTTGCTACCCAAATAAAAAGTTTGAGCAAAGTTAAAGCCCAAGTTATAAGCAACTTCTGGAGAAAGTCCGTAGGGATTTTCTTGATTTTGGGCATGAACAAAAATAGCTCTATTAGATGCGAACATTCCAATATTTTCGGCAAAAATACTTGCAGTACGCCAGCCTTTTCCTGCCGAAAACCGCATAACAGTTTGTTCGTTAGGCGCATAGCGCAAATGCAAACGAGGTGTAAAGAAAACACCATAATTAGAATGCAAATCGGCACGCAAGCCACCTACAAACGTAAATTTTGTATTTTTGGAGTAGGTGTATTCTAAGAAAGTTCCGGGTACTATTTCATTTCGCAGATAATCAGTAGTAGCTACATTTTCGTCAAATTCGTCTGCCTGAAAACTTATTCCTGTTTTTATTTCACTACCTTCGGTTTTTAGTTCTCTTTCGATAATTAAATTGGCATAAAAAGTTTGTTGGTTTGCATCAAAATTTCGATTTCCAAAAAAAGCATCTTGCTTGTGAAAGGTAGCTGATGCTTGAAATCCAAAACTAGTGAATTGCTCAAAATCAAGAACTTTACCTACTTTCAACCATGTTTCGGCTCTTTGTGTATTCATTTCCGATTTCCAAAGGTTTGAAGTGTTGAGTTCCGAAAGTTGTCCACTTTTGAGGTCAGAAAAAGTGCCTTTTATACCCAAATCGATATGCCAGCCATCGTATTGATACATCGAGCGGCTAAGTACAATCTTCTGATTCATAAGTGGGTGGTCGATAAAGTTATCGTTGTTCATATCCCACTCGGTATTCAAAAAACTGCCGTGCACAAGCAATCCGGTACTCCATTTGTCGTTAAATTTGATGCGAGTAGTTAAGTTTGCTTCTACTTTGTTTTCGCTGTTTGCATAAATATTAAGGTAAAATTTTTCTGAATCGTTTGGTTTTTTAATTTCTACATTGATTTGTCCTGTAATACTTTCATAACCATTTATAACACTGCCAGTTCCGGTATTAAGCTGTATGCTCTGAATCCAAGGTCCGGGCGTATAGTTAAATCCTTGCAATACAGCCAAACCACGCACATCGGGAATGTTTTCGCGGGTTGTTTGCACGTAAGCTCCTGAAAGTCCGAGCATTTGTATTTGCTTGGTTCCGGTTACAGCATCGGTAAAACTTACATCGACGGTAGGGTTGGTGTCGAAACTCTCCGAAAGGTTGCAACAAGCGGCTTTTTTCAACTCGTCTTGATTGATAGTCATTAACTTAATGGAGTTTGTGAATGACATTTCGGTTGTCTTTCTTTTGTAAACAATGTCAATGTCTTCCAATTCAATTCCTTTTTTGAGAGTAAGTTCCAGATAATTGTATTGCTTAATTTCGATAGTGTCGTTTGAATAACCTATAAAGCTAATTACAAGGCGATTAGTTTCGTCTAGCTTTGTTAGTTCAAATTCACCATGTTCGTTGCTGATTGTTCCGGACGTTGTTCCAGCCCAGTAAACACTAGCTCCAACAACGGCTTCGAGTGTGCCGTTGCCTGCTAATTCATTTATTTTGCCCGAAATAGTGTTCTCATCTGCCTCGTGCTCGTTGTGAACGTCTGTTTTGGAATGATTGTGTCCGTCGTGTTCGTTATGTTCGTGGCTATCTTCCTCTTTTTCAAAAGCTTCTACTCTATATTTGCAACACGTATGCAATTTATTGTATGCTTTATTGCTGGCTTTCTTTTTTTGAGTATCGTGCCCTACTTCAGCCATTTTTGAATGTAATTTATCTTCGTTGAATTTTGCAGTATCTACATTTACAGTTAATTGCTTGCTTTCAATATTCCAATTGGCACTCGCAACTCCGGTTGTTTTCAAAGCTGCTGCTTCAATTCGGTCTTTGCACATTTGGCAAAGCCCATTAACAAAGATTGTTACATTTTGTTGGCTTTGCGCCAGTACGCTTTG
>JAIFNL010000178.1 GCA_020047755.1 Bacteroidota bacterium
GACAGATTGATACTGAGGCACTTTTCTATATGCAAGCACGTGGTTTGGGCAAGCAACAAGCGAGAGCCTTGCTCCTATTTGCATTTGCCGCTGAAGTAGCTGCAACTATAAAAAATGAAGCGGTAAAAGAATGGATTGAAAACCTGATTGACAAGCGATTGCGTGGTAGAAATATAACAAGAGAATGCAAACATGTTTTCTTTAAATAATTGATTTAATGGATATTACCAGTAAAAAATATTTTGAGGAATATGAAAAAACAATTGGCAACTTAACGCCCAAATTGTTAGAAGATTATATGTTCAAAAACAAAGTATTTGATTTTGAATATCAAATTCAGACATCTTCAGTTTATTCATCTAATATTGAGGGAAATACTATTGATTTGAATTCATTTATGAATTACAAACTATCAAAGAAAAAGTTTAGCGGTAAAAAAGAACTCCAAGAAATAGAAAATTTAATAAAAGCTTATATTTTTGCAAAAGAAAATAAGCTGTCGGAATTGAATTTATTAAAAAGTCACGAAATTTTTTCTAAAACTTTTTTAATTAAAAGTAAACGAGGAAAATACAGACAAGAACAAATTGGTGTTTTTAGTACCGAAGGTTTGGTATATTTGGCAATAGAACCCCAATTTGTACAAAAAGAAATGAATTTGTTCTTTTCAAATATCAAAATATTACTAGAACAAGAATTAAATTTAAGCGAAGTTTTTTATTTTGCAAGTTTAATTCATTTAAAATTTGTACATATTCACCCATTTACTGACGGAAATGGCAGAGCTGCAAGGCTTTTAGAAAAATGGTTCTTAACCGAAAAACTCAATGACAAACTTTGGGTTGTGCCAACAGAGAAATATTATAAGCAGCAACAATCTGATTATTACAAGAATATAGACTTGGGGGTTAATTTTTACGAGCTGAATTACGATAAATGTTTGCCATTTTTAACAATGTTGCCCAACTCACTAACAATTTAACTTATGCAAAAAAGCATAGATGAACTACGAAAAGATTTTCCAATTTTGAGCCAAAAGGTTTATGGTAAGCCACTTATCTATCTCGATAATGGGGCAACAAGCCAAAAACCATTGACAATTAACTCCAACATTCACAGAGGAGTACACTTTTTGAGCGGCGAAATGACCAATGCTTACGAAAAAGCACGGGCGACCATTCAAAAATTCATAAACGCAAAACTGTCGGAGGAAATAATTTTCACAAAAGGTGCTACCGATTCGATTAATTTAGTAGCCTTTTCTTTTGGCGAAAGATTTGTAAATGAGGGCGATGAAATAATTGTTTCCGAAATGGAACACCATGCCAATATTATACCTTGGCAGATTCTGTGCGAGCGCAAAAAAGCAATTTTGAAAGTACTACCAATTACCGATGAAGGCGAATTGATTATTTCAGAATTGGGTAGTCTAATTACTTCAAAAACAAAGCTTTTAGCAGTTGCACATACTTCAAATGTACTTGGAACGATAAATCCAATAAAGGAAATTATCGAACAAGCTCACAAACAAAATGTACCTGTTTTGGTTGATGGCTCGCAAGCTATTTTGCATTCCAAAATTGATGTAATTGATTTAGATGCAGACTTTTATGTTTTTTCGGGACACAAAATGTATGCTCCCACCGGAATTGGGATTTTGTATGGCAAAAAAGAACTTTTAAATAAAATACCTCCTTATCAAGGCGGAGGCGATATGGTTGATACAGTGAGTTTTGAAAAAACAACTTACGCCGAATTGCCTTTCAAATTTGAAGCAGGAACAAGTAATTTTGTTGGCGCGGTAGCCTTAGCAAAAGCTTCTGAATATATAGAATCTATTGGTTTTGAATTTATTAGCGAAAGAGAGCATGAACTTTTGCACTATGCAACCCAAAAGATGCTGGAGATAAAAGGTCTGAAAATTTACGGTACAAGCAAAAAGAAAAGCAGTATTATTTCATTTTTGGTAGAAAATATTCACGCATACGATATGGGCTTAATGCTCGATAAAATGGGCATCGCTGTAAGAACCGGAAGTCATTGTGCACAACCGCTGATGAAACGTTTAGGGATAGATGGAACTATAAGAGCTTCTTTTTCATTCTATAACACAAAAGAAGAAATTGATTTTTTAATCAAAGGAATCGAAAGAATTAGGAAAATGATTAATGATTAATAGTTAACAATAAATGACTAATTATTTATGACAATTAACGAAATACAAGACGAAATAATAGAAGAATTTTCGGTATTTGACGATTGGATGGACAAATACGAATACATTATTGAGTTTGCAAAAGGTTTGCCTACAATAGATGTAAACAAAAAAACACCGCAAAATTTAATTAATGGTTGCCAATCGAAAGTTTGGCTCGATGCCGAACTTACTGACGGAAAACTGAGCTTTACGGCTGATAGTGATGCTATTATAACCAAAGGAGTTGTAGCACTTTTAGTTAGAATATTCAATGAGCAACCGGCAAAAGATATTTTAAATAGCGACTTGTATTTTATTGAAAAAATAGGGTTGAGTCAAAATTTGTCGCCAACACGTGCAAATGGTTTATTATCAATGATAAAGAGAATAAAATCGTATGCGTTGGCTTTTAATAGTTTGGAAAAATAAGCTTTATATATAAGAAAATGAGCGAAATAGTTATGGACAAAGAATTTCTACAATTAGAAGGAAATATTGTAGAAGCATTAAAAACGGTTTATGACCCCGAAATTCCTGTAAATATCTACGATTTAGGCTTAATTTATGAGCTTGAGGTAGATAATTACAACAATGTGGACATTCAAATGACGCTAACTGCGCCAAACTGTCCGGTTGCCGATGACCTCTTGCGCGATGTAAAAAGTGCAGTGCAGACTGTTGATGGAGTGCAAAAAGTTGTGGTTCAGTTGGTTTTTGACCCACCATGGTCGCAAGAAATGCTTTCGGAAGAAGCAAAATTGGAACTTGGATTTTTATAATTTTGTAGAAATAAGCACAGTGATTTTATTTTTGAGCACATGGCAAACAAAATATACCATTAATTTTGGTTCACTACTCAAAAACGTTGCTTTTTTTCATATTCTGTTTTTGTGATTAAAAAAATCATAAATTTGTTTGTTTTGCGTTTTGTATAAAAACAGTTTATCAACTTTAAACAGAATCTCTATGAAATTAACAGTCAGTTTATTGCTATTTTTTGGAGTGCTAAATTCGTTTGCACAAGAAAACTATACGTTTCAAGCTTTACTTGATAACTATGGGAACAAAAAACAGTACAACACAGCCGTAGATGAATATTTTTTCGGAAAATTGCCTTTTGAAAGTGCCCCAAAATCGTATTTTGGAAATAGTATTGTAGTTCAAAATTCCGATTTTGTTATTTTTTGTGTAAATAAAATTATTGCATTTGAAGGAGAAACAAGCTACGTAAGTTTCAAAAGCTTCTCTTATACAGGAAAACTTATTTCCCAAACACCCGAAATGAAAATAGATAGAGGAGAAATGAACGGTTGCATGTTTACTACAGAGCTTGAAAACCAACAAATAAAAATGGTCAAAACATGCTCTACCTACAAAGCCGAAATTGACGAAAATGGTGGTTACAAATATGTTTTAGATGCTGAAAATGAAGAAACCTTGTATTTCAAGTTCGATAATTCGGGAAATTTCATAAAGTAGCAACTCAAAAAAAAATGATTGATAAAAGCCACGAAAACAAATTAACTAAAATAAAAGCCGAAGCTTTGCGCCTCGGCTTTTCTGCTTGTGGCTTTTCAAAAGCTGAATTTTTGGAAAAAGAAAAAAGGTATTTGGAGTATTTCTTAGAAAATAATTTTCATGGTGAAATGCTCTATTTAGAAAATCACTTTGAGAAGCGATTAAACCCTAAATTGTTGGTTGAAAATTCAAAAACAGTTATTTCTGTTTTACTCAATTATTTTCCGAAACAAAAAATAGACGAAGTAGATAATTTCAAACTCTCAAAATATGCTTATGGAATTGATTATCACATCATTTTAAAAGAAAAATTACAAACTCTTTTTCAATTTATTAATACCGAAATAGAACCAATAGAAGGCAGAGTTTTTACAGATAGCGCACCCGTTTTGGAAAAAGCTTGGGCTTTGAAAGCCGGACTTGGTTGGCTTGGAAAAAATGGGCTATTATTAACTAAAAAAGGTTCTTATTTTTTTATCGGCGAGATTATTTGTACTCTAAATTTAGATACTTATTTTGAAGCTAAATTACCTGAAAACAAATTAACAAATTACTGCGGAACATGCACTCGTTGTTTAGAAGCATGCCCTACCAAAGCAATTGAAAAACCTCACATAATAAATGCAACCAAGTGTATTTCGTACTTAACCATAGAACAAAAAGGTGAAATTCCTTCTATATTTAAAGGAAAACTAGAAAATTATCTATACGGTTGCGATATTTGCCAAGATGTTTGCCCATGGAATAAAAAGGCAATTTTTCATGCAATTGCTGAATTTGAACCTTCAAAACAACTTTTGACTATGAGAAAAAAAGATTGGCAAAATTTAACTCCATCACAATTTTCGGAAATGTTCAAAAATTCGGCGGTTAAACGAACCAAATACAAGGGCTTGATGCGAACGATTCACTTTTTAGAAGCGTAGTTAAAAAGTTTATCGGTCGAAAATTCCGATAAAACAGCGAAATTAATTGCCATATAGGGCTTTGAGATTGTTTACATAATAGCATTTCGGCTGACAGATAGAACTTTTCATTAAAAATTCATAACAAACAAGATTGTTTCAAGATTGAGAACAAATAATTTACTCAAATATAATTCAAAATCAAACACTTATAAAACAACAAAAAACATACTGCCATTTTGACACAAAATCTAGTTGGCAATACTTTTGCAAGTTGGAAAAATAAACTTAATTTTGTCGGTCGAAATTACAGTTTGTATTTTCTCTATAAACAAGAATATTCAAAAAAAACAACATATAACTAAAAAAGAATGGGATTTAGCGACTTTTTAAAAAATCTTTTCGGAAAAAAATCGGATAGAGACATAAAAGATATTATGCCTTTGGTAAACAAAACATTAGAAATTTACGAAAGCTTCAAAAATATTTCTTTTGATGGATTAAGACAAAAATCGGACAAATTGAAACAACACATCAAAAAAAGTGTTGCACATTTGCAAACTCAAATAGATAATTACAAAGCTGATATAGAAGCCGATAAATATACTATTGACGAAAAAGAAGAAATCTACAAAAAAATAGATAGTTTAGAAGAAGAAATTACAAAAAAACTAGAAGAAGTTCTTTTAGAATCGCTTCCAGAGGCTTTTGCAATCGTAAAAAAAACAGCGTTTATTTTCAAAAACCACGAAGAAATACGAGTTTTAGCCAACGATTTTGATAGAAATTTGACCATCAAAAATAAATTTGTAACCATAGAAGGCGAATATGCCATTTACAAAAACCGCTGGCTTGCCGGAGGCAACGAAGTAGTTTGGAACATGGTTCACTACGATGTTCAACTTATTGGCGGTATCATTCTACATCAAGGAAAAATAGCCGAAATGGCAACCGGCGAAGGAAAAACATTGGTTGCAACCTTGCCTATTTTCTTAAATGCGCTTTCAGGTCGTGGCGTTCACGTAGTTACTGTAAACGACTATTTGGCAAAGCGCGACTCGGAATGGATGGGACCTATTTTCCAATTTCACGGACTTTCAATCGATTGTATCGACAAACATCCTTCCAACTCCGACGCAAGACGCAACGCTTACCATAGCGACATTACTTACGGAACAAACAACGAGTTTGGCTTCGACTATTTGCGTGATAATATGTCCATTAGCCCCGAAGATTTGGTGCAACGCCGACACAATTACGGAATTGTAGATGAGGTGGACTCGGTATTAATCGACGATGCCAGAACTCCTTTGATTATTTCGGGTCCTGTGCCAAGAGGCGACAAACAACTTTTTGACGAATACAAGCCTCAAGTGGCTAAGTTAGTGGAAGCTCAACGAAAACTTACCAGTCAAAAATTAGTTGATGCCAAGAAATTAATTGCCGAAGGAAACAAAGACAACAAAGGCGCATTTGCCTTATTACAAGCCTACAAAGGTTTGCCAAAAAACAAACCATTGATTAAATATTTGAGCGAGCATGGTGTTAAAAGCCTAATGCTCAAGACCGAAGATATTTATATGGCTGAAAACGGCAAGCGCATGGGCGAAGTTACCGACGAACTTTATTTTGTTATCGACGAAAAACATAATTCCATCGACCTTACCGATAGAGGAATAGACCTTTTGTCGCAAGACGTAAACGACAATAAATTTTTCATTTTGCCCGACATAGGAAGCGAACTTGCCGATATTGAAAAATCGGGAATGTTAGAAGCCGAGCGATTGCAGAAAAAAGATGACCTTATGGCAGATTACGCCATAAAGTCGGAACGTGTACATACTGTAAATCAGCTTTTAAAAGCTTACACTCTTTTTGAAAAAGACGACGAATATATTTTGGTAGAGGGAAAAGTTAAAATTGTAGATGAGCAAACAGGTCGTGTAATGGAAGGCAGACGCTATTCCGATGGCTTGCATCAAGCGATTGAAGCAAAAGAAAATGTAAAAGTAGAAGCTGCCACACAAACTTTTGCAACCATTACGCTCCAAAATTATTTCAGAATGTACAGCAAGCTTTCGGGAATGACCGGAACGGCTGAAACGGAAGCTGGCGAATTTTGGGATATTTACAAGCTCGACGTAGTAGTAATTCCTACCAACGTGCCAGTAATTAGAGAAGACCGCGAAGACTTGGTTTTCAAAACCAAACGTGAAAAATACAACGCAGTAGCCGACGAAATAGTGGAACTTGTTAAAGTAGGTCGCCCCGTTTTGGTTGGAACAACTTCGGTTGAAATTTCGGAACTTTTGAGCCGTATGCTTCAACGCAAAGGCATAGAACACAACGTACTGAACGCAAAATTGCACGCACGCGAAGCCGACATTGTGCAAGAAGCCGGTAAAAAAGGCGTGGTTACGATAGCAACCAACATGGCAGGTCGTGGAACGGACATCAAGCTAAGCGAGGAAGTGAAAAAAGCTGGAGGTTTAGCAATTATTGGTACCGAAAGGCACGAATCGCGCCGCGTGGACAGACAGTTGCGTGGACGTTCGGGTCGCCAAGGCGATGTGGGTTCTTCGCAATTCTTTGTTTCGCTCGAAGACGATTTGATGCGACTTTTTGGTTCAGAGCGTATCTCGAAAGTAATGGACAGAATGGGATTGCAAGAAGGCGAAGTGATTCAGCACTCTATGATTTCAAAATCCATCGAAAGAGCTCAAAAGAAAGTGGAAGAAAATAACTTCGGCATGCGTAAGCGATTGCTTGAATATGACGATGTTATGAATACTCAACGTACTGCAATTTACAAAAAAAGACGCAATGCGCTCTTTGGCGAACGTGTGGAGGTAGATATTTCGAACATGGTGTATGACGTTTGCCAATTAATAGTAGATGAAAATCATGGAGTTACCGATTTTGAAGATTTCAAATTCCAAGTAATTCGCTACCTTTCGATAGAATCGCCTGTAAATGAACAAACCTATTTAGTAATAAAGGCAGATGCTCTTGTAGAAAAGTTATACGAAACAGCTATTGACGTGTTTAAACGCAAAATGGTAACTATTTCGGATTTAACTTACCCCATTTTGCAGCGACTTTACGACGAAAGAGGCAAAACTTTACGAGAAGTTATAGTGCCCATTACCGACGGTAAACGTGTTTTCAACGTATTGGTAAATTTAGAAACTGCCGTAAGAAATAAAAGCCGCGAAACAGTAAAATCGTTTGAAAAAACAATTATTTTACATACAATCGACGAGCTGTGGAAGGAACACTTGCGCGAAATGGACGATTTGAAACAATCGGTTCAAAATGCAAGCTATGAGCAAAAAGACCCTCTTTTGATTTACAAATTTGAATCTTTCAACTTGTTCAAAGCCATGCTCGATAGAAACAACAAACGTGTAGTTTCGGCATTGATGAAAGGGCATTTATATGCAGAACAGTCTGAAAATGTGAAAGAAGCACAAGAAAGAAAACGAACCGACATGAGCAAATACAAAACTCAAAAAACAGAAGCCGGTTCTACTTTGAGAAGCCAAAACCCAGAGCAGCAAAATCAGCCAGGGCAACCCGATGCTAAAATACAGCCAATGACACGTACCGAACCCAAAATAGGGCGCAACGACCCTTGCCCTTGTGGTAGCGGAAAAAAATACAAACAGTGCCATGGTAAACCGGTTGCAATAAACTAGTTCGAACATACATACAAAAGAAAAAATCGGTTCTAAAACCGATTTTTTTTTGAGTATAAACTAGTTGCGCTAAATTACTACGGTGTGCCGCCC
>JAIFNL010000205.1:0-5561 GCA_020047755.1 Bacteroidota bacterium
GGCGAGCCGGTAGAATATACCCAATTAGCTCCCAATTGTATGCGTTTGCTAAGTTTGTACGACAAAACGATTGAAATATCGTGTGGTTTGTCGTAAGTAGCTGGATATTCTTTGCCTTCATTTATTTCGGGAATAGTGCGCATAGTTCGTGAGTAAGTATAACTAATCCAACCTGTTAGATTGCCTAAATCTTTTTTAGTCATCACTTCCATTCCATAAGAGTATGAATTTCCGGCACGTACTTCGCCTTCCAAAAATTCGTTCAAATAAAGGCTTGCGTGGTCTCTAAAATCGACAACATTGTTCATTTTTTTGTAGTAAAACTCTAAGGAAGTTTCGTAAGTATTGTTGCCAAAATTTTTGAACAAACCCACAGCCACTTGGTCTGCGCTTTGCGGTTTGATGTTTTTGCTGCTCGGAAACCAAAAATCGTAAGGAGTTGGCGCTTGCGAATTGGTAGCTAAATGCAAAAATTGCAAAGTACGGTTGTAATTTGCTTTAATTGAGGTAGTTTTGTTCAACTGAAACATAAAATTAATACGCGGTTCAAAGCCTGCGTAAGTATTAATTACGCCATTGTTGTATTCTAAAGTATCGGTTACTAAATATTCCTTGGGATTGGATTTGTCAAACTCGTAAAAAGTACTTTTTCCTGCATTTTGAAAAACGGAGTAACGCAATCCATATTTTATGCTTATTTTGTTTAATTTCAATTCATTATCTATAAAACCGTAGTAATCGAGTGCGTAGTTTTTAGCCATTTCCATACTGTTGATAAAACTGCTTGAAAGTGCAGTAATAGAGCCAGGTGCAAAAGTGTGATGCGTAAAACCAAAACCCCAATTAATTGAATTATTGGTACTTACATACCAAGTGTAATCGTTTTTGACCGAATAATCTATTATATTGGAAAGCCACTCAAATGCCATTTCGCCTTCAGGAACTCCCAAACCGTAATTAAAATTACTGTAAATCAATGTTGTATTTGAAAAAACGCGGTCAGAAAAAAGATGATTGTAACGAAAACTCAGCGTTTTGTTGCCATAAGTAGTTTTAAAATCTTTGCTAAAACGCATAATATCATCGCCTAAATATGCCGATAAAAAAATACGGTTTTTAGAATTGATTATGTAGTTTATTTTAGCATTGAGGTCGTAAAAATACACCTTTGCATCGGCAATAGGTTTGCCTTCGAAAAGCGGAAAAAATAAATCAAAATAAGTTCTTCTGCCGCTTACAAGAAAAGAAGCTTTGTCTTTAACAATAGGAGCTTCGAGTGTTAAACGACTCGAAATAAGACCAATACCGCCAGTTGCTTTAAATTCTTTGCTATTGCCTTCTTTCATTTTAATATCTAAAAGGGAGGAAAGTCTTCCGCCATATTTGGCAGGAATCCCTCCTTTGAATATTTTCACATCTTTCACAGCATCGTAATTGAAAACAGAAAAGAAGCCAAATAAGTGTGACGAATTGTAAACCGTAGCATCGTCGGTCAAAATAAGGTTTTGATCTACCCCTCCGCCACGCACATGAAAGCCCGATGAGCCTTCGCCAGCCGATTGAATGCCAGGCAAAAGTTGCAAGCTTTTGATTATATCTACTTCGCCCATTAATGCCGGAATATTTTTGATTGTTGAAATAGGAAGTTCCACTACGCTCATTTCAACACTAGTAACATTTTTGTCAAGCTTTTCGGCAGTAACATCAACTTCTGCAAGGTTTTGGCTCGATGGTTTTAATTGAAAATCGAGTTTTAGATTTTCGGAAAGCGAAATTTCTGTTTTATAGGAATCGTAGCCCAAAAACGAAACGGTCAGTTGGTATTTTTCTTTGGGTAAAGTAATTGAATAAAAGCCATATACATTGGTTACAGAGCCTGTTTTTAATTCGTCGATATACAAGTTAGCACCGATAAGCTCCTCGCCTGTTTGCGAGTCTTTCACGTAGCCACTAAGCGTTGCCTTTTGAGCATTTAAGCTTAAAAAAAAACAAGAAAAGAATAGTATCAGAAAAATTTTTCTCATCAATAATAAATTTTATAGCAAAAGTTGAAATAGTTTGTGTCGTTTATTCTAAGTTTGAACAAAAATAGCAGATTTAAGTCATTTTTTAATTTCAAAATAATGCAAAAGATGCGTTTTCCTTCATACTCTATTATAAATTGCTGATTTTTTGTAATTGTTCGAGGTGCATTATTTTAATTTTTCTACCCTTTAGCTCAATCACATTGTCTGCTTTGAACTCCGAAAGTAATCGTATAACCGACTCAGTGGCAGTGCCTACCATGTTGGCAAGTTCTTCGCGAGTAAGCAAAATTCGTAAAACATTATCGTCATCAATTCCAAAATTTTCGATAAGTAGTATTAAAATTTCGGCAAGCCGTTCTCTTACTGTTTTTTGTGCAATATCAAGAATGTATTTGTTCGATTCGCCTAATTCTTTGCAAGTTAGCTTCATTAGTTCCATTGCAAATGAGGCATGTTTAGTTACCATTTCGATAAGTTTTGCGCCCGAAATAAAGCAGGCTACTGTATCTTCTATGGTTTTGGCGGTAGTGCAAGCAAGCTCGCCACTCAAAATGGAACGATAGCCAATTATGCTTCCTGGTTTTCCAAATCGAATGATTTGCTCTCTGCCTTCAAGTCCTGTTTTATAAAGCTTTACAACTCCACTATTCACGCAGTAAAATCCATTAATTCGATTTCCTTCTCGATAAATGATGCTATTTTTTTTATAAAAATGCACTGTTTTTTCATACTCTATTTTTTCAAGCTCTTCGGTGGGAAGCGTTTTGAAAATGCAAGTTTTTGCAATAGAGCAAGTTAAACAAGAAGGGGTCTCTTTTATTTTTTTCATTTAGCCCTGTTTGTAATAAACAAATAAAGAGAAAAACTATACAGTATTTCTTTAAAACTATCTTTTATTGTTTCATTTTAAAATTACTAGTTACAATTTACACTACTGTTTTGAAGTCAAAAATTAGTGACAAAAAACGTTATTTTTTATAAAAATTGCTGTTTAAAGTTACGCTCGTCAAAATTTATTTGTCATTTTACAAATAGCTAATTTTAGCTGTAACAAACTAAAATTAAATATTTTAACTCAAAGAAAATAGATTATAAATCGTTTAATGGGTTTTGTGCCCAAACATAATTACAAATCTACATATATTTTTTTGATTAAAATATATTTTTTGAACTATATTTGTAAAAAATAAAAATCAAAAAAAATAGATTTCAAAATAAGAATAAATCAGTTATATTGTATTGCGTTAAATATTTTGAAATTCAATAATTTCTGTAAAAATATAAAATTTAAAACAAACTACAAAAATGACAGAAACAATAAATGTAAATTGGCTCGAAAATATGGCTTTTGAAGCCGAAGTAAATGGTCATAAAATAGTGCTTGATGCAGTAGATGCGGTAGGTGGCGAAAATAGAGGACCCAGACCTAAACCCTTAATGCTAGTTGCTTTGGCTGGTTGCACTGCTATGGACGTAGTTTCTATTTTGAAGAAAATGCGCGTAGAACTGGACAATTTCAATGTAAAAGTAGATGGCGACTTGACCGAAGAACACCCAAAGCATTTTAATAAAATGCACGTTACTTACGAATTTTGGGGAAAAGACCTTTCGAGAGAAAAACTTGAAAAAGCTGTAAATCTTTCTGAAGAACGCTATTGTGGTGTGAGTGTAAGTTATCGCAAAGCGATGCAAATTACCAGCGAAATTGTTATTCACCAATAATTATGCTTGATTATTTTTTTACTTTTATATTGCAGCAAAATTTATAATTTATTAAAAAATAAACCGTATTTGTTTTTTTTGAGGGGAAAGTAAATAAAATACCGAAAATAGATTCTTTTATATCAACTTTTAACAAAAAAAATGAAATGGGAAACATTTTATGCTTATGAAAAGAACCGTTCTTACGATGCTCGATGCAGCAGCTCAAAAATATCCGAACAAACCTTATGTGTCTGAAAAAAAGGAAAATGGCTGGGTAAACAAAACTTACTCGGAAGTAAACAAAGAGTCCAAACTCATTGCCTATGGCTTATTGGAATATGGTTTCCACGCAGGAGATAAGATTGCAATTTTGGCGGAAGGCAGAATGAACTGGGTAATAGGCGAATATGGTGTATTGAAAACGGGTTGTACGGCTGTTCCTTTGTCGATAAAATTAATGCCAGAAGAAGTTCTTTTTCGCTTAAATCATTCTGATTCTAAAGCAATTATTACTTCTCGCAATTTGATTGAAAAAATTAGCCCCATTTGGTCAAAGATTCATTGCAAAAACTTCAAAATCATTTATATTGAAGACAGCGCAGAGGACTTGAAAGGATTAAATTTGAATTTTAATATTGCCAAAGATGTAATTTTAATTTCCGAATTAATTGCTAAAGGCGAGCAAACTATGGGCAAGCACAATGCTCGCTTACACGAAATCAACGAAAATATTAGCGAAGACGATGTGGTAACTATTTCTTACACTTCGGGCACAACTGGAAATCCCAAAGGAATTATGCTTTCGCATTTGAATTATTATTCGAATAGCAATGGTGCGATGGATTATTTTAAAATTCCAGAGTTTTACAAATCGCTGATTATTTTACCATTAGACCATTCTTTTGCGCATACGGTAGGTATTTACATTTCGCTTATCAAAGGATTAGACCTTTATTTTGTAGATGCTAGAGGAGGTTCTATCAATACGCTCAAAAATATTCCTATCAACTTGAAAGAAGTAAGCCCTGATTTTTTGCTTACTGTTCCTGCACTTACTGGCAATTTTATGAAAAAAATGCAAGACGGAATTGATGCAAAAGGTGGCGTTATTAAAAAAATATTCGATGCTGGAATGAAAGCCGGAATTGAAATTAATCGCGATGGTTTTAGAAAAGCTCCGCTTTCAGTGCGTTTAAAGAATATGGCGGCTTACAAACTAGCCGATACGCTTATTTTCCCAAAATTGAGAGAAGTTTTTGGAACAAATCTGAAGTTTTGTGTGGGTGGTGGTGCTTTGCTCGATGTAAAACAGCAAAAATTCTTTTATACACTTGGCACTCCTGTTTATCAAGGATATGGACTAACCGAAGCAACTCCTATTATTTCTGCTAATACTCCTTGGAAACACAAGCTCGGAACTTCCGGTGGAGTTATAAATGGAGTGAAATGCAAAATAATAAAGCCCGACGGCAAAGAAGCCAAAGTAAACGAAAAAGGCGAAATAGTTATTTGGGGCGAAAATGTAATGAAGGGATATTACAAAAACCCCGATGCTAGTGCAGAAGTTTTGCGCGATGGCGGCTTATATACTGGCGACATGGGCTACTACGAAGAAGATGGTTTTCTGATGGTTACTGGAAGAGAAAAAGCGCTTTTGATTTCGCAAGATGGCGAAAAATATTCGCCCGAAGAAATTGAAGAAGCCATTGTAAACAGCTCTGAATTTATAGAACAGTGCATGATTTACAACGACCACAAGAAATATACTACCGCTATTGCCACTTTGAACAAACCAAAACTTGCTACTTATGTGAAAAAACACCGCATTAC
>JAIFNL010000205.1:5575-13372 GCA_020047755.1 Bacteroidota bacterium
GAAAAATGGACTCCTTCGGTATTTATGTTGGTAGAAGAAGCTTTTTCGGAAGAAAATAAAATGATTAATTCGACCTTGAAAATGGTACGCTACAAAATAGTAGAAACCTACAAAAACGAAATTGACGAAATGTATCTTTCTGAAAAAGACAAACTAGCAGACCTTAAAAACGAAGCACTGCTTATGAAACTATTTTTATAAGTATCAATTAATTGGCGAGGCTTAGATTGGTTGGTTTTGAGACCAACGATTTAAGCCTTTTATTTATTTTACTCAAAATTTAAGATTAAAATTATCTGATTACTTATTATAAGCTTTTTAATAAAACAAAACTCGACATGAAAAACATTACAATTTTTTTGCTTGCAGTTAGCAGTTTACTATTTTCGTGTAACAATCAAAATACCGAAAATAAAGAAGAAAACATCTCGGATTCCGCCGCAAAGGTTGAAACTTCAACAAGTGATTATTCAGGGACTTACAAAGCTGACGAACCGGCTTGTACTATTTCTATCACGCTTTCAAAATCGGGAGAGCAATACACTTATTCAATTGCAGAAGATAAAAAGCAATACACTGGCAATTTGAGCATCGAAGACTCCAATGGCGAAGTTTATTTTACGTTTGGCTCTGAAATTGGCGAAAATAAAGCGGGTAGCCTTTCTGCAAAATATGAAGAAAATACCCTTACCATTCAAAATTATGGCAATGCCATGAATGAATTTCATTTCTTTAAACAATGTGACTTAAAATATATTGTTTTCACAAAGCAAAATTAGAGATTATTTTAACTGCGCTTAATTTACTGCATAAAAAAAACCAATGAATTTGTAGAATTTCATTGGTTTTTTTTACGTCCTGCTTCTGGTAAGAGCTAGTTTTCGCCTGGTTTTTTCTTTTTGAAAACCTCATCGGCTACGCTATGAACAGGCCAGTCTATTTTATTGAAGTTAAAAGCAACTTGTCGCCATTGCGGATGTCCGTCTTTTTGCAAATTAATAACATTTGTTTTAATTGCCGAAAGAAGCTCTTTTATTTGTTTTTGTTGCTCTGCAGTTTCTCCGGTTGTTTTAGTTACCAAAAGAGAAATTACAGCATAAGTAGTTACATCGTAAGGTGCCCAATCGTAAGTAGTACGCAAAATACGCACAGGCTCACCATAAATTTCTTTCAAGCGAGTGTCGGAAATAGAGATAAGCTTAATTTTCTTTTGATTGGCTGGCGATAAAAGTGAGAATGGTTTGAAAGCAGCTACCGGCGCGCTACCAACAAAGAAGAATGCATCGATTTCGCGAGTTAATAACGCTTTGATTGATTCTTTGAACGATAGATTTACATCTGTCCATTTGCACTCGGTTTGTTGCTTAATAATAAGCGCAGTAACAGCAGTTCCTTGGTCTTTAGAACCGATACCTACTTTTATGTTAGGGTCGTTTAAATCACGGATACTTCCAATGTTGCTTTCGGTGTGTGCCACCAAGTGAATCTCTTCGTTTCCAAGAGAAAGCAACACTTTTATATCGTCGGTTCTGTTGGTAATGTTAGTCAAATCGTTCCAAGCTTCTTGTTGCAAAACGTCATACTGAACAAATGCAATAGTGCCGGCTTTTACATTATTAAAGTTCTCCACACTACCCGATGAGGACTTTATATCAAGAGTTTTGATGCCAGTATAGTCTTTTATGTCTTGAGCTATTCTGAAGTTTGAAGCACCTTCAATCCCCGATAATATGGTCTGAGCATTTACGGTTGAAATACTTGTCATTAATGTAAATGCAAATAGTTTGAGTAATAAGTTTCTCATGTACTTAGGTTTTTAGAATTTTTTTTTAGTTTTTATTTTTGTCAATTATTTTTTATAGATAATAGTTTTACAAAAATACTGCTTTTTTGTTTAATAACGTAGTTTTTATTCTAATTATTACATGTTTTTTTTGCCAAAACGTTTCTTTTTATTTTAGTTGTTTAAAATTATCCCTTATTTTATATTCGAGTTATTTTACCAATTATGTTTAGTATTGAGTTTGAAAAATGCCTATAAAGCAAAGGAATCAATCTTTTTTTTTCAAAATAATATTTGGGTATTGATTTTTATGTATCAAAACCTAACTATTTTGTTCATTTTATTAAAATAAAACTTACTATATTTTTATTCAAACAATAAATTACGTTAAGTATTGCTAAAAACAGCTGAATTTTTTTAGCGTTTTTAGCAACACTAGGGCACAGAAAAATAGGTACATAATGGGTTTAATGTACCTATTGTTCTATCGCCTTGTTATTGAGAAACAATTATCCTTTAGCGTCGGGGTCGTCGCCGCCAAAAGCTTTTTCTTCGTCAAAGCCTTTTTCATTTTCATCGATACCTTCATTGGAGCCATCGTCGAAAAGGTCTTCTTTGCTTGTTTCTTTGGTTACTATTTTGGGTTCTTCCTTTTTAACCTCTGCAACTACCTCTTTTTTAACTTCGGTGTTGGTAGAAGTGATAGTTTTTAAAGCTTCGCTTCTGGCTTTGCTTTCATCTACTACTAGTTTGGCTTTTTGCTTGTCGGTAGTAGTGATGTGGTGCATTACTTTAGATCCAAAATAGAAGGCTATCATCATTTGAAAAGCGGTTAAAAACTGGCTTACATTTTCTTCAAAGCCTGGTGTGTGCACACTTACCAGCTCTAAAATAACTGCAATGTAAAGTAGCGTTAAAGTCAGAATACTACGAAAAGTACCGCGAGGCATTCCGAACGATTCATCAGCGTAAGGGTTTGGATTATTTACTGTCCATTCTTTGAATGTATATTTGAATAGCAATACAATAAGCAGTAAAATTACCAAAACCAGCCATGCTATTACCGGTAAATAGATTTGATAAATATACGCATCTGTTGAAGCTACATCAATTTGACTTACCGATGGATCTCTGAGGAAATTTAATAAAATGAGGTTAAGTTGCATGTTTTTTATCTATTTTATAGTTACACTTTTATTTTCTGTTGTTGTTTTGTTTTAAAAATGACTTCTTTAAATTGGTTAAAACAAAAAGATGGATAAAACGACCAATACTGCACTTCCGCCCATTACCATCAACTTTTGGCGTTTTTGGCGTTTGGCTTCGGCTTTTAAGTTTGCTGTATTTGTTTCGCTGCCTTCTACTTGTCTTTTATACGATTCAATCATTTCTTTTTGTGCATTGCTTTTTTCTTCCCACGCTTTGGTTTGAGCTTCTAAGTTTTGAATTAATTCATTGCTTTTATCTATTTCTTGTAAGGCAATGGTTAGTTCTTTGCTTTTTACTACGGCAGCTCTCAACTTGTCTATGGTAGTGATAGCCAGCGTGTCGGTTGTTTCGTTTTTGTATTGCTGCCCGGGGCTTAGCATGAGTGTTTTAAACTGAGCATGACTAAAGAATGGAGCAACAAGGAGAAACAAAATAAATATTTTTTTCATCGTTTTATGTTTTCTTCGTTTGGGTTCTTTTTTTTGCTAAAATTCTTCATCAAATTCTTTCAAAACTTCTTGGTTTGAAAGTTTTGCTACTTCTGATTTTACTGCACTTCGTTGCGACTGTAAGTTCTTTAGTTCTAAATTGAGCATACTCGATTCACGTTTTAGCAGTGCAATTTCCTCTTCTTTGAGGGCAATAACTTTAGCCATGTTTTCGCGCTTTTCTTCTTCGGCTTTTTTCAGTTTCATATACATTTCTTCGCTTTCTCTAATGCGGTCGCCGCTTGGCGAAAAGAGTTTTTCTTTTACCCAGTTGCGAAAATATAAGTAAGGACCTGCTGCTGCCGCACCTATCATGGCAAGAGTTTCCCACTTGGTATTTGCAAAAAAGCCATTGATGTACAAACCTGCCAAAATGCCTAAGGTTACAACAACTACAAGGGCTACTATTGCTATTTTAGTCCAGAGGTTCATGTGTTTTTATTTTTTGTTTATGATAAAATGTTCTCTAATTACTTGGTTATTGTGGGTTTTTTATAAAATTGAAAGAGCTTGGCATAGCCGTTGAAAAATTGCAGCTTTCTATTGCATAACTCGTTTTCGATTACGTGCCAAAGGCTTCAAAACTAAATTAGTAGAAGCCCAACAGACGTTTTACTATTTCAAATACTGCCCAAAAACCCAACCTTCAACCGGAACTCTTACTTTTATCCAGCCGTTTTTTTCTTCAAGCACTTTTACTTTTTGCCCTTTTTGTAGCGATTTGGCTACTTGCTCGGCAGTAGTACTTGGCAGTGCTCTAATGTTTAGCTTACCTGCATCTACTGTCATTATTTTGAGCGACTCTTCGGCATCATTCATATTGCGGTCGGCATGAAGCAAGCCGTTGCGTATTCTATCTATCGGAAAAGCAGGACCAGGGTCTTGTTTGCGCTTGGGAGCTATCTCATCGTGTCCTAAAATCAATTTCATATCGTAAGTTTCTACTAGCAAGCGACATACTTCGGCTACCGTTTCTATTTGTACTTGCGTGTAGGTATGCCAAAATTCTTTAGAAGTACTATTGCGGTGCGTTGCCTCTATTACTTCGTCTTCGGCGTGAGTTGCACCGTACCAAGCACGATAAGTATTTCCGCTTTTTTGCAAAATACCGTCGTTTTCTATTTCTATGCCTATGGAGTAGTTGTTAAAACCAATTCTGCCTTCGTATTGACTCTGCCCGGCGTGCCATGTTATTAAATTGAAAGGTGCCAATTGCGTAACCGACCCGTCTCTACTCACTACCAAGTGCGCCGAAGCTTTTACTCTGGGGTTGGTAAGGGTATTGATTGCATTTTTTGTAGGACCAGCCGTGTAATGCAAAATGATAGTATCTAAGTCGCCAGCTTTAAATTCGCCGCTTGTATTGGGAGTTTTCTTAAAACTTACGTTTGCTCCTTTCAATAAATGCTCTTTTATTTCCATAAATCTATCTATTTTTTGTTTTCTTTATAGTTGTTTTAAATTGGGTTACTCTATTTTGAGAAACCACTCAATATTGTACTTTTTTATTTTGTTTTTGGCAGTTAAGTACCAAAAAACTTTAATTAAATAAAGCAATGAATTGAAATACTCATAATATTGAATTTTACAGTTGCATTTCGGTTAAAGTATTGAGCTGTTTTTTTATGAATCATGCTAAGTTTTGTACGTTTATTATTTGTTTTTTAAGCCTTTACGTATTTCTTGTATTTCAGAAATATCAACTTTTGTTAGTTTTGCAATTATATTATCTGTCATTTCGTCATTTATCATTTCTTTAATCATTTCTATTTTTTCTTGTCGTTGTTTTTCTTCTTGTTTTTGGCGTTCTTCTTCTCTTCCTTCTTCTCTTCCTTTTTTGCGCCCTTCTTCTCGCCCTTCTTCTTTTGCAGTATTTAGAACGTCTTTGTCCTTTGCTAAGTTTATCAAATATTTTTCATAAACCCTTCGTTCTTCTTTTGACATGTTTATTTCTGCAAGTTTTTGTTTGGCGCATTCTATATTTTTTGATACCGAACCCTCTTTTACTTCGTTGTTTTTTATCATGTAAATCCATTCATCTATCTTCTTTTGTACAATATTTTTATATCGTTCAACCGTTATCAGATAATATTCTGGAAATATTTTCTTTTCTATAAATTTATAGCTCGATTTTAGTGTTTCAGGTATTGCAATACGTTTTTTTACAGTAAGTTGATTTCCTGTATTAAGCCCTTTAAAATCGGTGGTTCCATAATATATGTAATCATCACCTGTACCTAAGTTAAAATATAAAATGCTTATTGATATTACTTTACTTATATCTTTAAAATCTTCGCCTAAATCTTGGTGTTCTACTATTATTTTTGAAGTAGCATACAACAAGCTTTCTAAGTAATCTGTTTCTCTGGTATTTTGTATTTCAATGTATATTTTTTTGTATTGGCTATCTTGAACTAACAAATCGACCCTATTGAATTTATCATTTTCGTCTTTTGCGTTCGTTTCGCTTTCTAAAACACTTAATATCTTTACGTTATCATCTTCAAATAAGGCACATAAAAATCCTTCTAAAACATCAAAATTTGCTTTATCGCGTAGCAAGGTTTTCATTGCCCAATCAAACCGTATTAATTTTCTGCTCATAATTTCATATTTTTCAATAACACAAAATTAATCATTTATTTTTTGAAACCACTATCTAAGTTAGCACCTACTACTGTGATACCTACTACATTGGGAGGTCCTTCGTAGCCAAAATTTTCGCTTGCCACAAGTACTGCTATTTTGTTTTCGTAAGGGCTTTTGAATACACCCAAAACTTTAGCATCGAGCATGCGGCTAGATTCTTCTTTTTTTGAAAATATTTGCTTCTGACCAAGTGCTGAAGTAATTTTTACCGTATATTTTTCGATTACTTCCATGGGGGCAAAATCAACGCTTACGCCTTTCTTGGCTGTTAATTTCACTTCAAAGTTGTTGTTATCTACTGCAAATTTAAGTTTTTCGAGTATAAAACTTTTCTCTTGTACTATTTTATGTTCGTCGAGTTTTGATTTGATAAGCTCAAACTGCTCTTTCCAAGTGGCTTTGAGGTCTTTATTTTCTATTTGGTCTTCGGTATCATATACAAACGACCACAAAATCTTGTCGTTGTTTAAATCTTGAATGATTATATTGATGAAATAGAAGCCAGTAGCTTCATCAGCAGGCTCTACAATGTAAGCAAATTTGCTATCGTTCGACCAACCAATGGGGTAGATTTTATCCGCCAAAATATTCTCTTTGCCGTAATTTATTGGCAGCTCGGCAGGTACAAAATACGTTGCAGCCTCTACCGTTTCAGCACTTTGTGTTGATTCGTTGGTGGCAGTAGTGGCGGTAGAATCGCTTGTGTTTTCGCTGCTTGGCTCAGAAGTGCACGAAGCCCAGTTTAGAGCAATAAGCACAAATGCAAACATGCTCAATTGTACTATTTTTTTATTCATTTTAACTTTTATATAATAATATTCTACTATTTTGTTGTCTTTTTACGCTGCTTTTCTTATTTTTTTTACAACAGTAAAGATAATACTTAACAGTCAAAAAACCTAACATTTGACAAAATAATTCTCTTTTTTTTCTAAAAATATATTTTCAAGTAATGCTAGTTCGTTAATTATTAGAACTTAACCTATCTTTCCAAGTTTTCTTTTGGCTCTTGTTTTTTTTGGGGGTTGTTAAAATACTTGTTAGGAATGATTAACAAGTGTCAATTCTGAACAAATCCAAACCGTGCTGTAAATCAACGCCTCAAACTCAAACACTCAGGCTTACGAATCGATGCAAAATTAAAAAGAAATTTTGTATTTTCCAAGCGTTTTTCTATTTAGTGTTTGAAAGAAAACTACGCAAAATCGGTTCGACCGGCTTGTCCGGTCTGTCCGATGATTTACTAACAGCCTAACCGACAGAACACTATTTAAAGCACTACTTATGCTATAAAAACTGCACGACTAATTATTTAACTGTTTACTTTTTATTATATAAAAAATAAAGACACAAAAAAAGCGAACCGTTTGGGGTTCGCTTTCGGGCTGCTTTTTTTATTATAAAGCAGTTTTGTTACACACATTTGTTTTTAGATACTCGCTCTATGAGTCGTTTTCGTTGAGGTTCGTATCTGTTTCGTCCACAAAATCGTCGTTGCCGGTCTTTGTGGTTTGGCTCGATGCCGAAAGAGTAGGCATCAAGTAAGCATTACTGCGCACAAAATCGGTCAAAGCCCACATTTTTCTACCAGCTCTGCGAATACGTCTGATGTATTCAAACAGTTCGTTGGCTTGCGCGGCTCTAATTTGAGTGGCAATATGTCGCTCC
>JAIFNL010000092.1 GCA_020047755.1 Bacteroidota bacterium
GGGCTTTCAGTTTCAATATAGGAAATACTTCCATTTTGAATGTGGACAACAACCGCATTTACAACTTTAAAAACACAAATGCAGGCGGTGCCAATGCTTACATGACCGGAATAGAACTTTTTAACACCGGAAAAGCAAACATTACCAACAACAAAATAGGAAATCCGGCAGTTGTAGATGATATCTCACACAGCGGAAACGGCTGGGCAAACGGAATTTTTGTTTTCACCGGAGTTTCAGGCTCTACCATTACCGGAAATACAATGACCAACATGACCATGTCGGGCAATAGCTATTTGGCTGCCATTCAGGTGGCACAAACCGGAGCCGGAAGCGCAACTCAGATAAATTCAAATATTTTGAGCTACTTCAAAAATACAAGCAACGGAGCATCGGCTTCGCTCAAAGAAACAATACACTAAGCAATTTTACGCACAGCGGCAATAGTTCGTTGCGCTTACTCGAAATGGAAACGACCACCAATGGACAAAATATTAAGTTCAATGTGTTTGAAAATGTAACAATTACAGGCGCAAACAACTCGGCAATTGCTTATATCAATTCAGCCGGAACTTGCACTTTTTCGGTTAATACCCTTCAAAATGTAAACACTTCCAATCCTCTCAATACACTTGCGGGAATTGAAGTGTTAAATATTGGAAACCACATCATTTCGCAAAATACCTTGCTAAATTTCACTTCTGCAAGCGAAAATACAGCATTCAATACCGGACTTTTGGCTTTGCAAGGCATACATGCTCGCGACAACGGAGTTTTTGCCATTTCGGAAAATCACATTACTGATTTCACTCTTTCGGGAAATGCTGCCACTCACTTAGCCGGTTTTTCGGAAGCTGCGCCCAATGCGGTTTTTTCAAGCAACAGAATTTGGAGTTTTAAAAATAATTCCTCACTTTCGGGCAAAACCGTAAATGGTATTGTTTTAACAAAATTGAACAACGGTTATCTTGCAAACAACCAAATTGCACTTGGGGAAAATGATGATGCCGAATATAGAGGAATTTGGTTTGCTACCGATGATATTGCAACTCGCAAAGTCTATTTCAATTCTATTAATATTGCTGGAAATGCAACAGGTTCAAATTCTTACGCCATGTTTGGCGACAATGTAGAAGTGCAATTCAGCATTAAAAACAATATTTTTGCAAACCGCCGAAGCGGAGGAGCTGGCAAACATTATGCCATAGGGTTTAACGAAATTGCCAATATTTCGGAAAATTCGTTGAATGCAAATGCTTACTACACAACCGATTTAGCTACTTGCGGTTTGTGGAACAATTCGGCAGTTACTTTTGAAACTTGGATAGCCAATTCGGGCGAAAAACGATTAGAATTGAGTACAAAACAAGAGCCAATTTTCTCAAATGTTGCAATTTGCGACTTGCATCTAAACACTGCAAACGCTTGTGGTTTCAATGCTACTGGCATACCTATTGCGTCCATTACTACCGACATTGATGGCGATACGCGCCATGCGCTTCGCCCAGACTTGGGAGTTGATGAATTTACGCCCACAGCGCACGTCGGAAAATACGTTTGGCGTGGTTGGGAAACCGAAAATTGGGACAACAATTTGAATTGGCAATGCGAATTTGTTCCCGAAATTGGAACCGTAGAATTGGTGCAAATTTCAGCCACCAGATTTTCAGCTTTCATTAACAGACCATCGCCTTATACTACTTTGGTATTGAATCAAGTCGAAATTTTGGAAGATGCTCAGTTGAGTGTTGCTGCAAACAACTCGCTCACACTTAACGGCGATTTGCACATTGCTGGAACGCTAACGCTCAAAAGCCCAGCAAATTCGGGCGCAACGGCTACTCTTTTGGACAACGGAAACATTACTTACCAAGGCACTGGAAAAGTGGAAGTAGAACGTTTTATTCCGCGTGTAGAATGGCACTATGTTTCCATTCCTACCACCACCGAAAGTAGCGAGCTATTTACTTCATCACCAAATGGTTGGAATCCAAACTTCTTGAAATACAACGAAGCTTTTGACGGAAACGGCTCAGCCAATTGGACTGATTACGCCAAAGCGTGGGAACATGCACACAACGGAAACGGAAGCCCACAAGCTATTGTGCCCGGAGCAGGTTATGCCAATTTCGACAACGGCTACAAAACCGTTACCGCTTCGGGTTTTGTGAACAATACCAATGTAGATGTGCCTATTTATTTCACCGACAACGACTTAAACTCAAAAGACGGCTGGAATTTAGTAGGAAATCCATTTCCTTCGGCTCTCGATTGGGACAATCCTCTTTGGGACAAATCGAACATAGACAATACTGTTTACTTCTGGAATCAAGATGCAAGTATCTCTAATTATAGTTATTACAATGGAACAGGTGGCACCGAAGGCGGCAATGTTTCTCCTTTGACCCTCAACAATGGTTCTAGGTACATTCCTGTGATGCAAGGATTTTTTGTACATGCAAAATCGACTGTTGGCGCAGGTGGAGCAAACTTTACCTTACCTAACTCGGCACGCGTGCACAGCACTCAAACTTTCTGGAAAAAAACAACGGCAAAGCACGATAACTTGCTCAAAATAAACATCGAAAAAGACGGAATGACTGACGAAACAGCTTTGCGCTTTTTGCCCAATGCTGTAAATGAATTTGACAGCGACTTTGATGCCTACAAAATGATTGCCGACAGCAAAGTGCCTCAAATCTACACTATTACCAACGACAAAATAAATTTGGCTATCAATTCACTCCCGTTTTTTACCGAATATTTGGCAGTTCCGTTGGGTTTCAATGCAAAAGAAGAAGGAAATTACAACATAAACATACTCGAACTTTCGCGCTACGATTTGCCTTCCGATATTTTTGTTTATCTGGAAGACAAAGAATTACAAGAAATGACCGAAATAAATAAAAACGATGTGTATCCGTTTTATGCAAAAACCGGATTTAACAACGAACGTTTTGTGATTCATTTTATGAAAAAAGCTATCGAGGTAGAAGGTTTTGATATAGAAATATATGCAGCCGAAAGCGATGTTTTTGTTCAAGTAAAAACCAACGAAATAGAATTTGACGGAACGGTAAAAATTTATAACTTATTGGGCGTTTTAGTACAAGAAGTTACAATTCAAAACATACCTTACATTCGTATTCCGGTTTCAGAACAAGGTATCTACATTGTTAGCACACAAGTAAATGGGCAAACAGAAAGTAAAAAGGTATTTATTAAATAGAGTTTGTTTATAAAGGCAATAGAAGATTTGACCTTTATTTTTGTTCTAAAACTTTGGTTTGAAGTTTATTAGGTAGGGTATTAAAAAAGAAATTCCCTCGCATAGTTCGTTCCTTTGGGGCGATATATGTGAGGGATATTTTTTTATTGGTATTTACATCTACTGTGTAAAAAAAGCATAAAACAGTTTTTTTTTACGTTGCTACGAGTTTATAGCGTAAAATAACGAAAGAAATTTTATCTTTGCGTTTTATGAAAAAGAAGAAGAAATATGATTTTAAACATCGAAACAGCAACTCAAATTTGTTCAGTAAGTCTTTCAAAAGGCAATGAAACAATAGCTTTACGCGAAACAGACACAAAAAATTCTCACGCAGTACAACTCTCTGTATTTATCGAAGAATTGTTCAAAAGTACGGGCATTTCGCGACACGAAATAAAAGCCGTAGCCATAAGCAAAGGACCAGGTTCGTACACAGGCTTGCGTATTGGAGTTTCTACTGCCAAAGGTTTGGCTTACGGTTTGAATGTACCTTTAATTTCGGTAAGTACTTTGCAATCAATGGCTTATGGTGTTTCATCTGTGCAGCAATATGCCAACAACAGCCTTTTTGCTCCCATGATAGATGCACGCCGAATGGAAGTCTATTCTGCCTTTTACAATGCTAACAATCAGCTTGTAAAAGAAATTTCAGCCGACATCATCGAAGCCGATTCGTACAGCGAATTTCTCCAAAATAAACCGGTTTACTTTTTTGGCGATGGTGCCGCAAAATGCAAGCAAACTATTTTGCACCCCAACGCCCATTTCATCGACGCATTTAATCCTTCAGCCGCTTTTATGGCAGCCATTGCGCACGAAAAATTTGAAAAAGGCGAATTTGAAAATCTAGCTTACTTTGAACCATTCTATTTAAAAGATTTCATCGCCATAAAAGCAAAACCTATTCAATTTTAAGGGGTTAATGGACATACATTATTTTTTTAAGAAAAATAAGTCTTTTTATTCTATTTACTTTCTGCACATAAACAATTCCAATCAAGTGCCACAAAAAAAACTTCTCGAAAAAAACTATTTTCGAGAAGTTTATTATTAATTAACTGAAAATTAAACGTTTAAAAACGTTTTACCACCCATTTACTTTCTCTTTCTTTGGCTTGTTTTATCCAAGTTGGATATAAATTTTGCACAAAAGCATCTTTTTCAGCTTGCAGCTTTTTCATATCTAAACCAATGAAAACTTGAGCTTTATCTTTTGTAGCAATGTCTGGATAAGGCACTTCTTCCATAAAACCTTTTTTAGCAAACAAACGAGCCAATTTTAGGCGAGCTTCTTGAGCTATTTCGATACCGGTACCAATCACTCTGCCTATTTCAACAGGCGCGTGAAACGAGTTTCCATGTCCGGCGGCTGCATAATCCCAACGCCACTGAGCATGACGAATATCTTGCAAAATAGCTTTCATTTCGGGTTCGGTTGCTCCCAAATCCCAAGCTTTTTTGGCTTCCACGTGTGCACGCACAACCAACATTTCCAGAGCATCGCGGTTTTGAATAATCTTATCTTGGCGGTCATACACATTTTTTACCAACTTTTCAGTTTCTTCACGGTGGCACACTTGGCACGAGTTGGCAACATTATCTAGCGGACTTCGCATGTGGTGGTCAGTAAATTTCTGTCCGCCTTCGGTTTTGTAAGGCATGTGGCAATCGGCACACGAAACACCTCTTTCGGCATGTATTCCCATATTAAACACCTCATAATCGGTGTGTTGAGCCTTCAACATGGGTGCTTTGCTCAACGCATGAGTCCAATCCGAAAATTCAATTTCGTCGTAATATTGCTCCATCGCTTCCACCGAAAAACCTTTGTCCCAAGGAAAAGTTAAATACGCAGCACCTTCGGCTTTGGTTTTATCAAAATAATATTCCACATGGCATTGAGCACACACCAGCGAGCGCATTTCTTGTTGAGTAAACGATTTCATATCTTTTCCTTGTCTTTGATAAGCCTCAACTAAAGCCGGACGAGAAATACGCAAATTCATACTTTCGGGGTCGTGGCAATCGGCACAACCAATAGGATTCACTATTTCGTGACCTATCGATGACCACTTGCCTTTGTAAAACTCAGTTACACCTTTTTCTTCCATCAAACGCGGAACGTCGGGGCTTTTGCAAGTCCAGCAAGTAGAAGGCATCGGTCCATCTTCGCCCGAAGTAGGTCCTCCGGTGCGCAACGAATTGATTACATCGTCGATAGCATAAAAGTGCCCTCTTCCTTGATTATAATCTTTTGAAAAACCATAACCTGCCCAAAGTACCACCAAACGAGGATCTACTTCCAACATATCAATCATAGCATTTCCGTTGTATTTGCTCTTGAAAGAAGTATCTTTGGTTTGATAATACGATTGAAATTGTCGAGGAAAATTTTCGCCCCAAACTTCATTTCTTGGTTCCCATTTGCTGAGTTCCACCGTTGGTTTATACACATGTTCTTCTTCTGCTTTGCGGTCGGTAATCGATGAAGCCAAAAGCCCCAGCAAAAATACCACAACTACCGTTACACTAAAAAGTAACCAATTTATCCATGGTTTACGTCCTGAATTTGTATTATTTGTTTCCATTTTCTATTGATTTTTAGCTTATTTATAGCTCAACTATTTATTTAATTGCTGTATTATTTTAAAAATTGAAAATCAGTGAACAAAATAGAGTCATCTCTACTCTTTTTCTTTTACTTTAATCAAAGCTTTGGGAGTAGCTGAAAGGCTACGAACCTTACCATGAGGCACTTCGTAAGTATTGTTGCGAATACTCACATTTTTAGTCAAATGCGAGTGGCAGCGTTTACAATTTTCTTGCACTACTTTTGCACCTGCTTCTTTAATCCTAATTACCTGAGGCTCCAGACGTAAAGTAAACATCGTAGCATGTCGCAAGCCATCGGCGGCTTTAAAATAATATTTTGCCACAAAATTATCGTGCGGCACATGGCAATCGTTGCACGTAGCATGTTCGCGGTGCGAGCTGTGCTTCCAAGTTGCGTATTGCGGATTCATTACGTGGCAATTAACACACGTTTCTGGCGAATCGCTCAAGTACGAAATAGCATTAGAAACCTTGAAGGTATAAGCCGTTAAGCCCACAAACATGCCCAGTAAAATAACAACAGGCAGTTGCCATTGTTTCGGAGGTATTAGTTTGTTTATTAACTTTTTCATTTGTCTTTTGGGTTATTTTAAAACAATTTCTAAAAAATTAAATCTATTTTGAAAAATTAAATTATAGAGCATTATTTTCTATTTTTAAGAATATTTATTTTAAGCTAAATACTTATAATTATTTGATATTTAAATAATTAAATTCTATTTTGTTTAGATTTTTGAGTTGGTAAAAAAATAGAATTTTTCTAAACATCTCTACATTATACAAGCATTTAAGCAATTAAATACTTGTACAAAGGTATAAAGTGTGCAATTATTTTACAAACTATTTTTAACTTTTTTTAAAATTTAGAAAGATTCTTAATAACGATAAAAAAGAAAGTAATTCAAACTTAGCCTTAGCTCATTTCACTTTTCTTATAAGCTCAATTTCAGATATTTTCATACATTTTTTAAGGCTTTGACCGAATAATTATTCAAATAATCGAGGTGTAATTGTGTCGCTAAACTTTTTTTAATAGGTTTTACTCCTCCCAAAGCTTGTGCATCGATAAAAATTTTACTAGTCTTTTCAAGCATTTGGCAAGCAGTAAATGCCTCGTCGAGGTTGCGCCCCAAACAAATTGCGCCATGATTGGACATAAGTGCAGCCATTCTATCTTTCAAAGCATTTAATGTATTATTAACTAACTGCTTAGAGCCTGTTAGTGCATATTTTGCAAGTCGCACGCTTGCTCCCAAAATTTGCGCTTGGTCGTCGGTAATTGCCGGAATTTTTTTTCCTGCCACAGCAACTGCCGAAGCATATTGTTGGTGTGTATGAATTACTGCATTTATTTCATTTCGAGAACAATAGATAGCAGAATGCAACTCGGTTTCCGACGAAGGTTTGATACTCGATTTATAGTCTAAAGTATGGTAATTAACTAGAACTAAATCAGTTAAAGCCAAGTCTTCATATCGCCTTCCGCTAGGTGTTATAAGCATATAAGTTTCATCTACTCGCAAGCTAATATTTCCCCAAGTTCTAACCACCAAACCACTTGATAATAAATATTTTCCAGCTTCAACTATTTGTTTTCTAAAAATTTCATGTTCCATAATTTGCTAAATAAGTTTTTAAGTAATTCAATAAACTACAAAGCTAACGAAAAATGTCCACTTTTATCAGGATTATTCTTTTTTTTTGATACAAATAATTTTCTATAAAATAAACAGTTTATTTAAAATATATTTGTACTTTTGTACTACAAATATAGAATATTCTCTTATAAAACATTTCGATAACATGAAAAAGAACTTTTTACTTTCATTTTTGTTACTTTTCCCGCTGTTTATTTTTGGACAAACAATAAACAGCAAAGATAGTCTCTATTTATTTGTTTTTCAAAAAGTTAAGCTCATCGAAAAAAATATAAACGACACATTTCCAGTAGTAGGAACGGTAAAACTGGACACAATTAAAATAGATTACGCTACAAAAAAGATAGACATTTATTTCTTCAGACCTTTGTCATACATGCCATTAAGAGAAAACAATGTTGAATATATTTACTGGCTTATTAATAAAGAATTGAGCAGTAAATTATTTAATTATAAGGTATCTATTTATAGCGGAATAGATTTATTAGAAGAATTAATTCCCAATTATTTTCGTACAACTATTCCAATAGATAAAAGCCGTTTCCAAAAGATAGAAACAAACAGAATCCCCATTGTTCAAAATCTGAGTAAAAATTTTGTACCCGAAAAAGGCTTATTCAACAAAAATATTGCGCTTGCTAATAGCCACGGCTGGTATTACGAGCCCGCACTCAACCGCTGGGAATGGCAACGAGCAAGGCTTTTTCAAACGGTAGAAGACTTATATACAGCATCGTATGTAATTCCATTTTTAGCTCCCATGCTAGAAAATGCAGGAGCAAATGTGTTTATTCCACGCGAACGCGATGTGCAAGTAAATGAAGTAATTGTAGATAACGACGATAATTTTAAAAATACCACTAATTATAAAGAAATTATTTTAAAAAGTGAAAAATGGAAGCAAAGTGAAAATCTTCTGGGTTTTAAAAACCAACAAACTTTTTTAGAAAAACAAAATCCTTTTCGATTAGGAACCTATAAATACATTTCCTCGTCAAAAGATGAAACTACTAAAATTCAATGGGTTGCTAACTTTCCAGAAGCGGGAAATTATGCCGTTTATATTTCGTATGCAAGCCTCGAAAATAGTGCAACTAAAGTGCAATATTCGGTTTACCATTTGGGAGGAAAAACAGATTTTGTTGTAAACCAGCAAATTGGCGGTGGAACTTGGGTTTATTTAGGTACATTCAAATTTAAAAAAGGAACAAATCCAGAGCTTGGACGAGTTGAAATTTCAAATAAAAATGCAGAAAATACAATAATTACAGCCGATGCCGTAAAATTTGGCGGCGGAATGGGAAATATAGAACGAAACGGTCAAATTAGCGGAAAATCAAGATTCTCAGAGGCTTCGCGCTATTATTTGCAATTTGCAGGAATTCCCGATTCTGTTTTATATACCGCCCCAAGAAGTGAAATTTTAGGCGATGGCTTAGGTCGTGCTAATTGGGTTAATTATCTAAAAAATAGCTATTTAGATACCAATTTCAAGGTAAATGGCTTAAATATTCCTATCGACTTGTCGCTTTCGTTTCATACCGATGCAGGGACTACACTCGATAGCTCCATCATAGGAACTTTGGCTATTTACGACAGGGAATATGAGCATTCTAACTTTCCCGATGGCTCATCGCGCTTAGCAAGCAGAGATTTAGCCGATTTGATGCAAACCCAAATAGTAGATGACATTAGAGCAAAGTATAACAAAAACTGGCAACGTAGAGGATTATGGAACAAAGAATATACTGAAGCTCGCATTCCAAGTGTGCCTACTGTTTTGCTCGAATTGCTTTCGCACCAAAATTTGGCGGATATGATGTACGGACAAAATCCGCAGTTTCGTTTTGACGTTAGTCGCTCTATTTACAAGGCTTTCCTCAAGTTTTTGGCGTTTCAAAATGCAAGTCAATATGTGGTGCAACCTCTGCCTGTAGCTTATTTTCAAGCCGAATTTTCAGAACAAAATAACGTGGTTCTGAAATGGCAAGAAACTTTTGATTCTTTAGAAGTTTCGGCAAAACCAACAAAATACAAAGTGTACATTCGCAAAGAAAACTTTGATTTTGACAATGGAACCATAGTAGAAAAACCTACTTTTGTGCATCAAAATATTGAAAATGATGTCATTTATAGCTATAAAGTTACAGCTTTGAATGAGGGTGGCGAAAGTTTTCCTTCCGAAATTTTATCGATTTGTAAAGTATCAAATTCAAAAAAAACGGTACTTATTATTAATGGCTTTGACCGAATCTCAGCTCCAGAAATTATTGATAATAAAAACTTTAGAGGTTTTGCTAACTTCAAAGATGCTGGCGTTCCGTATATTTACGATTTTCATTTTATAGGAACTCAATACGATTTTGACCCAAACTCGGCTTGGCTCGACGACGATGCACCAGGGCATGGTGCCAGTAACGCCAATTATGAGGGTAAGTTAATAATCGGAAATACGTTCGATTACCCTTTTATACATGGAAAAGCCATTAAAAATGCTGGATTTTCGTTTGTTTCGTGTAGCGACGAGGCTGTTGAAATGCAAAATGTAAGTCTTAATAATTATTCGATTGTAGATTTTATTTATGGCGAAGAGAAAGAAACTCATAGTTATAATTCTGATAAAAAAGAATTCAAAATTTTTACTCCCGAAATAAAAAAGCAGATAGAAATTTATTGTAAAAATAAGGGAAATCTTTTACTATCGGGAGCTTATCTTGGTTCGGATTTGAACACAAAAAATGATGAAGCTTTTGCAGCTAACATTCTGAAATACAAATTTAGAACTAGCAATGCCGATGTTGTTGGAAAAGTACACTCGGTAGATTCCAATTTTAACTTGAATACCTTTGCATTTAATACAGAGTATTCGCCTGAAATCTACACAGTTGAAGCTCCAAATGCAATAGAGCCTGCCAATGACGAAGCAAAAACGATTTTTCGTTATTCGTCGAATAATACTAGCGCAGCAGTGGCTTATAAGTCTAATTATAAAGTCTTTGTCTGTGGATTTCCTTTTGAGAGCATTCTAACTGAGAAATCTCGAAACGAATATATGAAAGTAATATTGGATTTTTTTAATTAGAATATCAAAGAAAACGCATCTTTTGCGTTATTTTGAAATTTTAAAACGTCATTTACTCTGTTTAATCTGCGGTTTCAAAATTTCAAAATGCCTTAAATCTGCTATTTTCTTTCAAATACTATATGTTTATACGATAAATGATACTTTTTAGGTAAATTTAATATTTAATAATAAATAAACTAGAAATATAACTTATTATTAATCAATATCTTTATGGTATTATGGAAAAAGATAATGGAAAGTTTTACCTTTAAATTTTTTTTATGCAAAGTAAAAGAGTATAATTATTTTCTTTTTTCGTAACTTGCACGCATTAAAGCTAAGCAATCTTATAAAAAAAATTCCATTAACTAAATGATGTAATTTTTAGAAATTGTAAATTAATGCTATTTATTAAATTTCAGTATGAAATTTTCAATAAATATATCTAAGTATTTGGCATACTATATGTTAGAAAATAGAGTCTATTTGTATTATTATTCAAAATTTTAGGAATACGGTAAAAAAATTACTTTGATGAGACAGATACAATCAATTATTAACTTTTTCTTGCCAAGGCGAGAACTGAATTATTTTGAATTACAAAAAACTAGATTCTTTATTATTTCGCTTTTAGCGAGTAGTCTTTTGGTTAGTCTATTTGTAACCAGTTTAATTTTAAGCTATAAAAGCAATAATTTTATAACGGTTATTAGCCAATTAATATCCATTTGCTTTATGCTTTTCTCAGCTTTTTTAGTGAAAAAATACGGGTTAAAAACAGCCGGAAATATTTTTAGCATTACCTTTATGCTCATTCTTGTATTTTTCTTAACACAAATAAAACAGGATATTTTGGCACTATATAAGCTTTCGCAAGGATTTTATTTTGTTTTTTTAGTATTAATTACAAGTGTTATTTTTTCCTCGCGCTGGGTAATATTTATAAATGCCGGATTAATTTTTCTAGGTACATCGTATGTATATATCTATGGACTACAACATTTACCACAATTTGAAGAGTTACTTACTCTAGGAATAAAACACCATATTATTGTAACAGTTTTGATAAGTGTAGTAATTTATTTTGCCAGCAAATTTAGTGAAAGTGCAATAAAAAAAGCTCAAGATGAAGCATTAACCAACAAAAATCAAAATAAAGAATTGCTTAAAATGGTTAATTTAATAAGTGAAACCTCGAAAAAGCTAGATGAATTAGCTATAAACATAAGTAAATCAACCTTATCTCTAAGCACCAATGCTTACAATCAGGCAGCTAGTTTAGAAGAACTATCGGCAACCACCGAAGAGCTTTCGCAGTCAATAGCCTCGAATGTAGAATACACTTATTCAATGACAGAATCGGTAAAAGAAACGTCAGATTTGTCTAAAAAAAGTGGTAATATTATAAATAGTTCTTTGGTATCTATTGAAGGAGTAAACGAAAAAATATCACTCATTCAAGATATTGCCAATAAAACGGGTTTACTTTCGGTTAATGCAGCAATAGAAGCGGCTAGGGCAGGAGAGAGCGGTAAAGGCTTTTCGGTAGTAGCGCAGGAAGTAAAAAAGCTTGCCGAAAAAAGCGGGCTTGGGTCAAAAGAAATAATGGCGTTGATTCACGAAACAATCAAAATATCGCGAGATGCAGCCGAAGATTATAAAATTATAGCCGATAGAATTATGAAAATTGATACTTCGATGGAACATATTTCGGCTATAAATTTAGAGCAAAAAGCAGGTGTAGATCAAATAAATACAGCTCTTGCACAAATAAGCGAAAATTCGCAAATTAATGCAACTTTATCAAGTGATTTGAATGAAGCACTAAAAGAGATACAAATGTACACTAAAAAGCTTGAAAAACAGTTACATAAAAGAAAATTATAATTCAATAAAATCTTTTGTAAACATATTATATATTTCTCTTTTTCAGCTATTTTATCTTTTGTTGTAATTTTAGGCTATTTTGATAATAGGAAATTTGAAAAACGATTTATCAATGAAAAAAATTAAAGAATTAATCCAGTATTTTTTTCCAAAGCAAAAATTGGAATATCTTGATTTCTTAAAAACCCGTTTTTTTATAATTCTTTTATTTTTTGGTGTTTTTCTTGTTTTAACTAGTCTCATAATGTCTTTAGTAAATAGAAATGACAACTTTATGGCTTCAATTTTGAGTCAATTTTTGTCGTTGGCTATTATTGTTGGCACATTATTTTTAGTTAAAAAGCAAGGATATCAGAAAGCTGGAAATTTGTTTAGTTTGTTGATGATTTTAATGATAGCCTTTTTTTTGAATCAAATAAAAGGCGATTCGCAAGTTTTATATAAATATGTTCAGGGTTTTTACTCTGTTTTGGGTATTTTAGCAGCAAGTGTAATGTTTTCTAGCCGGCTAGTTATAGTTATTAATACAATAATTATTGTGGTAAGTACTACCAAGGTTTTTTTTTATGCAAAGGAACACTTACCTGAGCAAATGGACTTATTTAAAGCTGGTTATACCCAACATCTTACTATCACTATATTAATAGCAGTGATTATTTATTTTGCCAATAAATTTAATGAAAGTGCAATCAAGAAAGCACAAAAAGATGCAGAAACCAATATTAAGCAAAATAACCAGCTAACTAAAATGTTTAGCTTGGTAAGCGAAACTTCAAAAAAACTAGAATCTTTAGCCCACAAGATAAGCAAATCTACTATATCTTTGAGCCAGAATACGTTTGAACACGCATCGAGTTTAGAGCAACTTTCGGCAACAACCGAGCAGCTTTCGCAATCGATAGCTTCAAACGTAGAATATACACAAAACACTGTGGAGTCGGTAAAGAAAACAGCCAATTTGTCTATTCAAAGTGGTGACATTATCAAAAATACTTTGGCATCGGTAGAAGAAGTAAATTCGAGAATTTCTTTGATTCAAGACATTGCAAATAAAACCGGATTACTTTCAATTAATGCAGCCATCGAAGCTGCTAGAGCTGGCGAAACGGGAAGAGGATTTTCGGTTGTAGCACAAGAAGTAAAAAAACTTGCCGAAAAAAGCGAACATGGAGCTAAAGAAATTATGAAATTAATAGGCGAAACAATTCAGGTTTCGAACAAAGCCTCTGATAATTATACTGTTATAGCCCAAAGTATTTTCCAAATAGATAGTTCGATGCAGCATATTTCGACTATTAATTTAGAGCAAAAATCGGGTGTGGACCAAATTAATGGTGCACTTATGCAAATTAGTCAAAATTCGCAAAGTAATGCTACTTTAGCTGGTGATTTAAATGAATCGCTGCAAGAAATCAAAAAACAAATAGAAAAGCTTGAAAAGCAATTGAATAATACAAAAAGCTAAAAAAGTTTTGCTATATAACTAGCAAAACTTTTGGGTATTTAAAAAAAACGGTAAAACTTAATTTCCGAACATATTAAATTCCGACATAGGTTTAATTGTATATCCATCGGGAACTTTAAATTCAGACGCATCAATTTTTTCTTTGGTAACTTCAGAAACTTCATTGATTGTGGTTATTTCGCCCATTTCGCTATTCATCAAAATTTCTTGCTTAAACGGGAAACCGTTTAATTTTTCATACACTTTGGCATTTGAGCTTCCTTTTTGCATATCGGGACTGTAAAACTTTGCGTTAAAATTTTGAGCTATCCATACATAAAACAATTTAACTTGTTGGTCTTCGCCGGTATCGGGCAATTCTACTTTGAATTTTTTACAATCGTATCCGGCTACCTTTTCTGTAATGTTTAAATCTGTTATTTTGGGTTCGGGCTCATTATCAACTGATTCTTCTTCAGTATTATCCATTAGGTAAGCTGTTTTTTGAGAATCCATAATCATATAATCTTTTTCACCATCACTAATTATTTTGCCCATCATGCTACTCATTCCGCCAGAAAATTTGGTGGACATTTTGTCATTGCTCATTTTGAAAACCATTTCCGATGGGCTCATCGCCTGCATCATTTGTGCGGCTGCGCCTTTGAACGAAAGCTTCATTTTAATGGTGCCTTCAAATTTTTGAGCGTTGATACTCAAAGTACCTACGAGTAATAAAAATAAAAAAATCGTTTTTTTCATGTTGATATTATTTTTTAGTTTAGAAAAAAATAGAATGCTATTGCAATAAAAATACAAGAGCGTGTTTTTAAAACTTTGTTTTTATAAAAAAATTGCATTGGAATTGTTAAATTGTTGATAGCGTAACTTGATTGTGACCAAAATTCTAAGAAAAGCAAAATTGCTCAATTTTTTCCAAATTCTAATAACAAATTGTTACATTGTTACATTGTTCAATTGTTATTTTATTAAGAGAAATTGAAAAATTTACAGTTTGAGCTAACTTTTTGAAAAAGGCACCATTTTTTTACACTACCAAAAAATTAAACAAATCAATAGAAGAAAAACTGTTTTTGTCTTCTTTGCAAAATACTGTAAATCAGTAGTGTCGTTATTGATAGCTCTTACTACTCGCCTAGATTTTTTTTCGTTTTTATTTCACCACTTCTTCAAAAATGTCCTCTATTCCCCTTTTCTTAAATCGCTGATAAAGATTATCATGAAATTTGCGCAATTTTACAAGCATAATTAATAAATGCTCTTTTTCATCTTCCGAAAGCCCTGCGGTCAGGATTTGAGAAACTTTATCAACTTCGTGTAAAATCTCTACAATCAGCTCTTTACCTTCAGCAGTTAATTGTACTTTTTTGCTACGTCCGTCTTTTTCATTTTTGTAATCTTCCAGCAAGCCGAACTTGTTTAGGCGTTTAATTACCTCTGTGCCCGACGTTATTTCAGTAACATGTTTATTGATGAGTTCCGATTTCGACATGTCTTTCTCTACCAATAGAGTACCAAGAAAGGCTATGTCATTGATTGTCTTCAAGTTGGTTCCTTCTAGTGCTTTTTTAGTGTAAAGATTTGAATATTTGAACAAATAGCGTAACTGATTGCTAATCACAATATCTTTGCTCAGTTCGGGTAGATTTTCCATTATTTCAGGCAAAATTCCTCCTTTGGGCACAACTTCGTTTTGCGAGACACTGCCGTTCAATTTCTTATTTAACCAAACGTTAAAATCATTAATATCAGCCTTTTGATTTAATCGTTCAAATTCATCTATGTATGGAATTATTTTATTTAGAAGCTCAAATTTGCCCATATTTATTTGCTAATCAATCTTTTTGTAAAAATTAGTATGAATATTATTTGTATTTTCTATTGAAAACTACAATTTTTCATTTTGCAAAAATAGTACATTTTCGTATTAATTAAGCCATTTTGTTCAAAAAAATTTTGTTAGCATAATTTGATAGATGTCGAAATTCTGAGAAAAAAGTGAAATTGTATAACTATTTTCTTTTTCTTATTCCGACAGATATTTTTCAATTATTTTAGAAAAAGTTTCTAAGCTAATAGGTTTTGCAATAAAATCGTTGCAACCAGCTATGGCGGCATGCGCCTTGTTATCCTTTGAAGCATAAGCAGATTGCGCAATAATTGGCAAATCGGGTCTAATTTCTTTTATTTTTTCAGCCGCTTCGTATCCATCAATTATTGGGATTTTTAAATCCATGAGTACAAAATCAATCTCTGGATTTGCTTTACAAATTTCGACTGCTTCTAAGCCGTTTTCTACATGCAAAATTTGGTATTGGTGTTTTAGTTTTATTTTGAAAAGGGTTTCGATATAAAAATAATTTTCGTCTTCGTCTTCTACCACAAGAATTGTATATTTGTCTTTTTTAGCTACTTCCACTTGTTTCATGGCTTCTATTTCGTCTTGCGAAATAACAGGTTTGTAGGGCAAAAGTACAAAAAAAGTAGAACCTTCCTCTGCTTCTGATTCCAAACGAATATCGCCTCCAAGCAAAAGTGCATTTTCTTTGGCAATAGCCAAGCCTAAGCCTAAGCCACCAATTTTGCGGGTCAAACCTTTTTCGGCTTGCGAAAAACGCTCAAAAATGATTTTTTGTTTTTCTAATTCTACTCCTATTCCGGTATCTTTTACATAAATTTCTACCTGATTATTTTTTATACCACAGCCAAATTCTACATACCCTTCGTGTGTAAAACGAATTGCGTTTTCCAATAAATTATTTATAATACGCATCAATTTTTGCCTATCGGTATAAATCAAGCATTTTTTTGTAGCAACTTCTTTTTTCAATAGTAATTCAATTCCTCGTTCTTGTGCTTTTTCAATATAGATGCCATACAATTCGGAAAGTAAATCGAAAATATTTACTTGGGTTTCATCAACTCCTACTTGTTTTGCTCCAAGTTTTGAAATTTCGAGAATGTCATCAATAATTCTCATCAATCGGTTGCCGCTTTTAAGAATAATTGATACAAAATTACTTCGGTCTTTTTCCGAAATATCGGGTCTGTTGACCAAGTTTGCAAAACCAATGATTCCATTCATCGGAGTTCTTATTTCGTGCGAAATATTGCGCAGAAATTCTGTTTTTAACCTATCGCTCTCTTCGGCTTTCGATTTGGCTATAATTAATTCATTTTCATATTTTATGCGCTGGGTAAAATCGCTCAAAATTGCTACAACTACATCTTTTCCATACCAAAAAGCTCTGTTCATAGCCAAATGTACAAAAAATTGCTTTTGTGTATCGTTTTGGTTTATAGTTGATTCGATGGAAAATGTTTTTCCTTTCAAAACTTCTTCCCAAATAGAGTATAGTTCGCTAAAATTTATATCTTTTGCAAAAAAGTCGGCAATGGAAAAGTCAGTAACAGAGTCTTTGTTAATATTTAACATTTCACTGGCTTTTTTATTAATCGATAGTATTTTCCCGAATTTGTCGTGTATCACAATTCCATCGCTTGTGCTATCAAAAATGGTTTGTAGGTTTGAATTAACCGACTCTAACTCAGCTATTTTAGCCTGCAATTCAGGGTAATAGCTTTTTTTGAAGGATTCGTCGCCTAAGCCCATTATTTTTTGTTTATATTTTTCCCAATTTTCTTCCATTTTTACATTGCTTGGGTAAATATTGTTTCTAAATCTTTTTTCTTTGGTGGTCTCGGATTCGTAGCGTTGCACGGGTCGTTGATGGCATTAGAGGCAAGAGTGGGTATCAAATCAGAACTTACTCCTTTGATTTTCAGATTTGTATTAATATTTACAGCTTCTTTTAAATTATATAAGTAATCTATCAATTTTTGTTTTATTTGGTTGTTGTTCAAGCCAGAAGGATTCAAATTTAGAGTTTCTGCTATTTTAATGTATTTATCAGTAGCTGCCGAAAAATTAAAATCCACTACATGAGGCAATAAAATAGCATTGCACTCGCCATGCGACAAATCTAAAAATCCGCCCAAACTATGCGACATAGAATGTACACACCCCAAACTTGCATTGGAAAAAGCCAATCCTGCATATAGGCTGGCAAGCATCATTTTGGCTCGAAGTTGCAAATTGTTGGGATTTTTTAAATTTAGAACTAAATTATTGTCGATTAGTCGAATAGCTTCTAATGCGTGTAAATCATTAAACTCTGATGCTGCGTTGGAAGTATATGCTTCGAAGGCATGCGAAAGTACGTCCATTCCACTACAAGCAGTTAAGTATAAGTCTTTTGTGGTTAAAACGATGGGGTCGAGAATGGAGACATCGGGCACTAATGCTTTGCTAATGAGTACCATTTTGTATTTATTCTCAAAATTATTGATAATAGCAAATTGCGAAACGTCAGAAGAAGCTCCTGCTGTGCTAGGCACGCAAACCATTGGCGGAATAGGGCTCGAAAGCATGTCAATTCCTTCAAAATTACGTATATGCTGAAAGTTGGTAACTACTATTCCTATGCCTTTTGCGCAGTCAATAACGCTTCCGCCTCCTACTGCTAAAATTAAATTGCATTTTTCTTGTTTGTAAATTTCGGAGCCTGCCATAACTTCAAAATCACGAGGATTTGGCGAAATAGCCGAAAATAGGGTATATTCAACTCCAATAGTTTGCAAACTAGCCAAAATATCTAAAAACCAGAATGTTTTTGATATTTGGCTATCGGTAGCCAAAAATATTTTGCGAGCTCCTAATTTTTTGCAATAACTAGCCGCTTTGAAGCGCGAATCGATGCCAAAGATAAATTCTGGAGCCACAAACTTTCTCATTTCCAATTGAATATCGTAATTTTCGACCATTTAATTTGTATGCTTTTTTTTGAAAATTATTAAGTAAAAGTATAAAATATATTTTCAATCTGCAAATATGAAACTAAAAAAAGCAAAATTAGCATTTGTGCGTATTCTTTTATGCTTTAAAATATGGCAAAATTAAATAAAAAAAAGGCATTGCACAAGATGTGCAACGCCAAAAATGAAGTGTTCTCGATTATTTTGAAAAAAAAAAATTGTAAGTTAGTTTTTTGATAATCTAACTTGCTGGTAATCTATGTTATAAAGCAAGTAAATTATTCATTTTTTTTAATATTCTAAGTAACAAATTGTTATTCTATAACTAAAAACGAAAAATGATGTTTTTTTAATACTTTTTTTACGAAGTGTCTATTTCTTATCAGTATTCGTTTTTAGTATTATCTTGTATGTAAGTATCTATCTACAAGGGTTTTAATTTCATTGTTTTTACCATAAAGTCTTTCACTCAAATCAACATCATGATACGATTTTAGTTTTTTGATTACTTCCATAATTGTTCCGCGAGGAAAAACATTGTTTTTTTCAAAAAGGAATATATTATCGTTTAGCATTTCAGCCGATTCCCAACAAGACTCAGGCAGGCTGGCAAAATCGATTACTTTTGCTTTGTTTTCTTCGGCATGAATGTTATAATCAACATATAGCATTTCAGCAAGTTGCAGTGAATTTTCCATTTCCAAACCATGCTGAGCAGCTACAACAAGTCCAGCAAGTAGCATATAAATATCAGCCGAGCCGTCGGGAGCTCTAAATTCGACAGTTTGCTTGCTGTTTGGGGTGCTTGCCAATTTGGGTTGCTGTGGGTTAGCAATCGAAATCATGCCATCGGCATTTTGAAGCCAACCCAGTGGAACTCTGACAAGTACCGAGCGGTTTCGGTCGCCCCAGCAAACGGTGGTAGGTGCTTCTTGGTGAGGTACAAGTCGCAAGTAGGAGGTAGGAACCGTGTTGCCAAAAGCAGTAAGTGCTCCGGCTACATCTAAAATTCCGGCAATCATTTGTTTAGCAATGTTGCTCAATTTTCCATTTTCCGACATTACATTTTTGCCTTCTTTTTCGAGTAGCATGTGAATGTGCATACCATTTCCGGCTTTTCCTACACTAATTTTTGGAGCAAAAGTAATAGTAACACCGTATTTGTCGCCAAGCATTCGCAAAATCCATTTTGAAAGCATTACCATATCGGCAGCTTCGATTACGCTTGTGGGCAAAAATTCTATTTCGTGTTGTTCAAAATACTGATTTTCAGTATTAAAACAGCCAACCTCGGAGTGTGAATATTTAATTTTTCCGCCACATTGAGCTATCAACCGCATGGCTTCGATGCGCAAAGGTTCCCACTTTGTGAAAGGGTGCGAATCGTGATAGCCTTTTTGGTCGGAAGTAGGATAAAGGCTGTTGATATCGCTAATTACATAGTATTCGAGTTCGGCTAAGGCTTTAAATTTATAACCGGTTTTTTCGGTAAAAAATTTATTGGCTTTTACCAGAATATTTTCAGGTGAGCTTGCCAAGGGTTGCCCGTTGCTGTTGAAAAATGAACAGAAAATATCAACCGTTGGTACTTGTGCAAAAGGATTGAGATAAGCTGTCTCGAAGCGTGGAATTACGTATAAATCGCTCGAACCGGCTTCGATAAACGAAAAAAGACTTGAACCATCGACACGTTCGCCAGTGGTAAGTATGCTTTCTAAATGACTTTTGCTTGTGATTACAAAATTAAGCGTTTTCAATTTGCCATCTCCACCCGCATATCTAAAATTTATCATTTCTATATTGTTTTCTATGATAAATTTCATAATATCGTCTTTTGTAAATTCCTCAGAGGGTTTATTTAGGAAACGAATTAATTTATTCGGATTGAATTGAATTTCAGTTTCTTTCATGTGTTTTCCTTTTTATAATTAGTTTTTTCGTTTCTGAAAAAATGTAGTTGAATTTCAAATTTTATTCTTCTATATTTTAAATTGATTTTTTAGAAACTTTTTTCAGATATTACATAATGTTCTAACTATTACATTTCAAAGGAAATGAATAAATTAGTAACTTTATATACAAAATACATTGGCATTTGTCAATTGTAATTAAATAGTACTAAAAAAGTGAGCAAATATATTTTTAAAAATTCAATTTTGTGCAAGTTCTAAATATGTTACAAAATATGTAGCTAGGTGTTACATAACATATTTTTGCGAAAAAAAAATGATGTTTTATTCTAACAATTTAATTTAAAATGTTTTATATTATTTCAAAATTACTAAGTTTTCTTCTTTCTCCGGTTTTGTACCTTTTTATTTTCATTATTTTGAGTTTTTTTTCAAAGAGAAGAGTGTTTTTTTTCGCATTTACTCTTTTTATTTTCTATTTTTTCACTTGCCCTTTTATATTTAACTTTTTTTCAGAAATTATTGAAGAAGAAGCGACCGAAATAGCTAAAATTGGCAAATTTGATTACGGAATTCTCTTAGGAGGTATTGCCAGCAAAGACGAGAACAGCCATCAAATACGATATTCTAGCAATGCTACTCGCTTGTTGGCAACTTTAGAACTGTATCAAAGTGGGCGAATAGATACCATTTTCATTTCGGCAGGAAAACGAGATACATCTGATTATGAGCAAATTGAAGCTGTTTTTTTGAAAAAGCAATTGCAATTATATGGAGTAGCTGAAGAGAAAATTTTAATTGAATATCAATCGGCAAATACTCACGAAAATGCAGTATTTTCGGCAATAAAATTAAAACCCAAAGCCAAAAACTCTACTTACCTTTTAATAACCTCTTCGTATCATGTAAGGCGAGCGAAAGCTTGCTTTGAAAAGGAAGGTTTTACAATTGAAAGTTTTGCTGCCGATAGATTGGGTGATGTGCCAAAATTAACAATAAATCAACTTATTCCGCAAGGAAATCAGTTTGCAAAATGGGACTATTTAATCCATGAATTAGTAGGAATCGTGAGCTATAAATTAATGGGTTATCTTTAAATTAGTGCCACAAATAAATGAATCTTTTGTGAGTGTTTTAAATACTAAAATCGTCATTTATAGGGAATAAGCTGCGGCTTTGATATTTAATTTTTTTTTAAATCTGCTGTATCTTTTTTAGCACTAAACTATTTGGCGAAATAATAAAAAGAAAATAAAAATTTGCTTTTGTGTTAAAATAAAAATTTATAAATTTGAACAGATTTTTTTAGGAAAAAAATTATTTTTTGAAAATAAATAACCAACAATTAAAAAAGTTCTGACAAATAGAAGTATTTGATTTATTGTAAAATAATTTTTTTTTGACAAAAAAAAAAAATTAAAAGCAAAGAAAAAATTATAAAAAAGATGACATTGAAAAAAAAATTAGTGTTATTTAAAAAAATATATATATCTTTGATTATTCAAATAACTCAAATGGATTTTGAATAAACTACAAGTATGCTTTCAAAAGAAGAAATTACATTATTTATAAATGTTGTAAAAAAGATTTCAACTTACGATTTTTCAGATTATTCTGAACGCTCTTTTGCGCGCAGAATTGACAAAATACTGTCTGATAATCGAATGGAATTGCCGGCTCTTATTAGTAAAGTAAAAACGAGTCCTGAATTTTTAGAAAAAGTAGTGAAAGACATCACGGTGAATACTACCGAGTTGTTCAGAGACCCCAGTGCGTGGCAAGCTTTGCGCTTTAGGGTTCTGAATAAATTTGAAAACCAAAGTGTTATAAATATTTGGCATGCAGGTTGTTCTACCGGACAAGAAGTTTATTCGATGTTGATACTTTTAAATGAAATGGGCTTGTATGAAAAAGCCAACGTTTTTGCAACCGATTTGAACACAGACGTGCTGAATGTAGCCAAAAAAGGGGAATACAAATACCGCTTCAATATTGATTATTTAGATAATTTTGATAAAGTAATTAATGAAAATCCATTCAACTACGAAGATGTGGTAAATGTGCCCTACACAAAATATTTTCAGGTAGATCAAAATAAAGATCTGTTGAAAATGAATGATTTTCTTGTAAATAAGCCACTTTTTAGAAAACAAGATTTAATTAATGATGGAAATATTTTTTACACAAAATTTGACTTAATACTTTGTCGCAATGTACTAATATATTTTAACCATGAGCTACAAACGCGTATTTTTGAGATGTTTCACCAAAATTTGTTTGCCAAAGGCTATTTAGTTTTGGGTGCCCATGAGAGTATGTTGGGACCTGTAGCTGCAAAATATAAGCGCAAAGGCTTATTTTATGTAAAAAAATAGAATCGTACAAAAAAATCATTTACACATAAATAAAAGGGGGTAAAATAGTTAAATGGAAGAAATTAGCAATATAGGTATTATTGAATACAGAAATATTATAAAAGCAATAAGCGACAATTATGGCATTGATTTTAGCCACAAATCGTTTACTGCCTTTGTGCGAAGTATAGAAAGAGCAATGGTACTGAACAATATACGTTCGACAGATAGCTTAATATCTACCTTAACAACCAACAAAAATTTTATTCATCGTTTTATCTCAGATATTTCGATAGAAGAAACCGAAATGTTTAGAGACCCAAATCTTTGGATAGAGCTCAGGGATAATATTATACCTCAATATATTAGAAAAGGTAGCAATATATGGGTACCGGAAGTAACTTCGGGCGATGAATTAATTACGCTTACTATTGTTTTGAGAGAACTTGGAGTGCTTGAGCACGTGAAGATTACAGCAACTTGCTTTGGTAGAAACCAAGTGGATATTATTAAGGAGGCTGCGTTTCCACTGAAAAAAATGGAAGTAAATATTGCTAATTTTAATAGATATAGTGCAAATAGTAAATTTAGCGAGTATTACGAGGAGAAAAATAATAGAGCTTATTTCGACCGCGAGCTTTTGCGAGGTGTTAATATTAAGCAGTTTGAGTTTATAACTGATGAACCTCCTCAAAACAATCATTTGGTTTTGTACCGAAACAAAATGATTTATTACAACAAAAGAATGCAAAACTCTATTATGTCGAAAATTACGGACAGCATGGCAATGGGAAGTATTTTTATTTGTGGTGTAAAAGAGAACTTAGAAAGCTCTAACAATGAAAAAAGTTTTGTACTAATTAACGAGAATGAAAGTATTTATAAAAAAACAAATTAAATAGGTTTTTAAAGTTTTCAGCGATTTTGTTCAAAGAAAAACAGAGAAATCAAATACAATATTAAAAGCTTTTTTTTGACGATTGAAAATTGGAGAAAATTTAGAATCGGATAGATTTTCAACCATTTAGTTTGAAAAAAGCAGCCAAAGCAAGTTTTATATATTCAATAAAAGAAATTCAAATGAGTTACAAAGCAATTATAATAGGAGGTTCGGCAGGAAGCTTTCAAGTAATAACCAAAATACTTGCTAACTTACCTTCAGGCTTTGATATTCCTATTTTTTTATGCTTGCACAGATTAAAACACGTAAGAACAGGATTTGAAGAAGCATTATCAATAAAATCGACATTGCCAATTATTGAACCTTATGATAAACAGCATATTAGACCGGGCAAAATCTATTTAGCTCCAGCTAATTATCACATGTACATGGAGTTAGGAAATACGTTTTCGTTATCCACCGAACCTCCAGTGAATCATTCTCGTCCGTCGATAGATTTATCTTTTTTTTCGGCGGCATATACTTATAAGAACAAATTAGTAGGAATAATTCTTTCGGGAGCAAATAAAGACGGGGCTTTGGGTTTGAAACAAGTAAAACTTGCTGGCGGTGTTGCTATTGTGCAATCGCCCGATGAGTGTCAAGTAAAAACCATGCCAACGGCTGCTATGGCTGCAACTAGTGTCGATTACGTTTATACTACCGACCAGATTATTAGCTTCTTAAAAAGAATGTAACATGAATATTTGGTTTTAATTTTTAGATACTATTTTTTTTGATTAAAATTGAACTATTTAAAAGCTTAACGTATAATTTATGAAAAATATTCGCAGTCTTTCAATTTTTGTTTTTGCTTTGATTCTAGCAATTATTGCCTTGTTTTATTTTGGAACAATGGAAACTCAAAAACAAACTATTTTTTATTTTTTTCCTGCAATTGCTGCTTTTTTGAGCATTCTATTGGTATTATTTAACTTTAGTTTGGCTAAAAAAAATGAAAAACTTTTAGAAGAAGTACACTTCCTCAAACAACATTCAAACTTGACTGAAGCAGAATTGAATGAATTTCAGAACGAAGAAAAAGCTGAAAATGTAGTCAATTACAGCGGAATAATAGATAGAGTTCATACCAAAATAAACCAGAACTCAATAGATGAATATTTTGAATCGATGCTTTCGGCTTTAGCAAAGGAGCTAAACGGTGTGCAAGCTATCGCCTTCTTAATCAACAAGCAGCAAAATTTATTCAATTTAGTGGGCAAATATGCTTATTACTCCGAAAAGAAAATAGAAGCTGTTAAATTGGGCGAAGGCGTTTCGGGACAAGTAGCAAAAGATAAAAAAATGCTCATTCTCAGCAATGTACCCGATGGATACATCGAAGTAGTTTCGGGACTTGGAAGCAGTACCCCAAAATTTTTGGTTATCTACCCAGTACTCCTTGAAAATGAAACTATTGCTCTTATCGAAGTAGCAACTTTTGAAGGATTTACAAAAAACCTGGAAACTCTTTTCAATAAATTATTTGATAAATTAATACCGGAAATTAAAAAATTTATAAAAGAATAGCTCTTCCAAAAAAAACAAATCAAATTAGAAATTAAATGCTCGGGAACAAAAAAATTGCCGTAGTACTTCCGGCATACAATGCTGCGCTTACGCTCGGAAAAACATATAACGAAATTCCTTTCGATATTGTAGATGAAGTTATTTTGACCGATGACAATAGCAAAGACAATACCATTGAAGTTGCTCAGCAACTGGGTATTAAACACATTATTGTGCACGAAAAAAATAGAGGCTATGGTGGAAATCAAAAATCATGCTACAACAAAGCCCTTGAGCTGAATACCGACATTATTGTAATGCTTCACCCCGATTATCAATATACGCCAAAGCTAATTCAATCCATGTGTTACTTGATTGCAAACGATGTTTATCCGGTAGTTTTGGGCTCACGTATTTTAGGAAAAGGCGCACTAAAAGGTGGAATGCCAATGTACAAATACATATCGAACCGTTTTCTAACTTTCACTCAAAACTTAATTATTAACCAAAAACTTTCGGAATACCATACCGGATTTAGAGCTTTTAGAAGTGATGTGCTAAGAAATATAAACTATAACGCCAACTCCGAAGATTTTGTGTTCGATAACCAAATGCTGGCACAAATTTTCTTCAAAGGCTACGAAATAGCCGAAATTACTTGCCCTACAAAATATTTCGACGAAGCCTCATCAATAAACATTAGCCGAAGCATCAAATACGGCTTAGGTGTTTTGCACACTTCGCTCATGTACCGATTGACTAAATGGAAAATAGTTAAGTATAAAATTTTTTAGGTAAAAAAATTGCCTAAATTATTGATATTCCAAATTATTAAAATTTGGAATATCTAACTTTTTTAAGACAAACTGTCCAAAAATTTCATTCATAAAAACTTTGAACACCAAGCGTATAAGACTGTAAACCAAAGCCAGTTATAGTGCCTCTACACACGGCAGAAAGAAACGAATGGTGTCGATAACTTTCGCGCTGAGCGGTGTTAGAAATGTGCACTTCTACCACGGGAGTTGCAATTGCTTTAATAGCATCGGCTAATGCAATGGAAGTGTGGCTGTAAGCTCCGGCATTGAACACTATGCCATCGTAAAAAAAGCCAACTTCGTGAAGCTTATCTATCAAGTCGCCTTCTTTATTCGATTGAAAATGTTCTATTTGCGCTTTGGGAAATTTGGCTTTCAGTTCAATTAAAAAATCACTGAAATTGATATTTCCATATATTGAGGGTTCACGCGTGCCTAATAAATTCAGATTAGGACCATTTAATATAAGAATTTTCATTTAAAACTTGTTTGATTTATTATTTTTTTAATACTAATATTTTTAATAATATGGTAATCTTTAAAGCAATAATGCAACAATTGGTTAAAACCCAAAAGTACACAATCACTTTTTTTACAACAAAAAATTTTGAGTAAAAGTAAATGCTTTTTCTCTAAAAAAAGAATTTTTATCCTAAATTTTAATTAATAATTGATTAAATAATCATTAAATTAACGATTATTTTCATAAAAAAGAGAAGGATTCAAAACATTAAACAACTCATTTGTTTGAGTTTAGAAATAAATTTTGTTTTTTTAAGAAGTTTTAAATAGAATAGAATGTTATAAAAGCAAAAAAAACACTAATTTTGCACGCTTTTTAAAAGCTACCCAATTTTTGAGGTTTTTCAAAAAAAGAAACAGAATAGATAAGTATAAAAATTAAAGCTAAAAGTAATTAAATTAAAAAAGCATGCAAAATATAAGAAACATTGCAATTATTGCCCACGTTGACCACGGGAAAACGACATTAGTAGATAAAATGTTAATGCTTGGAAATCTGTTTAAAGACCACGAAAAACCCGGAGAATTAATCATGGACAGCAACGACCTAGAGCGTGAACGTGGAATTACAATTCTTGCAAAAAATGTTTCGGTTAATTACAAAGGCACCAAAATCAACATCATAGACACTCCAGGGCACGCTGATTTTGGAGGTGAAGTGGAACGTGTACTCAATATGGCTGATGGAGTTTTGCTCCTTGTCGATGCTTTTGAAGGTACCATGCCGCAAACTCGTTTTGTGCTATCCAAAGCCATCGAATTGGGTTTGAAGCCAATAGTTGTAATCAACAAAGTAGATAAGCAAAACTGCCGCCCCGACGAAGTTCAGGAGCAAGTTTTTGACCTCATGTACTCATTGGGCGCAACCGAAGACCAAATGAATTTTCCGACCATTTATGGATCATCAAAAAATGGCTGGATGTCCACAGATTGGCGCAAGGAAACAACTGATATAGTGCAACTTATAGATGCAATTATTGAATTTATTCCAGCACCCGAACAAAGAGAAGGAACACCACAAATGTTGATTACTTCGCTCGACTATTCTACGTATGTAGGTAGAATTGCCATCGGACGTTTAACAAGGGGAGAACTTTCTGTAAATCAAAGTATTACACTTGTAAAAAGAGACGGAACGCAAAAGCGTAGCCGAATAAAAGAAATTTTGGTGTACGAAGGTTTTGCCAAAATGAAAGTGGAAAAAGTAAAATCGGGCGAAATTTGCGCTTTGGTTGGAATCGAAGGTTTTGATATTGGCGACACGGTTGCCGATTACGACAACCCCGAAGCTTTGCCAACCATTAATATTGACGAGCCTACCATGAGTATGCTCTTCACTATCAACGATTCACCTTTCTACGGACAAGATGGAAAATACGTAACTTCGAGCCATTTGAAAAACAGACTTTACAAAGAGCTTGAAAAAAACTTGGCTTTGCGTGTTGAACCTGCCGATACTTCAGAGGCTTACAACGTTTTTGGACGTGGCGTATTGCACTTGTCGGTGCTCATCGAAACCATGCGCAGAGAAGGTTTTGAGCTTCAAGTTGGTCAACCTCAGGTTATTATTAAATTGATTGATGGCGTAAGATGCGAGCCGATAGAAGAAATGACTATCGACGTAGCCGAAGAATTTTCGGGTAAAGCTATCGACATGGTTACCAAGCGAAAAGGCGAAATGCAAAGCATGGAAATTAAAGGCGACCGTGTGTTGCTTCAATTTATCATTCCATCGCGAGGAATTATTGGGCTAAGAACCAACTTATTAACTGCAACTGCCGGCGAAGCTATCATTTCGCACCGTTTCATCGAATTTCAACCTTACAAAGGCGATATCGAAAAACGAAATGTAGGCGCTCTTATTGCACTCGAAGCTGGAACTGCTTTTGCTTATGCCATCGACAAATTGCAAGATAGAGGTAAGTTTTTTATCAATCCGCAAGAGGAAGTATATACAGGTCAAGTAGTTGGAGAAAATTCTAGAGCCGATGATATTGTTATCAACGTTACAAAAAGCAAAAAATTGACCAATATTCGTGCTTCGGGTACTGACGACAAAGCGCGTTTGATTCCACCAATTAAATTTTCGCTCGAAGAAGCGTTGGAATACATTCAAGCTGATGAATATGTAGAAGTTACGCCAAATTATATTCGTCTTCGCAAAATTTATTTAGATGAAAA
>JAIFNL010000258.1 GCA_020047755.1 Bacteroidota bacterium
GGTTTGGTTTCGCCATAACCTACCGATGTTAAACGGCTAGCATTGATACCTTTGTCGATTGCATATTTTTTGCACACATCGGCGCGGTCTTGCGAAAGTTTTAAGTTGGCTTCGTCGCTACCATCGCTGTCGGTATGTCCTTGAATTTCAATTTTCAACTCAGGATATTCGTTCATAACTTCTACCAATTGGTCTAAAACATTGTAAGATGCTTGGTCTTTGATAACCGATTTGCTGGTTTCAAAATTAACAGAACCTAAGTTGAACGTTTTATCCAATGTTTTAATTGATTTTACTTCCAATTTAAAGTTTTTGTTTGTACTTTCTTTGATTTCAAACTTTTCGGTTTTCGGAATAATATTTCCGGTAAAAGCAGCAGTATAATTTCCAATTCCCAAATCAGTTTCAAACTTTCCGGTTACTTCCTTGTCAAATACAATTTCGCCAGTGTTGGTATTGGTAATTACTACATGAGCAGTAAGCGGTTCGCCGGTTTGTTTGTCAATTACGTTTCCGGTTACTTTAATTATTTTAGGCTCAATTACTGTTTCTTTTTTCTCTTTTTGTTTGCAACCAAAGCGAGCAATCAACTGAATTTCGTGAGTTGCTTTTCCGGCATCTTGTATATCGCTCATTTCAGTTTGGTAAGCATAGCCCAAAGCGTAATTGCTAAAATTAGCTCCTACACCAAAAAACATACTTTTATTAGACCTGTATCCAGCCGAAAGCCAAACCATGTCTTTAAAGTGAGCTGCAAGATTCAGGTCAAATTGCTTAGGAGTAGTTTTGTTGCCACGTACCATTACCGAAGGTTTCAACATAAAATCTTCGTTCAAATTCATTTTATACCCCAAAATACCTACCGTATAAAAGTTAAATTCACCTCTTTGGGTCAATTGTGGAAACATTACTTGAACTTCAAGTTTTTTATTGATGTATGCCAAACCAAATTTTGAGTTGATGGTAGTTTGTTTTGCATTGTCGCCAATTAAAACAGGGTCGCTCATATCTTGAGCAAATACATCTTCGGTAATAACCTTATCGGCAATTATACCTAAGCCTAAGCCCATTAAAAGAAAATGCTCTTCGCCAAATTTTGCTTTGTAAGCATAGTTCAAGTTCACGTCGGTAGTAGAAATAACGCCCGATTTAAAATTAAAAACTGTGATTCCCAAGCCCGAATTTTCGGATATGTTGCCTCTTAATCCTAAGGTATTCACCTTGGGAGCACCTTCAAAGTCTGACCATTGAAGGTGGCTGTTTAAGAATGCTGTTACTTTGCACTTGTCCACCGAGTAAGCCGGATTATACAAAAACGGGTTTTGACTATATAAATTATAGTTTGTTAAATCTTGTGCTTTTGCCGAAAATCCAACGAATAACAGCAATGCAGTATATATTATTAAAAGTTTATTTTTCATAAGAATTTTTTTTTACAATGATGAAATTTTGCTTGTAAAGTTGATAGTTTTGTTAAAAAAATAAGAGCAAAGTCAAAAGTATTTAGCCAAAAGCTTCTTTCATAAAATTAATCGTTAAACATTAAACATTAAACATTAAACATTAAACATTAAACATTAAACATTAAACATTAAACATTAAACATTAAACATTAAACATTAAACACGTTAAACATTAATAAAATAATTTTGGCTTATTTCTTATTTCATTCTATAAACTTATTTAACCTAAATTTTAATTAATTCTAAATTATTCGTACTTTACAGTTATGAAACCTTTAAAATATTTAGTACCGTTTGTAATAATGTAGTAATAAGTTCCAAAAGGTACTTTTTTACCATCGTAGGTACAATCCCACTGAGTTTTGTAACCTTTCGATTCAAACAATTTCTCACCAATGTTGTTGAAAATTAAGAAATTATATGTACTTAGATATTCTCTGAAAACATCGGCTTGTGGCACAACCCAAGTGTCGTTTTTACCATCGTCGTTAGGAGTTACAAAGTTGTAGGTTTTCAAAAGTACATCTAAAAGATTTGTTACCTGTTCTGCAGCAAGATAGTAATCGTTACCAGCCTGATTAGCATTTACCCAAGCACGACCCAAGTTTAAAATAGTAACTTTGTTATCGGACAAAGTAACTACATTGGTCGTTTCGTCTAAAGAGAAAACAATAGGATTTCCAGAGTTTCCGCCAGTAGCAGCCAAGTAATAAATATTTCCGGCTTCGTCGTTCAAATACAATTCGGGAATTTCATCAAAATCAATAACTTGTGGAGCTTTGTTTATTTTTAGCGAACGCACTACCGATGAAGCGGCAAGAAAATAATCGTTACCAGCTTGGCTAGCAGTGATGTTGCAAGTTCCGGGTTTTACCAATTCTACGGTAGCTCCATTTGTACCAATACATTTAGCTATGTTAAGGTCTGAACTTGAGAAAATTACAGGATTTCCAGATGCGCCACCGGTAGCAGTAAGTCCAAAATTGGCATCTTCCCAAGTTTTTTCGGCAAGTGCATTGAAAGTGATGGTTTGTGGTGCTTTATTGATAGTTAATTGACGAGTAACAGATTCTGCGGCATAATAATAATCGTTGCCTGCTTGCGTAGCTGTAATGTTGCAAACACCCGGCTTTACTATCTGTATATCAGCACCATTTGTACCTGTACATTTTGCTATCATTTCGTCGGAACTAGTAAATATAACAGCATTTCCCGAAGCACCCGAAGCAGAAGGAGTAATTGTAAAATTAGCATCGCCCCATGTTTTAGTTGCAACAGTGAAATCTATCACTTGCGAAACTTTGTTGATAGTTAATTGACGAGTAACAGGGTCAGCAGCAAAATAATCAGTATTGCCTGCTTGGTTAGCAGTAATGTTGCAAACACCCGGTTTTACTATTTCTATGGTAGCACCATTTGTACCAGTACATTTTGCAATAGTTTCGTCAGAGCTTGTAAATATAACAGGATTTCCCGAAGCACCATAAGCAGAAGGAGTAATTGTAAAATCAGCATCGCCCCATGTTTTGGTAGTAACTGAAAAATCAACTACTTGTGGTTCTTGAAGCCCTTTGCAAGTTACATCAACTGCATCGGTTGTTGTTACCATTTTAACGAAAGAAACATCGTCGATAGCAAAGTCGTTGCCGTCTTCTATCGTATTTTGGTTTACTACACTAATAGAAATATTGGTTTTTGAGCCAGAATTCCAAACCACATAAAACTGCAGCCATGAACAAGTTGCACCTGCTCTAAAAGAGCTTCCCAAATTACTACCATCGATGCTAAATTGCAAAGTAGCTGGATTAGAGCGATTAACAGACATCAAATAAACCGAAAAAGCATAATAAGTATTGGGTTCTACGGTAATGTTCTGAGACCAAATAACTTGATTGGGAGTTGGAGCTCCATTAAGTATCATCATCTTTCCGCTGCCCGAAGTATGGTCGCCACAGTTACTAAAATTGTTATGATAGTTTGAAGCACTTGTGCCTACTGCATATTTTCCTTGATCCCAAAGAGCAGTTCCACCTGTAGTAGCCACATAAGTATAAGTTGATGTAAAACCCGAATTGCCCGATTCAAAATCGCCATTGGTAATTAAACTTGCACCTGAAGCGGTTAGTCCGGTTACAGTATAAGTAGTTACAGAACCTTCGGCACCACCAGAAACCGTTGGGTTAGCTATGTTTGGATTGCTCAAACCTGTAGTAGGCGACCATGAATAATAAGTAGCACCAGTAGCATTTAGCTGCCCTGAAGTACCAAAGTCGTAAGTTACATCGGCACCAGCATTTACTTGTGCCATTGTGCTATTAATAGTTCCAAGCAGTAGCGAAACTAAAAATAAGCTAAATAATAATCTAATTTTCTTCATTTTTGTTGATTTTAAATAAGTAATTAAATTTTTGTTGTTTTAAAAGAGAGTTTTATTAGAAATTTGTTTTATTTTAATTTTTATTCAATTTTCAACTAATTGCGTAAAATTATCAATTAATTGAATGCCTAAATTTAACTTTTGTATATGTCTTTTTATTTTGAGTAAATTTACTACAAAGGTACGGCTGTTAATTCTCAAAAAGAATACTTTAAAATTATATTTCTTTCACATTTCTTTCACATTTTGCACCTCACATCGCTACTACATTTAAAATCTATTTTGTGCTAAAATATCCATAAAAACACAAAATATTGAATATACACAATTCAAATGTGAAAGAAAAAAAAAGGAAAAAACTCAAACAAAAAAATTCTTTTTTTTATTTAAATTACTTTCGTACCCTATAAATTAAAAAATACTTAAACAAACACCGAATAAATATTTATTGCAAAATTAGGCAATTAAAAAATTCAATAATAAAGTTAGCATTAGCAAAATGTTAGCAAAGCATGAAAATTAATAATTCCTTACTTAAATATATAAAACTTTTTTATTTTTGTTTTTTTTTAACCGAACCATTATTTATTGTTATCAATTAAGTGTTTATGAAAAAAATTACTTTGCTAATACTTTTAGAACTACTAAGTTATCTAGCTTTCGGGCAATTAACGATTCAAAATCTTGCTCAAAAAAATTATTTAGACTTTTATATTTTAGAAAGTGAGTTTGCAAAAGAAAAATATTTATCGGTGCCTTTAAATGAAACAGGATTTGTAAAATACGATTGGCGCAATTTACCTTCGCAATTTAAAGATACAAACCGCATGATTACCTTACGCTCCTTATTTAATGTATCTACAAAGCTCAAAACCACACAACTTTACCTTACTTCATTTCCAATGGAATATCCTAGCAATTATTATTTGAATGGAAAGTTGATTTTTCAACGAGGCAATAGAGATGGAAATTATACGAACCGCTTGCATTACAGCGAAAAAATCTTATTGCCCCCGCATTTGCTTCGCTACGATACTATAAATCAATTAAGTATAGAACTTTACCCCAAAAAGAACGAAAATCAAGCGTTCTTACAGCCGTTTATATCCGATTTCAGTACAGCAAGTCATTCGGTTTTTTACCGCAATATTTTTGGCGTGCGGTTTACCCATACGTTGAGCATTTTCAATACCATTTTGTTTTTTTATTTTATCACACTGTTTTTTTCGCGCAAAGAATACAAATCCTACCATTACTTATATTTTAGCTTGTGGAATTTTTGCGGTGTGTTTTCGTACATAAACAATACGCTTTCGTTTGATTTTGCCAACTCTTTTGCTTTAGAGCTGATAAGCAAATCGTTCTTAATCATTGGCTTGCTTTTTGCCGCTTTATTTCTTCTTGAATTTACACAAATTTACAAAAAAAACAAGAAAACAATACTAACATTTCTTTATGTAATTTCTGCCTTACAATTGGGAATTATACTTTTTCAGCCTACTACCAAAGCAATAATTGATATATTCTTTATTCTTGCATTAATCATACACATTCCTATTCATCTGTTTTTATTTGTATCTGCCATACTTTTTTTCAAACAAAAAAAGAATAAATATTCTGTTTCCATTCTTTTGGTTTATTCGCTCGATATTCTTTTTGTTGCTTTCGATTTTTACTACTCTATTTATTTAGGTGTTAAACCTGTGGTTTTGCTCATTCCGTATGTTATTTTTATTTTCAACATTGTTATTTTTTTCATGCTGGCTTGGGAACAATCCGATATTTATAAATCTTCGGTACAAAAAAGTATCGAATTGGAGCATTTAACTCAAAACTTAGAATTACTAGTAGAAAAGCGTACCGAAGAATTACAGCAGCAAACCATCAAACTACAAGAGGCAAATGCCAGCAAGGACAAATTTTTTTCCATAATAGCACATGATTTGCGAAATCCTTTTGCTGCCCTCAAAGGATTTGTAGATTTGCTAAAGAAAAACAGCGCAACTTACTCGCAACACGAACTTAAAGAAATAATTACTTATTTAGACAAATCAACTACTATAACGCAAAACTTCCTTGATAGCTTATTAGAATGGTCGCGCACTCAAATGAATAAAATAACCGTAAAATACGAACATTTTGGAATTTCGCAAGTCGTTGCAGTAGTTTTAGAACTTACAAAATTTCAAGCAAATAACAAAAACATAGAAATTGTAAATACCATTGAGAAAAGCACAACAATTTATTCCGACCGCGCTATTTTGAGCACTGTTTTGCGCAATTTAATTACCAATGCGCTTAAATATTCGTACCCAAAAAGCCAAATTTTTATTTCAGCCCAAATCAGCGAAAATAAAATTCATATTTCAATAACTGATTTTGGCATGGGCATTTCAGAAAGCGACTTGCCTAGTTTGTTTTTGCCAGACAGCAAAGTTTGCACCAAAGGAACTGCCAAAGAAGTGGGTAGCGGTCTTGGGCTACTAATATGCAAAGATTTAATTATCAGAATCAATGGTACAATTTCGGTGGTAAGCCAAATAAATAAAGGCAGCAGCTTTACCATTTCTATTCCTTTTCAGTAATACAATTTAATTGATTACAAACTTTGGAAAAATTAGCTACAAAAAGAAACTATCTACAGATAAAAAATCAATGTTTGCTAACATTTTGCTAAATTATCAAAACAAATACAAACAATAAAGTTCGTATCTTTGCTTTTGAATAAATAACAATTAAAAATGGCACTCAAACAAATTATAATAGTAGATGACTTAGATGAAAATCTATTTTTGGTATCTAAGATATTAAAATCAAATTTTCCTGAGTACAAACTATTGCTAATAGACAATGCAGCAGAAGCCTTTGAAGCCTGCATTGCCAACAAACCCGATTTAGTAATAACCGATTGGGATATGCCAAAAACATCGGGCATTCAATTAATAACTTTATTAAAAAACAACCCTAGCACCAGCAACATTCCCATAATCATAGCCACAGGCGTAATGACAAGCTCCGAACATTTGAGGGAAGCATTAGAAAAAGGAGCTATCGACTACATTCGCAAGCCTTTCGACGAAATAGAACTTTTTGCACGCACCAAAGCTGCTTTGCAACTAACTGAATATTACCACAAAAGTATTGAAAACAAAAACTACGAACTTTCTATCAGAGCCATCAATAGCATACAAAACAAAAATTTTGTTGCAACTATTACCCAAAAATTAAACGAACTAAAACCTTTAACAAACAGTACCGAAGCCTTTTCTATCATCGACTCCATTTTGGAAAGCTTAGAAATGCAAAAACAAAAAAATTCGTGGAAACATTTCGATAAGTCGTTTAGAAACACACACAACGATTATTTAAAACGATTAATGCAGCAACACCCTACAATCTCAAATTCGGAATTAAAGCTGTGCAATTTAATTTACTTAGGCATGAGTTGCAAAAAAATAGCCGAAACCCTTAATCAAACCGACCAAAGCATTAGAGTTTCGCGCTCGCGCTTACGCAAAAAACTTCAACTAAATTCTAAACAAAACATAGAACTTTATTTAAAGCAAATTTAATAAAATTAAGGTAATTAAAAATGATTGTTCTTTCACATTTTACACCTCACATCGCTACTATATTTAAAATCTTTCTTGTATTAAAATATCACAAAAACAGAAAGATATTGAATGTACACAATTAAAATGTGAAAGGAAAAAAAAAAAAAAAAATTCAAACGAAAGTTTTTTTTATTGAAAATAATTTACTTTTGTATTCAAATTTAAAAACAAACATAAATGATTCGTAAAATGAATATATTGGTAGTAGATAACGAACCCGATGCTTTAGAAACAATAAACAACATACTTACAAATACGGGTGAAAACTACAATTTGTTTTTTGCTATTAACGGTATCAAAGCCTTACGAATAATCGAAAAGGAACAAGTTGACCTTATTATTACCGACTGGGTAATGCCCGAAATGACTGGAATAGAACTAGTAGAAGAGTTGCAAAAAAAGGAAGATTTTAAAATAATTCCGGTTATTGTTTGCTCTGGGGTAAAAATAGAAATAGAAGATTTAAGGAAAGCTCATGAATGCGGAGCCATTGATTTTGTAAGCAAACCCATAGATTCACACCAGCTAATTACACGCATAAAATCGATACTGAGATTAACACACTCGTTGAAAAAAGTAGCAGAGGAAAAACAATTAAGGCTCGAACTGGAAAAGCAGCATTTAGAAACAACCATAAAACTTCAAAACGAAGACCTAAACTCTAAAGCTCTAAGCATTAGCCGATTTAATAGTTTGCTTTCGGATTTAAACAAAGACCTCAAAAAACTAGCTAAAGATGTGAACCATACGGCTTCGGAAATTAATATATCGGGAATGATGCTTACAATCGATAAAAATATTAACGACGACAACTGGAACGACTTCAAAATTTCTTTTGAAAAACATTACCCCGATTTCTTCAAAAAACTACACGAAATAAACCCTACCATCACCAACAAAGAATTGCAACTTGCGGCCTTCTTAAAAATAAATTCCAACACTAAATCCATTGCCAACATCACACGTCAGTCATTGCGTAGCATCGAAATGGCTCGTTTCAGGTTGCGCAAAAAACTAAATATACCCAAAGAAGAAACCTTCGAATCCTTTTTCAGCCAATTTGTTTAACGCAGAACAACATATTGATACGATGACTCGAAGTCATCGTATCAATACTGCTTGGAAGTCATCGTATCAATATTTATTTTCCCAAAAGGTCGTGAAATAAATTTTCGTTTTGCGACAAAATAGCATTGCGCAATTTATTTTTCCATAGTGTTATGGTTTGTGTATTTTCGGGAATTGTAGCCAAAACGCTGTTAATTTCGCTAAAGTTATAAATTTCAATTTTGTTAATATCAACTATATAAGGAGCTAGAAATTCCATTTCGCAAGTAGTGAATTTCAGATGTTTGTGCTTGTGAAAAGCCAAAGGTTCGGCTGCCGTTGCTTTGTTTTTAAGTTTTTCGAGCGTGAACCAAAACTCAGCGCCTTTGCCTAGTTTACTGTTCACTCCTATTTTTC
>JAIFNL010000015.1 GCA_020047755.1 Bacteroidota bacterium
TGCAATTCTTACTTTAAAACAATAATTTACTCAAATCGGGAAGGAAAAAGAAATCAGGTATTTTTGGAGATTAATACCAAACCTGACAGGTTTGTTTGCGGTTTGGTGTTAGTATAATTTGTTTTCGACAAAGATACCGCAACTACGCAGCTTATAGTTGAAAAAAATCTGAATGTAATTTTAGTTACAGAAAAACACAAAACCCGACAGGTCATAAAGACCTGTCGGGTTTCTAAAAGGGTAGAGCTAAGCGGTATTGATGCCCAAGCGGTATTGATACGATGACTTAAAGTCATCGTATCAATTAGCTAACCTTGCGCTTCGTCTAACAGCAAATTGTCGGCATCTTTTTTAATTTTATCGGCTTTCGTTTCCGAAATAGCATCTTTCGGAATCCTCATTCCGTAGAACGAACGCCAAACGAAGAACATTCCTACCAAGAAAAATACAGCACCAATGTAAGGTCCGTAATTTGTTCCGCCGGTATTTTGGGCGTGAATGATAAGTTCGATAGAAATTTCGGTAGCTAACAGACCAAAAAGAGTCGAAAATTTGATGATTGGATTCAACGAAACCGATGAAGTATCTTTGTAAGGGTCGCCCACGGTGTCGCCTACAACGGCAGCCGCATGAAGTGGAGTACCTTTCATATTCAAATCTACTTCCACCACTTTTTTAGCATTATCCCACGAACCTCCGGCGTTTGCCATAAAAATAGCTTGGAACAAACCAAAGGCAGCAATCGAAATAAGGTAAGCTACAAAAAAGTTGGGGTCGAAAAATGCAAAAGCCAAAGTAAGTGAGAAGATTACGAAGAAAATATTCCACATTCCTTGTTGCGCGTATTGCGTACTAATTTGTACAACGGCTTTGGAATCGTTAATATCGGCTTCGGCTTTGTTTAAGTTTATATTTTGTTTGATGTAAGTAACAGCGCGGTAAGCTCCTGTGGTAACAGCCTGAATTGCAGCACCAGAGAACCAGAAAATAACCGAACCTCCTGCTATAAAGCCCATCAACACTTGTGGGTCGGTAAGTTCTATTGCCAAAAGACCTGTTTTTTTCAACATCAAAATAATAGAGAAAATCATGGTAGTAGCACCAATTACGGCAGTTGCAATCAATACAGGCTTAGCTGTTGCTTTGAAAGTATTTCCGGCAGAGTCGTTGGCTTCGAGTGCTTTTTTTCCTTTTTCAAAGTTGGGAGTAAAACCAAAATCGCGTTCTATTTCTTGAGTGATGTTTGGAATTGATTCAATTTGCGAAAGTTCAAAAACCGATTGAGCATTGTCGGTTACAGGTCCGTAACTATCTACGGCTATGGTAATTGGTCCCATGCCTAACAGTCCGAAAGCAATCAAACCAAATGCAAAAACAGCAGGGTAGCCACCAAGCATTTCCGACAGGTCGGCACTCACTTCGTAGCCCACAAACATAAGACCTACAATAGAAAAGCCAATCCAAATAGCACTAAAATTTCCGGCAACCAAGCCCGAAAGAATATTCAACGATGCTCCACCTTCTTTCGAAGCCACTACAATTTCTTGCACGTGAGCCGATTTAGATGAAGTAAATATTTTGGTAAGTTCAGGAATAAGTGCAGCGGCAAGAGTTCCCATAGAAATAATGGTAGAAAGTTTCCACCACAAACCAGCTTCTAAGCCACCCAATAAGAAGTAACTAACTGCATAAGTAGCAGCAATAGAAAGTGATGAGCCAATCCAAATTAAATTGGTGAGAGGAACTTCAAAGTCAAAAATTTCAGTTTTTGAACCATATTTAGCTTTAGAAATTACGTGATTAATTTCGTAAGAAGCAATAGAAGTTACCAACATAATTAGGCGCATTACAAAAATCCACGAAATAAGAACAGCTTGAAATTGTGCATCGGGAATGGCTAAAATAATGAACGAAATAAGCGCAACACCAGTAACACCGTAAGTTTCAAAACCATCGGCAGTAGGTCCAACACTATCGCCAGCGTTGTCGCCTACGCAGTCGGCTATAACGCCCGGATTACGTGGGTCGTCTTCGCCAATGGTGAAAATGATTTTCATAAGGTCAGCTCCAATGTCGGCTATTTTGGTAAAAATACCACCCGCAATACGCAAAGCACTAGCACCTAACGACTCGCCAATAGCAAAACCCACAAAACAAGCTCCTGCACTTTCGCCATCTACAAAAAGCAAAATGGCAAGCATCATAATCAATTCGACCGAAATAAGCAAAATACCAATGCTCATACCCGATTGCAAAGGAATACGCATTACATCAAAATATTTTCCTTTGAGCGAAGCAAAAGCCGTGCGGCTATTAGCTAAGGTGTTGATTCTAATACCAAACCAAGCTACACCGTAAGAGCCAGCCATACCCAAAACAGCCCAAAGAAGTACCGAAAGGATACCTAAAAACTCCATGTGAACCAATACGGCAAAGTAAAATACGATAATTGTACCAACTAAAGCAAACAAAATAGCTAAAAATTTTCCTTGTTGTGTAAGGTAAGTTTTAGCCGTTTCGTAAATAACATTTGAAATATCGAGCATCGATTGGTGTGCTTCGAGTTTTTTAATTTTGGTATATTGCCAATACCCAAAAAGTAAACCCAAAAAACCAATAATGGAACCGTAAAATAGCAATGCAAATCCATTCCATGTAACAGCAGGAGTTGTATCCTCGAGAGCCGGAACCACTAAATCGGCTTCGCTAGCTAAACCAGGCAGAACAAATGCCGTCAGCAGTAATAAAAGAAAGAAAATCTGTTTTTTCATTGTTTAAAAAGTTTTAGTTTTAGTTAGTTATCATAAATTAATGCTAAATTTAATGTCTTTTATTTAATATATGTTTTTGTCAGTCATCGTTTTTTTATTCTATTTAGATATAATTCCAAAAGAACTAAATTGTTTAAATTTTGATTAATTTTGATTTAACAAATATACTAAATAATTAGAATAAAAAAGGTATTTTGCCTTTTTTGTTAGTATTTTTTTTTCTTTTTGTTAAAAATTATGTAGTTATCGCTTATTTGTTTACTTTTGCAAATAATTTTAAACCCAAATATATGCAAATAGACGAAGATATTTTTCAGGATTTAGATACGAAAGTCTATAATTTTGCTGTGCATGTAATCAGCTTTATCAAAACTTTGGAAAAATCGGGGTATTATGAAACGGTAAATTTAGAAACGCTTAGAATAGCTGGCGAGCTGGCAATTAAATTCCCAAGCTATGAGTTGAGCCAAGAAGAGCTAAAAAAAGAACTAACTGAATTTTATGAACAAACCGAAGCTTGCTTCAAACTTTTAACAAAAGTAGAAAGTCATAAATTTATCGACGAAAAATCAAATTTATTAATTGAAGCCGACCGTATTTTAAAGTCAATTCAAAAAATAAACGAATAACAAATAGTAGTTTTGTACTAAAAAGAATAGTTCGTTAAACTTTGCCAAAGTTGCAGTTTGTAAATTGCTAAATGGGTAATTATCTGCACAATAATCAAAACAAGTAAACTTTGGCAAAGTAGTGTTATTTAATTTATTAGGAAAAAATTAACGAAGTATTGAAAAAGAATATTAAAATAATAGAAATACAACATAAATGAGTAGAATTTTAGCAATAGTGGGCAGACCCAATGTGGGAAAATCGACACTTTTTAACAGATTAATTGGCACACGAAAAGCAATAGTAGATGGTGTAAGTGGTGTAACTAGAGACCGTCATTATGGCGTTTCGATATGGAACGGATTGAAATTTTCGGTTATCGATACAGGCGGTTATATTCGCAATTCAGACGATATTTTTGAGGAAGAAATTCGCAAACAAGTAGATATTGCCATCGACGAAGCCGATATGATTGCTTTTGTGGTGGACGTAGAACTTGGCGTTACCGACTTAGACGAAGAGGTAGCCAAACTTTTGCGCAAACAAAAAAAAGAGGTATTTTTGGTGGTAAATAAAGTCGATAACAACCAACGCCAATACGATGCCAATGAATTTTACAATTTAGGAATCGAAAATATGTTCAACATTTCCTCCATCAACGGTGCAGGAACTGGCGAATTGCTCGACGCAATAGTTGAAAAATTTGCCGACAAAAAAGAAGAAGAATTTGAACTTGATATTCCTCGCTTTGCAGTAGTAGGACGACCCAACGTGGGCAAATCGTCGTTTGTAAATGCGTTGCTCGATGAAAACCGAAACATTGTAACTCCCATTTCGGGAACCACTCGCGACTCTTTGCACACTCGATACAATAAATTTGGATACGATTTCTATTTGGTTGATACTGCAGGACTTCGCAAAAGAGCCAAAGTAGATGAAGATATTGAATTTTACTCCAACATGCGCTCTGTTAGAGCAATAGAAGATTCCGATGTGTGTATTTTGATGCTAGACGCAGAGCGTGGAGTCGAAGCTCAAGATTTGAGTATTTTCAATTTGATTGAAAAAAATAACAAAGGAATTGTTATTCTGGTGAACAAGTGGGATTTGGTAGAAAAAGAAACCAATTCGGTAAGAGAATACACCAAAATAATAAAAGGCAGGCTTGCTCCTTTCAACGATATTCCTATTTTATTTATTTCGGCACTCACTAAGCAGCGTTTGCACAAAGCTTTAGAAGCTGCAACCGAAGTGTATAACAACAAAAACAAGCGCATTACAACCTCAAAACTCAATGAATTTATGCAACAAGTGTTGGAAGAAAATCCACCGCCAACACATCGTGGCAACCAAATAAAAATAAAGTATGTAACTCAATTGCCTACACATACGCCGCAATTTGCTTTTTATTGCAATTATCCCGACCACGTGAAGGAATCGTACAAACGCTATTTGGAAAATAAAATCAGAGAGCAATACAATTTTTCGGGTGTTCCTATCGCTATTTATATGAGAAAAAAATAGTAAATTAATGATTAACGATTAACGATTAACGATTAATGAATAATGAATAATGAATAATGAATATAATTAATTATAACAATTTAACAATTTAACAATTTAACAATTTAACAATTTAACAATTCATAATTAAAAGGTTTTGTTATGAAAGGAAAAGCATTTCTTGTATCAATTTTTGTTTTACTATTGGTATTTTCGTGCAAAAAGCCAGTGGTATTGCCTCCAGAACCCGCGATTGAGTTTGTATCGATACGAACTATCGACACAATAGACAATCCCGAACTTGGAAATCCTGTTGTTTACAACAAGGTCAAATTCAAGTTAGTAGATGGCGATGGCGACATTGGAAATGAAGAAGATAATGACAATTCAACAACTCTAAACAATACATTCTTCAAACTTTTGCGAAAGCAAAATGGACTATTTCAGGAGTATAAAATCATTTCACTCACCGGAGATACTATTCCTATTGAATATCGAATGCCCGTTGTTCCTATTTCGGGTGGTCAAAACAAAACGCTCAATGCTCACGTTTTTATTCTTATCGAGGGGATTAATTTAAAAAAGTTACCTTTCGATACCTTGAAATATGAAATTTATGTAAAAGATAGAGCCGGAAATATTAGTAATACTATTGAAACTGAAGAAGTAATTATTCCCAGATAGCCATGCAAAAACCAAGTTGTACTTTATTGATTTTGACCTACAAAGGCAAACATCACTTAGAATTTTTATTGCCAACAGTAGAAGCTGTTATTAAAAATTCGCCACAATTTGATATTGAAGTTATAATTGTAGATAACGGAAAAGACCACTTTACAAAAGTTTTTGTACATGAGTTTTTCCCTCGCTTTCGTTTTGAATTTTCAAAAGCCAACGATTATTTGTTTTCGCTAAACGATTACATGAAACAAATAACGTCGGACTTTACATTTATTCTCAACGACGATATTAAAGTTCACCCCGAAGCCATCAATGAGGCATTGCCTTTGCTGGTAAACGATGAGCAGTTGTTTTCGGTAAGTTGCAATGTAAACGACTGGGACGGAACGTATTCAGCCGAAGGAACAAGGCAATTGTTTTACCAAAGAGGCTGGCTTTATAGCCAATGGAACAAAAACGCCAACGATACCGTGCGCTACACGCTTTACACAGGCGGAGGCTCTGGAATATTTCGCACCGAAATGTTCAACGAGCTAGGCGGCTTCGACCCCTTATTTAGACCTGCTTACTGCGAAGATTTAGACCTTGGGCACAGAGCTTGGCAAAAAGGTTGGAAGGTAGTACGTGCCCCAAAATCAATACTTTACCACCGCGAAGGCGGAACTATCAAAGACCAATTCAAAGCCGACCAACTTTCGCAAAAAGTATATAAAAACCAAATACTTTGGATGGTTAAAAATGGAAATCATGCCGGATTTTTGAAGTGGTTTTTGCTTTTGTTGCCTTACCGCCTTTTGTTGGGCTGGCGAGTAGATAAAAACTCGTACATTGCACTTTGGAAATCACTTAGCCGCTTGCCTTTAGCTCTCAAAAAGCGTTATTCGCAGCCCAAAGCCACTCGCAGCGATGAAGAGATTATGCCCATTTTAAATACGGTTTATCCGTAATTTGTTAGAAGTTCCGCTGGGTATTAACGGCTATTTTTCATTTCGTTAATCAAATTTTCTATTGTTTCGATAGAGAGTTTGGTTATTTTTGAAATTTGTGTAGTTGAAAAATTATCATTAATCATTTCTTTTGCAATTTCAAGCTTTTCATGCTCTCTTGTTTGTTCTACTGCTTTTTCTACCGCTTCTTTTACCGCTTTTTTTACTGCAACTATTGTTTTGCCTTTCTCATCTTGCCTTCTCATTCCGGCATAGTCATACGCCAGTAGCTCGTCTTTTGTCCAGTTGTGTTTGTCGGCATCTTCGTAGGCGTATTTTAAGCCTTTATCGTGAATATTTGCAGGAATTACTTTTAAATTGGGCGCATTTTTGATGAAAAATGTCCACTTCTCAATCAATGTTTCTAGTTCGTGTTCTTCTTTTGAGAATTTTGATAACTCTATGAAATTAAACTCAATATCTTTCAGCTCTTGTATTCCGGTGCTTTGATTTACAATCAAATGTTTGGTTAAATAATCGCCACCTTTGAAGAACTTGAAGTTTAAAATACCAATAAATATTACCTGATTTAGTTTTGGATAATCTTCGCCAATTTCAATCTGTGCCGAATATTGTTTGGCAGTGTAATATTGAACTCGTTTGTCGAATCCGTCGGGTTCTTCTACTTGCATTTCAACTATATACGAAATGTTTCTTTCGTCAGTAGCCTTAATGTCGAGTATAGAACTTTTCAATGCTTTAATTTCGGGTAATTGAAACGGGTTTTTTATTTCAATATTTTTAATTTTCTTGCCTTTTGGCAAATCAAGCACAGCATTGAGAAAGGAAATGAGAATTTCTTATATCAACAAATTTCATGATATTCAAGTTTTATATTTTGTAGTTACAAAGTTACGATTTATTTTGTTGTTATGCAATTTGAAGTTCAAAAAAGTTAGAAATCTTTTTAAAAAGCACCTTCCCATTACTGGAACGTTGCGCCGAGTTTTAGAAATGTTTCATTCTTGTGAATTTACAAAATTCCCTTTCCTAACCACTGAAAAAATCTTTGTCAGCTTTTACTAATAAAACTTAACGGTTAGCATGGTACAAGTTAGTGGCTCTCAATTATTTCATTGTTTGTCCAATGAAGCTCTATTCCGGTTGATGTTATCTCATTAATAAATGGATCACCAGATTTAAAATAATCGGCATTAAAATGGTGTACTTCAATCGATGGATATTTAATATTGATTTTTGAAGTCATGCGATTGTTATTGATGAAATTTTTTGTGAAATCTTTTGAAATCAATGCAATATCAATATCAGAAAAATCTCTTTGTTCGTTTTTAGCTATTGACCCAAATAAAATAGCTTTTTCTATATTTATTCCATAGTTAGAACAATCTAAAATAAAATCAGTTGCTTGCTTTATTGCAATTTCTCTTGTAAACATAGTATCATCTCCTTTGTTTTGTTAAGATATTCTTCACAAATTTCTTTGGTAACGGTTTCTTCAAGGTTTTCAGCATAATCAGGGTAACGTCCTTTAATCTGAAACATATTCATTTCGTTGAAGAATTGTAATTGGTCTTCGCTAAAAGTTACATTCGTTAAGGATATTAATCGCAAAAGATTATGAACAAATGGCGGGGTATTTCCTTCATTTGTTTTAATCCATAATGCTTTTGATAATTTTTCGAGAGCTAAATGAGCCCAAAATAAAGATTGTGCATAATAGCTTGCTTTGTACAGAACATTTGAACAATCAAAATCATCTACTACTTGCTTTGTCCAATAATTAATATGTTCTTTTTTTGTCATAACCATTGCATTTTAAAGGAAATGAGAATTTCCTTTTTATTCTCATTTCCAAATATTTTGCGAAAGGCTATATCGTTCTTTATATCAACAAATTTCATGATATTCTTTGAAGCTCAAAAAAAGTTGCGAAACTTTTTTTGAATCGAAATCTTAACTTATCGCTTTTCGGCTGTAAGTTAAAGTGTTGTTTTTTGATTTTTCATTATTTTGGCTATGTATTTTCCTATAATGTCAAATTCCAAATTAACAACTGTTCCTATTTTAAATTCGTGAAAGTTTGTAAAATTGTAAGTATAGGGAATAATTGCAACTTGAAACGAAGTATCTTGCGAGTTTACAACCGTTAGGCTTACTCCATTTACCGTAACTGAGCCTTTTTCGACAGTAATATTGCCCAAAGTAGCGTCGTATTCAAAGGTAAAATACCAACTGCCATCGGCTTCTTCTATCTGGGTGCAAACGGCGGTTTGGTCAACGTGTCCTTGCACAATGTGCCCGTCGAGTCTGCCATTCATCATCATGCTGCGCTCAAGGTTGATGCCATCGCCCACTTTTACCTGCCCCAAGTTCGATTTTAGCAGCGTTTCTTGTATGGCAGTAACTGTGTATTCAGAGCCTTTTATGTTCACTACCGTAAGGCAAACGCCATTGTGCGAGATGCTTTGGTCTATTTTCAATTCGTTTGTAAACGAACAACTTACCGTTATGTGTAAGTTTTCTTTTTCGTGTTGCAAATTGGTTATTTTGCCTGCTTCTTCAACTATTCCTGAAAACATTGTTTTATTTTTTATGAGGTTTACATTCTGTTTTTAAATTGCACAAATGTAAAATTCTTTACTCAAACTAAAAAAAAACAGCTCTTTGTTTTTTAAACGCAAAATCGGTTCGACCGACTTGTTCGGTCTGTCCGATGATTCGTCTAACAGACAGACCGACAAGTCGGTCGAACGGTTTTTGTTTTTTTTAAATTTTCAAAAAATGATGAGTTTTCTTTCAAAAGCTAAATAATAATCGTTCATTAAATTTTAATCTAATTCTACTTTACGAAGTTGCAAATATCATATAATCAAGGATTACTTACCTCGTAGAGGTGTAATAGCGATAGGAAAATAAAACACCAACTGGAGGCAGAATAAATACATTTATATAATTGAAATTCAAATACATTTAACTTCGTAAAGTAGAACTAATAAATTGAAAAATTAACGAAGTATTGTTATAAGTTGTGAACCAAAATTAATTGTATATTTCGTTTTGCCAAGTGCTTAAAATAAGCAAATAGCAAAAGATTTGCCCAAAAATAAAATAGCACTGGTGCTTACTTTACTCTTGCAAATTTAGCTAAAATAGTTTGTACTCCCTAATTTTTAATGCCATTTAAGCAAAAATAATTCAGTTAAATGCTTTTAACTCTTATTTAAACAATTTTATTTGATAGAAGTATTATTTAATATCAAACTATTAATCCTTTTTTTTGTTTATACGCATTAAGTTACCAAACAATTGCTACTATTTACTAGTGTAATGTTTCTTTTTATTTAAGACTTTTATAATTTTTATCTTATTTATTTAAAAAAATAGTACGAATAATTTCAATTTTAATAAGACAAAATAAAATTATAAAATGTCTATTTTAAAATAGATAAGTAATAGATTCAAATTATTTAAAGAATAATTCAAATTTTAAACGACAATATTAAAAAAAAATGCGGAACTACTCAAATAATTTTAAT
>JAIFNL010000308.1 GCA_020047755.1 Bacteroidota bacterium
AATCAATTTGGGTAACTTACAAGATGCACAATGGACTCTTTACAATGCCAACGGACAAATGCTTAGTACAAACAAAGCCGAAAGTTCTAAAATTAGCATAGATGGTTTAGAAAGTGGAATTTACTTTGTAAAAATAGTAAACAACAACCAAAATAAAACATTCAAAGTTGTTGTTCAATAAATCAATTGATTTTTAAAAACACCAGAAGGTTGGCTTAAAAAAGCCAACCTTCTTTTTTTACCACTACTTATACAAATAACTCCAATGCCAAATACTCATTCAAAAAAAAATCCGCATTAATCCGCGCTCCAAATTACAAAAGTACAATAAAAAAAATTCGTGCATTCGTGGTAAAAAAATATCAATTATCAATTATAAAAGCGTTCCATAAAAAAACGCCATAAAACTCTGTTGTAAAAAAACATTTACCATTAATCGTTAAACATAAAAAAAAAACTCTCACTAAAAAAAGCAGGTATTTCACTTAGTTTTTGAAAAAAACAAGTTGTTTGTGTAAAAAAATAGTGCCGTTTTGAAAAAAACAAGTTAAAATTATAAATTTTCCAATTTTTAAGGATAAAATAACAATAGAACAATTTAGCAATGCAACAATTTGTTATTAGAATTTAGAAAAAAATTGCGTAATTTTACTTTTCTTAGAATTTCGGTTACTCTCAAATTAGGATACCAACAAATTGAATCCATTTTGAAATTACCTTTTATTTTTAGCAAATAAAATTTTGCATCTGTGCATAGATAGCTTAATTTTGCACAATATTTAAAAATTCAAAAAAAACGAGAATCTTCAAAACGATAGATTGCAAAATTGATTACAAAAAAAATGAAAAGACAAGTTGATTTTCTGGTTATTGGCTCTGGAGTAGCCGGCATGAGCTATGCTTTGAAAGTAGCCGAATTTGGAAAAGTTTGCCTTATTGCAAAAAACAGCCTCACCGACACCAACACAAGCATGGCGCAAGGTGGCATTGCTGCAGTAACATACAGCCCCGATTCATTCAAAAAGCACATCGAAGACACCATGATAGCAGGCGGAAACCTTTCCAATCGCGAAGTTGTAGAAATGGTAGTGCGCGAAGGTTCTGCCCAAATACAACAGCTAATCAACTGGGGAACAAAGTTCGACAAAAACAAAGAAGGCAAATACGATTTAGCCCGCGAAGGAGGACACTCCGAGCATAGAATTTTGCACCATAAAGACAAAACTGGCGAAGAAATACAGCGTGCACTCACCGAAAGAGTACTCCAACACCCAAATATAGAAGTACTTGAGCATCATTTTGCCATCGAAATCATCACGCAACACCATTTAGGAAAACAAGTTTTCAGAAAAGATACCGACATCGAATGTTACGGAGCTTACGTCTTAAACCTAAACAACCACAACATTTACACCGTTTTAGCCCGAACCACATTCATTGCAACCGGAGGAATTGGCAATATCTATCAATCTACCACCAACCCCGAAATAGCCACTGGCGACGGCATTGCAATGGTTTACAGGGCAAAAGGCAAAGTTACCGACATGGAATTTATTCAATTTCACCCTACGGCACTTTACAACCCCGAAGAAAGACCTTCATTTTTGATAACCGAAGCCATGCGCGGTTCCGGCGCACTTTTGCGCAACCAGCGAGGCGAAAAATTCATGAACAAATACGACCCACGCGGCTCGCTTGCTCCTCGCGACATTGTAGCGCGTGCCATCGACAACGAAATGAAAATTTCAGGCGATGAATTTGTTTACCTCGATGCCACAAAAATACCCGAAGAGGAATTGAAAAATCATTTCCCAAATATTTACGCAAAATGCCTTTCGCTCGGCATCGACATTGCCAAAGATTACATTCCCGTTTTGCCAGCAGTTCACTACTTATGTGGTGGTATTGAAGTAGATACAGACGCACGCACCAGCATAAAGCACTTATACGCAGCAGGCGAAAGCTCTTCTACCGGACTACACGGAGCCAATCGTTTAGCATCTAACTCACTGATAGAAGCCGTAGTATATGCCGACCGAGCAGCAAAACACGCTATCAGCGTTTTCAAAACAATAGATTTCAACACGCAAGTTCCATCTTGGAACGACGAAGGCACAACTCACCCCGAAGAAATGATTCTTATAACTCAAGAATTCAAAGAGTTGCGAGCAATTATGAGCAATTATGTAGGCATAGTGCGTTCGGACATTCGCCTCAAACGTGCGCTCGATAGGCTGAACATCATTTACAAAGAAACAGAAACCTTATTTAAAAGTTCTGTGGTAAGTCGCGAAATTTGCGAACTACGAAATGCAATTAATGTGGCATATTTAATTATAAAAATGGCGCAGCAACGCAAGCAAAACATAGGTTTGCATTATTCCATAAGTAGCGAAAGCTCAAAGCAATAGAGCAAAATTTTAATCTCATAAAAAGAGGAAAAAACTTTTTGAGTGGCTAAGACGTTGTTTAAATTTTATTTTAATTAGCCCCGACCTTCAGGTCGGGGAAATGAAAACCACAGAAAATTGGGCTTCAGCCCAAAATGCCTGCGCCCAAAATTTGGGCTAAAGCCCGAAAATGTGCTTTTTTACTTTCCCCGACCTAAAGGTCGGGGCTATTGATTTACAATTATTTATATTTTAGTATAGTTCTACTTTACGAAGTTAAATGTATTTGAATTTCAATTATATAAATGTATTTATTCTGCCTCCATCGGAGGCAAATAGCGATAGAAANNTACGTTGGTGTTTTATTTTCCTATCGCTATTACACCTCTACGAGGTAAGTAATCCTTGATTATATGATATTTGCAACTTCGTAAAGTAGAAATAGGTTGCATTAAATTATTCTTTAATATTTTTAAACAACCTCTAAAGAAAAATAGAATTTAAACAACCTCTAACAATTTTATTAAAACCAAAAAAGTTAGCTATTCTTCGCTAAATTCGCGTTGATTTCCCAATTTTTTGAGCAAAATATTCTTAAACTTTCTTTCGGCAGCATAAAGTTTTACCACTTTTTTGATGGGCAACACTTTTTTAAATTTCTCATGATATTCCATATCTAGTTGAGAAAGTTGAAGTTGTGTGTTTAAAATAGTATTTGCCATGTCATTCAATTCTTTGTCAGCCAAATTCTCATCAAGATTAACCTGCTTCATAGTTTTGTTAATCGTTTGTTGAAGTTTAAAACGCTTAGCATCATACTCATTGTAAACAGGCCAAAATGTTTGCGCTTCGTTAGGCGTTAGTGCCAACTGCTGAGAAATAAATGCAATCTTTTGGCTTTGAATCTGTTCGCGTTGCGAATTCAAATTTCCATTCTTTTGAGCAAATCCCCAAACACTAAGAGTAAAGAAGAAACCAAAAAATATATATCTTTTTAAAGTATTCATTGTATTTTATTTTATTTTTTTGATACAAACTATTTTATTAATATTCAATTATCTCCGAAAGACTAATATCTTCTTCTATCAAATAATCAATTATTGCTGTGGTTTCAACATTCGGTTCTTCCACTTTATAATCTTCTGCAAGAACTTCAATAATTTCGGTCTCCGACAAACTAGAAAGCTCATAATCAGAATAGTTTGTAGAATCCGAAGTTTGCTCTTGTGCCGAAACCATTTTTTCTTCTGGCGAAACACTATAAAAAGTAATCACCTTCCAAATTGTAAAAATAAGTGCAAACGATGCAGCAATAGCTAAATACGGTTTTAACATCTGATAACCAGACGATTTCTTTTCAACTGCTTGCATTTTGAAATTAACCATTGCATCAAAATCTTCAAAATAATTCTTTGGCACCTCAAACGGATTGCCTTCATTCTTAAGCTTTTCGAGTATATTTTCGTCTATATTCATTGTTTCTAGAAAATTTGCAAAATGTAATTTTAAATTAGACTCAAAAATAGAAAAAAGGTTTAATTGTTTTTCAAAAAATCTTCCACTTTTTTTACTGCATGGTGATAACTTGCTTTGAGCGCACCCACCGAAGTATCCAAAATTTCAGACATTTGGTCGTATTGCATTTCATCAAAATATTTCATATTAAAAACAATCCTCTGTTTTTCAGGTAGTTCCAATATAGCTTTTTGAAGTTTCAGTTGTATTTCACTTCCCGAAAAATAAACATCGCTTTCAATGGTATTTTTCAAATATTCCTCTACACTTGTAAAAGAAACGAAAATTTTCTTCTTTTTCTGATTCAAAAATGTAAGAGCTTCGTTGGTTGCAATGCGATAAATCCACGTGAAAAGCTTTGATTCTCCTCTAAAGTCGGGCAAAGATTTCCATATTTTCACAAACGTATTTTGAGCCACATCATCAGCATCATCGTGCGAAATGACTATTTTTCTGACATGCCAATAAATTTGCTTCTTGTATTTTTTTAGAATTAGCCCAAAGGCAAACTCTTTTTTTTTGTCCTGCTTAAAAAGTTCAAGAATCTCTATATCAGAATATTCACTCATTTTAGAAAAATATATGTTCTTTTTTTTTCAAAATACTTATTTTATTCAGTCAATTTCTATACCAAAAAAATGAACTAGATTCATTTTGAAAACCAATTTTAAAACCTTACTTTTGAAAAAAAAAATTATCTGCTTTATCTTTAAATACAAAAACGCAAAGATACTATATTCAAAATAAAAAAATAAAATAAATGAAAACAAATTATATTTTTTTAGCATTTTTATTTCTAACATTTAATGTCGCTTTTTCACAAAGCAATTTTTCAAATGTTTTTGAAGAAAAAACACTTCGATTCGATTATTTCATTGGAGGAAATGCCGACACAAGCATTGTTTTTTTTAAAGAACTAAGGCAAGAACCGTTTTGGGGAGGCTCACAAATTAATTTAATCGACACCTTCAACTTGGGCGAATATCAAGTACAGGTTTTTGATTCGATAACTTCTCAATTGCTTTATTCGCGTGGCTTTTCATCGCTTTACCAAGAATGGCAAACCACAGCCGAAGCAAAAAAAATAGACAAATCGTTTGCAGAAACGGTTGTTGTTCCTTATCCAAAAAATACCATAAAACTAAAAATATTAAGGCGTTTGAAAAATCAAACGTTTGTGTCTTTGCATGAACTTTATGTCAATCCTAAAAATTATTTCATATCAAAAGAACAACCACACAACTACAACGTTTTGCAAATTTCGGGCAAGCACAAACCATCACAAAGCCTTGATATTGCTCTAATTCCCGAAGGTTACACTCAAAACGAAATGGAAAAGTTCAGAAAAGATGCCAAGCGCTTTATGAACTATACTTTTGAGGTTGAGCCTTTTGCAAAATACAAAGACAACATTAATTTCATGCTCATCGAAGCAGCCTCATTAGAGTCCGGTGCTGATATTCCGGGCGAATCGGTTTGGAAAAATACTCTGGTAAACAGCCATTTTTATACTTTCGACATAGATAGATACCTAACCTCGCCCGATGTGCATAAAATCAGAGATGTTGCTGCAACTGTGCCTTACGACCAAATTTTTATACTTGTGAATACCAACAAATACGGTGGAAGTGGCATTTTTAATTCCTATAATATTTGCGCTTCAGACCACAGCCAATCGCGTGAGGTATTTACGCACGAATTTGGTCATGGTTTTGCCGCTCTTGCCGACGAATATTTTGATTCTGAGGTTGCTTACGAAGATTTGTACGATTTTTCGGTCGAAATTTATAATAAAAATATAACAACTTTGGTTGAATTTGATAAAAAATGGAAAGATATGCTCGATAAAAATACACCAATCCCTACGCCAAACACAGCACAATATAAAGATAAATTGGGTGTTTTTGAGGGAGGTGGTTATGTGTCAAAGGGTATTTACAGACCCGTTTGGAATTGCAAAATGAAATCGAACGAAACCAATGAGTTTTGTCCTGTTTGCAAACGAGCAATTTCTCAACTTCTCGATTTTTATTTGAAATAAAATAGTATAATTTTATATTTTTTGTAGAATAATTTAAATTTTTATATTAAAATTGAAAAAGAATTTATTGTTATCTGTTTTGTCTGCGCTTTTGCTTACCTTTCCGTTTGTGAGCAATATGTCGGGCTTTATTCTTTTTATAGGATTTTTGCCGCTTTTTTTCATCGAAAAGCAATTTTCGGAGCAAAAAAATAATTACAAGCCCATTGTTTTTTTCAATTATGCTTACCTTACTTTTGGCTTATGGAATTTGTTTACGCTCTGGTGGACAGCCAACTCTGCTTGGTTTTCGGTGTTGCCACCAGTTTTGCTCAATTCATTTTTTATGGCTGTAGTGTTTTTAGTTTTTCATATTGCGCACCGAAATTTACCCGAAAAATTTGCTTATTCAACGCTTGTTTTCTTTTGGTTAGCTTTTGAATATCTGCATTTTAACTGGTTTTTGGCTTTTCCATGGCTCACTTTGGGAAATGCTTTTTCCAATGATTTGTATGCAATTCAATGGTACGAATTTAGTGGTGTTTTGGGTGGAAGCTTCTGGATTTTGTTGGTTAATGTGCTTATTTTTAGAATGATTAGACTTTGGTTAAAATTCAAAACGCCAAGAGCTTTTATTTTAGAAAGTTTGGCTTTCTTGTTTTTGGTTTTTGCCCCTATTCTCTTTTCTCAAAAACTTAAAAATAATTACATTGAAGAGAAAAATCCTATACAAATAGCTATTATTCAACCAAATATAGATTCTTATACTGAAAAATACAATGCAAATTTGCAGATTAGTAATTTCAATAAAAATAGTAATCTCATCAATAAAATAACGCAACCCGTTGATTTTATTGTAGCTCCCGAAACTACTGTTTCGCGCGATTTGGAAATTATTTGGCAAGAAAATTACAATGCAAGCCAAAGTTTAGCTCAACTTCGTAACTTGCTCAAAAACAAACCACAAGCAAACATGATTTTAGGAATCAATTCCTTTAAAAAAGCAAAAAAAACACAACAAAACTTAGCAACTGTAAATTATGACAAAGGCTTAAATGTTTATTATGAAGCTTTTAGTTCTGCCATTCAGCTCAATCTAGGCGATGAAATTCAAGCTTACCATAAATCAAAATTTGTGCTAGGAGTTGAAAAAATGCCGTTTGCCAATCTTTTTCCTTGGCTCGATAATTTAATGGTCGATTTTGGCGGAATTGTAGGAAGCTTGGCGAGCGATACTGAGCGTAAAATATTGACAAACAGCCAAAATTCTGCTAAAGTAGGTGTTCCAATTTGTTACGAAACTTTGTTTGGCGAATTTGTTTCGGAGTTTGCAAAAAATGGTGCAAGCGTTTTATTTGTAATCACAAACGATGGCTGGTGGGGCAATACGCCGGGTTATCGGCAACATGCCAAACTTTCGCAACTTAGAGCCATCGAAAATCGACGAAGCGTTGCACGTGCAGCAAATACAGGCATTTCGAGCTTTATCAATCCGCTTGGCGAAACCATAAAAGCAAGCAATTACGATGAAGAAACGCTTCTTATAGAAAAGCTAAATCTGAATACAAAATTAACGTATTATACTAAAAATGGGGATTTTATAGGACGAATTGCTGCTTTTTTTGCTATTCTATTTTTACTTTATTTATTTGTGCAGCTAAAAGCAAAAAAAATAAAGTAATTTTTTAAAATTAAATTCATATAAAATTGATATTTTTGTTGCTTAAAATCTAATTAATTTGCAATTTTTTGTTCACTATTTTCTGCATTTAATTTTTCCGGCTTTTGTTGCTTACTTTTTTTTCAAAGAAAACTGGAAAAATGCTTGGTTTATAATGCTGGCAACCATGTTTATAGACTTAGACCATTTGCTAGCTAACCCTATTTATGATGCAAATAGATGTAGCATAAATTTTCACTTATTGCATCAATATTGGGCTATTTGTGTCTATATTGTTCTGTTGTTTTTCAAAAAAACACGCATTGTAGCAGTTGGTTTACTTTTGCATATACTAACTGATTTTCAAGATTGTATATGGCGATAATTTAATATTTTAACATATAATACAATTTATTTTAAAAATGTTTTAATTTTGTAAAAAAAAAAAAAGAAAATTAAACGTAATAAAAAAAGATATAACATTAAGAATTGATAATAAAATGCATTATTCAAAAAATAATACTAAAAAAATATTCCTTTTTTTTATAATTTCAACCGTATTTATAATTAAAAGTTTTTCTCAAGGAACAGTTAAACCAAATCGTCCAAAGCTTATTATTGGAATAGTAATTGAGCAAATGCGTTACGATAATATAGAACGTTATTGGGAAAAATACGAAAACGGTGGTTTTAAAAAACTGTACAAAAATGGTATGGTTTTTAACAACGCTAGATACAATCACATGTTTGCGCAACAAGGAGTTAGCCATGCAACCATTTCTACTGGAACTACACCTTCGTTTCATGGAATTATTGGCACAAATTGGTACGATACTAAGCGCAATTTGCCTGTTTATTGCGTTCAAGATGAGAAACCTTTTACCACAGGAAGCGATTCGTATGAAGGCAAGCGTTCGGCGCAATATCTCGAATCGACTACCGTGGGCGATGAAATCTTGCTTTCGACCTCAAGAAAATCGAAAGTTGTAAGTATTTCAATGTCTGACTGTTCGTCAATTTTATCCGCAGGAAACTTAGGCAAAGCATTTTGGTTTGATGATAGAGCGGGAGCTTGGATAACTAATTCACTGTATATGACTAAATTACCTCAATGGGTTAGCGATTTCAACGACGAATTTTTGCCCGATTTGTATTTAACCAAAACATGGGAAACGGTTCTTCCTATTGAAAAATATACCGAAAGCCAAGCTGATGATAGTAAATTAGAGCAAGGTTTTTTGAATGAATACAAAACATTTCCTTATGAATTGAGCCGACTCAATAAACAAATGCGCGAATTTTCGCTGCTAAAAATGACTCCATTTGCCAATTTATTTACAAAGGATTTTGCAATAAAAGCCATTCAGTCCGAAAATTTAGGAAAAGATGATTATACCGATTTACTTTTAATCAGTTTTTCGGCAACTCACGAAATTGGAAAACTTTTTGGACCCGAATCAATAGAGGTAGAAGATGCTTTTTTGCGTTTAGACAGAGATTTGGCGCATCTGCTTATGTTTCTCGACAGCTCGCTGGGTACTGATAACTACCTGATTTACTTAACTTCGAGCCACGGAAGTATCAATACCGAAGCCTACATGGAAGAGTTGGGTTTGCCTAGCGGTCATTTTAACCAAGGAACTGCTATTTCGCTCTTAAAGGCGTATTTGCGCAATAAATTTGGAAATGATGAATGGGTAAAAACGTATTTAAACCAGCAATTTTATTTGGACAGAAGATTGATAGAATCAAAAAAATTATCCTACAATACAATTGAAAAAGAAGCAGTTGAATTATTAAAAGAATTTACTGGCGTAGCAAATATTGTTTCTGCAAGCCAATTGCAAGACGAGGATTTTAATAAATACCCACAAACTTATATTCAAAATTCGTATTATTACGGTCGTTCGGGTGATATTTTAATCAATTTACTTCCGGGTTGGACTGAAAATGTGAAAGAAAGAACTTATAACTCGTTTTATGAGTACGATGCTCATGTGCCTCTTATTTGGTATGGCTGGAAAGTAAAACCACAATTTGTAAATCGAAATGTAACAATGACCGACATTGCTCCAACTATTTCAACGCTTCTAAATGTCTCTTCGCCAAGTGCTTGCACTGGAAAAGCACTGGAAGAATTTTCTAAACTGGGGGAATAACAAGCCTTGCAAATAATTTGCAAACAGATTTTAACTAATTGCTGAAAAAAATTTACCTTTGCATCGAGTTAGGATAATTTAAAATTAAAAATTCATAATTAAGAATAAAGAAACGATAGAAAACAGATAAAAAACGATATAAAAAAATGAATAAAGTACGAGTACGATTTGCTCCAAGCCCAACGGGTCCGTTGCACATAGGTGGCGTGAGAACAGCCCTGTTTAATTATTTATTTGCAAAAAAACACGGTGGCGATTTTTTGCTCAGAATAGAAGACACAGACCAGAAGCGATATGTGGAAGGTGCTGAAAATTATATACTTGAAGCTTTTGAATGGTGCGGTTTGCCTTTCGATGAAAGTGTGAAAACTGGCGGAAACTATGGTCCATATCGCCAATCGGAACGTAAAGCTATTTACGAGAAATATATAAGCGAGCTACTTGCTCTCGGACATGCTTATTATGCCTTCGATACAGCCGAAGAGCTTGAAACAATGCGCATTAGATTGCAAGAAGCCAAGTCAGATATTCAGCTTTACAATGCCGAAACTCGTGGTGAAATGAAAAATTCGTTCACCATGTCAGCCGACGAAGTACAAAAATTGCTGGCAAATGGCGAAAATTATGTGATTCGTTTCAAAATGCCTAGCGACGAAATTTTGAAAATTCACGATATTATTCGTGGCGAAATTACTGTAAATACAAGGCTTTTGGACGATAAAGTGCTTTTTAAATCTGACGGAATGCCTACTTATCATTTTGCAAACATTGTAGATGACCACTTAATGGAAATTTCACACGTAATTCGTGGCGAAGAGTGGCTTCCTTCGATGCCTTTACATATTTTGCTTTACCGCAGTTTTAGTTGGGAAGCTCCACAATTTGCTCATCTTCCGTTGATTTTAAAACCCAAAGGCAATGGTAAATTGAGCAAAAGAGATGGCGACCAAATGGGCTTTCCAGTTTTTCCTATCCAATGGAAAACTCCCGAAGGCGAAATTTATGCAGGTTACCGCGAAGATGGCTATTTGCCTGATGGTTTTCTCAATATGTTAGCCGTTTTGGGCTGGAACTCAGGCACTGAGCAAGAAATTTACACCATGGACGAACTTATTTCGGCTTTTTCGCTCGAAAAAATAGGAAAATCGGGCGCAAAATTCGACCCAGAAAAGACAAAATGGTTTAACCATCAATACATTATACGAAAATCTGATGCCGAGTTAGCAACGCTTTTTATGCCTATTTTGGAGAGGAAAGGGATAAAATCAAGCGCCGAGTATGTGGAAAAAGTAATGTCGCAAATTAAAGAAAGAGCCAATTTTCTTTCCGATTTTTGGGATTTAGCAACCTATTTTTTCCAAGCACCCGAAAATTACGATGAAAAAATGGTCAAAAAGAATTGGAAAGAAGGTATTAGCGACAAAATTAGAGAAATTGCTCTTTTAATCAGCAATTTAACTGATTTTTCTACCGAAACGATTGAATCTTCTATTAAAGAATTTATTACCGAAAAACAATACGGTTTGGGGCAAATAATGAATGCGCTAAGACTTGTAATTGTAGGCGAAGCAAAAGGTGCTAGTTTATTTGAAATTATGCACACTATAGGACAAAAGGAAACTCTACTTCGAATTGAAAACGGTATAAAAAAACTATAATTCAATAAAAATTAAGGCGGTTTTCCCAAAATACTTTTTCTAACTGTTTTTGATTTTAAAATACCCATTCACAACGTAAATTGAGGTTTTAAAATTTTAGAAACATCGAAAAATCTAATTTTGGGATACCACCTTAAGCCTTTAATAGCGTAACAGCAGAGACCAAAATTCTAAAAAAAGTAAAATTATGCGTTTTTTTTAAGCTCAAATAACAAATTTTTCTATTCTTTTTTATTACAAAAAAAATTAAAACGTATAATTTTAAGTTATATTAAAAAGCACCCATCAGTAAAATACATAAAAAAATTAAAATCTACAATAAAACCAAAAGTTCTTTAATGCTTTTTCGGCTTCATTACTAGCGAAATAGACTATTTCCTTCGATTAAAAATTAAGTCAATACTTGTTATATGAAAAATCAAAAAATATACTTTTTACTATTTCTATTGCTCTATTTTTTTAATACCAAAATAACTGCTCAAACTTACAAAATAGAAGGAATAGTAATAGATAGCGTTACTAATCAGCCACTTCCATTTGTTAATATTATCTATAACAAAAACAAAGAAGGCTTTATTTCAAACATCGATGGCGGCTTTGATATTGAAAATGCAGAGAAAGTTGATTTTTTGCAATTTAGCTATTTAGGATATGAAAATAAGTTTTTAGGCAAAAAAACACTTGAAAGGAATAAAAAGTTAGTAGTCAAATTAAAACCAAAAGTATTTGATATTGATGAAATTACCGTTTTTGCAAAAGAAAATCCAGCACATCGAATTATAAAAAAAGTAGTAGAAAATAGTAATTTGAACAAACCAGAAAACCTCGAATTTTACTCTTATACAGCCTATAATAAGTCTGTTTTTACTTTTAATCTCGACGAAGCTTTACAAGAAGCCCAAGAAAAAAAACAGAATATCGATTCCATATTGCTTGATTCATCATACATTAAAGCACGAAAAATAATCGACAGCCTTTATTTTTTCATGATGGAATCCATTAGTGAGCGAAAATTTAAAAAACCAGATAAATTAAATGAGAAAATAATTGCATCTAAAGTTTCAGGACTCAAAAATACTTCTTTTTTTATGCTTGCCACGCAAATACAATCGCTTTCATTTTACGACGAAATGATTACAATTGCTAACAGCCGCTACGTAAATCCAATAAGCAAAGGCAGCACAAATCGCTATTTTTTCAACATCGAAGACACTACTTTTACCGAGCGAGGCGACAGTATATTTATAATTTCTTATAAGCCCAAACGGGGTAAAAATTTTGAAGGACTCGAAGGTGTTTTAAGTATCAACACCTTTAACTATGCAATACAAAATGTAATTGCAAAACCAATTGATAATGAAGGTTTTATTAGTGCTGAAATACACCAAAAATACGAATTAATCGACAATAAATACTGGTTTCCGAGCGAGTTGAATACTAAAATGATACTCCTCAATTTAGTAGCACAAGCCGGCAGTTTACCCCTCAAAATGAATTGGCTATCAAAATCTTACATTTACAACATTAAAATTAATGAAGAAATTGATAAAAAAGAATTTTCACTAGCCCAACTAGAAATTGACAAAAATGCAAACAACAAAGATTCGATATTCTGGAACGCAAATAGACACCAACTACTTGATAAAAAGGAAAATAACACCTATCGTCTAATTGATAGCATTGGCAAAAAAGAAAATTTAGATTTGAAAGTAAAACTTATGCAAAATCTAGGCAAAGGCTATTTTCCGATTTCCGTTATAGACCTGAATTTAAGTCAATTAATCAGTACTAATCCATTTGAAAAATTTCGGCTCGGAGTAGGATTTAAAACAAATGATAAAATTTCATCACATTTTTCGCTCGCTTTTTACTCTGCATACGGTTTTGGCGACAAAGAATGGAAATATGGCAGCGAATTGAATCTTAAACTTTATAAAAAAAGAGACTTAAATCTTGCGTTCTCATACAAAAACGACCTAATTGAATCCGGTGGCTATTCTTTTGCCGAAAAACTTAATCAAAATTCAACAGAGGTCTATCGAAAATATTTGATAAAAGACATGACTTACGAGCAAAACTACACTATAAAATTGCATTTTTTAGCAACAAAAAAATTACAAATAAATTTATCAGCACAAAAACTAAAAAATACCATTTCTAAAGAAAATACCTATTTATTTTCACCTACAAGTTTAAGTTCTATACCAAATTATTCGTTTGCCGAAACAAATCTTCAACTGCGCTACGCACCTAAAGAACAAAAAGCATATATTGATAATGAGTATGTTGCGCTCGAAAACTATACTTCTCCTATTTTTTTGGTAAATGTAATAAAATCTTATCCGCTTTATGGTGGAAATTTTGATTATTTTAAAACCGAAGCCAAACTAAATTTATCTTTTCTAACAAAAGCTTTAGGAAAAACAAATCTACAATTTACAACTGCAAAAATTTGGGGAGATGCACCATATTTCAAACTTTACAATGGGCACGAAAGTTATTCAAATTTTTCAATCGAAGCAGCAAACAGTTTTACAACTATGCGAATGGGCGAATTTTTATCGAGCGAGTTCTTTACAGTCTATTTTAGGCAAGATTTTGGTAGTTTGCTGCTAAAAACATCGAAATTTAAACCCAAAATTGTACTTGTAAACAATTTTACCATCGGAAAACTCTCAAATGCCAATTTTCATAGCAATATTTCATTTAAAACCTTAGAAAAAGGCTATTTTGAGTCGGGAATTATTGCAAATAACCTAATTCAACAGTTCAAAATAATAGGTTACGGCTTTGGCGTTTTTTATCGCTATGGCTATTATAAATTTGAAAAAACACGCGACAACTTCGCTTTTCGCTTCTCAATAACTTTCGACTTATAATATTTTAAATATATATATTTATAAAAAAATTGGAATTAAAAAGCAAAAATACTTTTTAATTCCAATTAAAATAAAATCGGTAAAAATTTAAAGTCTAAAGAAATTTATCTTACACCTTCTAATAAAGGAACAAAACGAAAATTCCCATGCTCTTTTTGTTCGTAATCCGACTCGCCAACTCGCACGATGGAATACATAACTTGTTCATTTTCACCAATTGGCGCTACTAAAATGCCGCCAATTTTAAGTTGCGATAAAAGCTCAGGCGGTAAAAAAGGAGCTCCGGCAGTAATCAAAATTTTATCGAAAGGCGCGTAAATAGCCTTCCCTTTGTAGCCATCACCCCAAAATAAATTAGCTGAATAGCCCAATTTTGGCAAAAAAACACGAGTTTGTTCGTACAAATTCCGTTGTCGTTCAATAGAATAAACTTTTGCACCCACTTCGAGTAGCACAGCCGTTTGATAACCAGAGCCAGTGCCTATTTCCAAAACTTTGTCGCCTCGTTCAAGTTCTAGCAACTGGGTTTGAAAAGCAACCGTGTAAGGCTGCGAAATAGTTTGTCCTGAGGCAATTGGCTGCGCTCTATCTTCGTAAGCAACTTTATCGAGAAAACTTTCCATAAACAAATGCCTTGGAATTTTTCCAATTGCATCAAGCACTCTTTCGTCAGTAATGCCCTTGCTTTTAATCGTTTCAACTAATTTTTTACGCCTTCCTTTGTGAAGTAAGTTATCAAGCATACCGCATATAAACATATTGGAAAAATTTGCGAACTGTATTGTTTTGATAATCCCAATTAAATTGATTATCAACATAATCCACTGCTTGTTCCAGATATTCAAAATTATTTAACTTTTGAACCGTTTCGTTGAAGTGGTTCAAATTTCCATTGAAAAGAGTTTTTGTAAACCAAATTTTATCGTTTAAATCAATAGCTTCAGCAATAGACTTGATGGGATTAAAATTAATTTGAACACTCAAAAAGTCTTGTTCTCTGAGCTTTACAATTTTTTCGTAATCCGAAATGGGTTTTACAATTTGTTCCTTTGGAGTGCTTTGCGTTTCTATTTTTATCGTTGGTTCATTGTCTAAAATATGAACAATATCTGAAGCGAATTCTTTGAAAGTCAAATCATTCTCTGGGATTTCTCGCAAAAGTTTGAATTGAACATACAAATTTCGAATCTTCGATAAACTAAGTTCGTAAAAAACCGAAGGAATTACTGTATTTTCATCTAAATTTTCAGCTATTTTATTTATTTCATCTACATTACTCTTTATTAAATTAATTAACAATTTTTTATTCATATTATTGGTTTTATTTATTTGCAAGTTTTAAAAGTCAAAAGAAAGAAACTTTCCTACAAAATCTTTCTTTTTTCATAGATAACAATTCAAATTTAAAAAAAATGGCTCTTTTATTGTATTTTTTTTGCTTTTTTATTCTTATTTTAATAAATTTTATTTTCGCCAAAATAAGAATTAATCCTTTGTTATCTATCTGTTTAAATATGAAATTTCATTCTATTTTTGATAATTATTGGCAGAAAAAAAAGAAGTTTTTTCGTTAAAAATAGAATTCTTATACTTTTGTAAAGTTATAAACTTAAAGTTGATTTTAAAAATTTCATTTAAAAAAGACCCGTTTAAAATATAAAAAATCAGATTAAATCATTAATTAACAAATCATTACAACGTAAATGTTTTTAGAAAATACTCCCAATGCCAACTCGCAACGCGGCTGGATAGAAGTTATAGCTGGTTCAATGTTTTCGGGCAAAACAGAAGAATTGATACGTAGGTTGAAGCGTGCAAAAATAGCTCAACAAAAAGTTGAAATTTTTAAGCCCCAAATTGATACTCGGTACTCCGAAAAAAAAGTTGTTTCGCACGATTCTAACTCAATTCACTCCACGCCAGTTGAATCTGCCGCAAAAATACTTGATATTGTTCAAGATGTTGATGTAGTGGGAATTGACGAAGCTCAATTTTTTGACAACTCGCTTATTGATGTTGTTAATAAACTGTCTAACAAAGGAATACGTGTTGTTATTGCAGGGCTCGATATGGATTTTCAAGGAAAGCCTTTCGGACCCATTCCATCGCTTTTGGCTGTGGCTGAATATGTTACAAAAGTTCATGCAATTTGTATGAAATGTGGAAATTTAGCACACTACTCACACAGAACGAGTTCGTCGGAAAATTTAGTGGAATTGGGCGAAAAAGATATTTACGAGCCACTTTGCCGTACTTGTTTCAATTTGGCAATTGCAAAATAGTATTTTTAAGTTACAACGCTTTTATTTTAAGTTGTTTTACTTTGTTATTATTTGTTTTTCAGAGACTTAACAAATGAAACGCGAATAAATATTGTTCAGTATTCGGATAGAATTCTTTCGCAATTTTTTTTTTTGCAAAAATAAAGTAACTTGCATTCGTTTTATATTACACAAAAAAGTATTTGCTTATTTGTTTTTACTCAAAAAAAGAGAAATAGATACGAATATTTTATATTCTTTTTTGAATCAAAATTAATAAAATTAACAACAAAATTTATGAAAAACATATTATTAACAATACTAATTTTCAGCCTATTAAGTTTAAATAGTGCTGCCCAAAGCTTTTATAATTTAACTGCAAAAACAATCGATGGCAAAGAATTCAAGTTTAGCGATTTGAAAGGAAAACGAGTAATGATTGTAAACGTAGCTTCAAAATGCGGTTATACTAAGCAATACAAGGAGTTACAAGATCTTAACGCAAAATATGGCAACGATAAATTTGTAATTATCGGATTTCCGGCAAATAACTTTTTAAGTCAAGAACCCGGAAGTGATGCTGAAATATTAGAATTTTGTACAAGTAAATACAATGTAAGTTTCCAAATGATGTCGAAAATTTCAGTGAAAGATGAAAATGTAGATGCTGTTTATAAATGGCTTTGTCAAAAGCAATTAAACGGTGTTTCTGATTACGAAGTAAAATGGAATTTTCAGAAATTTTTTATCGACGAAAATGGAAAACATGCAGGAAAAGCAAATCCGAAAATTGATCCATTACACGAAGATATTATCAAATGGTCGAAAAGAGAAATTTCAACAATTGACTTATAATTCGTTTAGCTAGAGATAAATAATTCGGTAAAAAAGAACCGATTTCCCCAACTCAGATTCAAAATTTTATTCACTAATTTCACTAAATTTAGAGAATAAAATTTTGAATCGTCATTTTTTTTTCCTTATTTTGTATTTAAAATTAAACATATTCTATAAAAAAAATGGAGCGTTATAGCCGACATTCGGAACTAATAGGAAAACTAGACTTTCAAAAAATTAAAAATTCCAAAATCGCCGTTATTGGAAGTGGCGGCTTGGGAAGTACTGTTTTACAATTACTTGCACGAATAGGATTTGGTGAAATTCACCATTGGGATTATGCAATTTTAGATTTACCCGATTTGAATCGGCAAATTTTATACACGAGCCTAGATATTGGAAAACCGAAAGCGTTGCTTGCAAATCAAAAGCTTAAAGAAATAAATCCCGAAATTAAAATTTTCAGCTACAATGAAAAATTAGACGAACACACGAAAATACCAAAAGTGGATTTAGTTATCGATTGCCTTGATAATTTTAAAAGTAGGTTGGTGCTCGACAAAGTTTTTTTTGACAAGGGAGTACCGGTTATTCATGCAGGAGTTTTCAGGTATATTGGTCAAATTACTGCTCTCATTCCAGGAAAAACGCAAAATTATGCCGAAACTTTTGGCATGGAAAGCGACCCAAAAGAGGTTACAATTAAGGAAGTTTTTCCTTCGATTGTTACAACTTTGGCTTCAATTCAAGTAAATGAAGCTGCAAAATACATTACAGGAAGAACAGATAAAATGCTGATTAACAAAATTTTAGTTGTCGATTTATTCAATAACTCGTTTGATACCATCGAAATTTGAAAATGCAAACCCGCAAAAATCATGGAAAATTTACGGGTTTGTTCAAAAAATACAAAAATAAAACAGCTATTTATTAAAATTTACCTAATCTACAAATTCCAACTTGTGTGCGCCTACGTCTTCTAAGTCTTTCAAGTGGTCGTGAAGGCGTTTCATGGGTTTAGTTACAATCACACGCCCCGAACGAATAAATTCGTGCACATCGAAAGGTGCCAATTTTTCGAGAAACTCTTGAGTTTCAGTTTGTCTCCCCGTTTTTTCGATTACAATATATTCAGGCTCTATTGCCAAAATACGGCTGTTGCTGTTTCTAACCAATTCTTCTACCGTATTATTTTGAGCTAACGCCTTGGTAGAAACCTTATAAAGAGCTACTTCTTGGCTCAAAATCATATCTTCATCATAAAGAAATACTTTCAAAACCTCTACCTGTTTTTCTATTTGTTTCTGAATTTTTTCTACTTTGTCGCGCGTTTCCTCTATCACAATCACAAAGGTATGAATGCCTTTATGCCTTGAAGGTGAAGTAGTTAAACTTTCTATATTTACCTTGCGGCGAGTAAATATTATTGAAATTCTGTTCAGCAAACCAATATGGTTTTCTGAATATATAAGCAATGTGAATTTTCTTTTCATTTTATTTATTTAAGTTTATAATCTAAATTTGAAAATTGGGAAATTTAGAAATTAATAATCCAATATTCTATAAATATAACAATCAACGATTTAACAATTAAACTTCTTCGAGAATCATTTCCGAAACCGCTTTTCCGGCAGGAACCATCGGAAAAACGTGGTTTATTTTTTCTACTACCACTTCCAAAAAATACGGTCCATCGTGGGCAATCATCTCATCTACAGCCGATTTCAAGTCTTCTCGTCGCTCCACTTTGCGCGAAGGCAAATTGTAGGCAGCAGCAATTTGTTGAAAGTCAGGATTGTCCAATTCGCCAAAAAAATCACGGCTATTGTAGTACACATCATGCAATTGGCGAATCATGCCTAAAAAATTGTTGTTCAAAACCACAATTTTAACCGGAATTTTGTAATGCCTAATTGTTCCAAGTTCTTGCATGGTCATTTGAAAACCGCCATCGCCAATAAATGCTACAACTTGGCGATTTTTTGCAGCCCATTTTGCGCCCATTGCCGCTGGCAAAGCAAACCCCATTGTGCCCAAACCGCCCGAAGTTACTTGGCTATTGGTGTCGGCATAATCGTAATAGCGAGCCGATGCCATTTGGTGCTGACCTACATCGCTCACAGTTATGGCTTTACCTTGCGTAGCTTCCGAAACGGCACGCACTACTTCGGGCATACTTAACTGACCTTGAGTTCGTTCCAAATTTGGCTTGTGAATTTTTTCTAATTCGATGGCGTGATAATTTTTAGCAATTTCGAGCCACTTTGTGTGCGAATTTGCCCTAATGCGCTTATTTATAACACGCAAAGCAACTTTTGCATCGGAATTAATGGCTACGGCAGCCATTACATTTTTATTAATTTCAGATATATCTATCTCAATATGAATCACTTTAGCTTGTTTGGCATATTTGCTCAACGCACTTGTTACGCGGTCGTCGAAGCGCATTCCTACAGCAATGAGCACGTCGCACTCGTTGGTCATCATGTTGGGCGCATAATTTCCATGCAAGCCCACCATGCCTTGCGCAAGCCTGTGTTTAGAGGGAAAAGCCGAGATTCCCATCAAAGTCCACGCCACCGGAATGTCAGCTTTTTCGGCTAATTGCAAAATATCTTGCTGTGCATTGGAAATCAAAACGCCTTGCCCAATGAGTAACAGTGGCTTTTTTGCACTATCAATTAAATGTACCGCTTCGTCTATCGAATCCATATCTGGCTTAGGATAAGGGTGATAGCTTCTTATTCGCTCACATTTGCTGTACTCAAATTCGGTAAGTATTTCATTTTGAGCATCTTTTGTTATATCCACCAAAACCGGTCCCGGACGACCCGAATTTGCAATATAAAAAGCTTTTGCAAAAGTTTCGGCAATTTCGGAAGCTTTTGTAACTTGAAAATTCCATTTTGTAATTGGCATCGAAATTCCCACTACATCGGTTTCTTGAAAAGCATCGAAACCCAAATAGGGCGACTCTACCTGTCCCGTAATGCACACAATTGGCGTGCTATCTATCATAGCATCAGCTATTCCGGTAATTAAATTTGTAGCTCCCGGACCCGAAGTAACCATGCACACACCTGTTTTTTTTGTGGCACGCGCGTAGCCTTGTGCAGCATGCACAGCTCCTTGTTCGTGCCGAACCAAAATGTGTTTAATTTCCTTTTTATAATGATACCACGCATCGTAAATGGGTAAATTTGCGCCACCCGGATAGCCAAATACAGTATCAATTCCTTCGGCTATCAAAGCTCTAAAAATAGCTTCTGCTCCGCGAATATTTTGTAATGAAATTTCTGCCATAATTTAAAAAAATTTAGTTCTAATTATTAATTAATATCTGCTTTTCAATTATTTACAAAATTAAAAAGCACCATTCCGTTTGAAAGGAATGGTGCTTTTCAGCCTACACTTTTATACATGCAAAATCATTCCTTCATTAAAATTTTAAGAAAGAGGACCAGATAAATATAAAAGCTATGCAATTTTTTCATTTTATATACTGAAAATGTAACTAATTTTACTTCTCAAAAATAAAGATAGTTTTTGGTTCAAAAAAACATTTTCAATAAAGAAACAGATATTTAATTTTAATTTAACATAAAGAACCTTGTTTTAATTGTAAATCATAAGCAATTGTTCAAAATAATGAACAGAAAATAAGCACCCATGCTATTTTATTTTTGAACAAACCCTTGCTTCTTGCTTATTTTTCAGCATTTGGCAAAACAAAATATACAATTAAATTTGGTTCATTACTTAAATACATTTATTGCAGATAATCCATTTTTTTAAGAAAACTAGAAAAATCAAAAATAACGGCTAATATATTCAAAAATAGATAAATATACACTAGTGGTTTGAGCAAAATAAATCGAATTTTCTAAAAAACACAAAAATTATTGGTAAAAAAACAAACAAATCAATCTATTATTTTATATTTGTGAAGTTTTATTTTAGAAATTAGCTCAAAATAAAAGAATTAAAAATTTAAAATTAGAAATCTCAAAATTGTAACTTAACGAATTAAGAACTATGAAAAATATAGTAGAGCAGTATTGCGAATTGCCGAAAAGTGTAAGAAAACCACTATGGAGCTTTTGGCACAAATTGATATTAAAACTAGATAAAGAACAAAAAACTGTATTTTTGAACTATGGATATGCTAGCCCAAATGGGGAATTTAAAGATTTAGTAATTTCACCCGAAGAAGAAGCCGACCGCTACTCGATACAACTATATCACAGAGTTACAAAAAATCATGACTTTGCAAACACGCACGTGCTTGAAGTAGGAAGCGGAAGAGGCGGCGGAGCGTCTTTTCTTACAAGAACCTTTAAACCAGCCTCTTATACAGCAATTGATTTGGCTCAAAAAACAATAGATTTTTGCAACGAACACCATAAAGTTCCCAATTTGAAATTTTTGAAAGGCGATGCCGAAAATTTAACTTTTGAAAATGAGAAATTTGATGCAGTAGTAAACGTAGAATCAGCACGTTGCTACCCAAATATTGATGTGTTTTTCAAAGAAGTAATGCGCGTTTTGAAACCAGGAGGCAAATTTTTATATGCCGATATGATTAAAAAAGAAGAACTTCCAAAAATTGAAGGATTACTTGCAAAAACAGGTTTTAAAACGATTGACAAAACAGATATTCGCGAGAATGTAGTTTTGGCTCTAAAAAAAGATTCCGAAGCTAGAAAAAAAGACATCGATGGTAGAGTTCCAAAATTAATCAGAACTTCTTTTTATGAATTTGCTGGTGTAGAAGGAAGCGACCGATATAAATCATTTGAAAGCAGCGAGATGCAATATTGGAGCTTTACACTTCAAAAATAAAAAACTCGCAAAACTCGCAAAACTCACAAAACTTCTAAAAAAACTGCAAAAAGCAATTTTTAGAAGTTTTTTTTATTTTATTTTTTAATCCTTTAAAATAGAAATGTTTTTTGTGTTTTTTTCAAAAAAACAAAACAAAAATAAAACACAAATTATTTTTTCATATCAAAAAAAAACACTAAATTTAAACAAATTTTTATTAACAAAACAATTGAAACAATATGTCAGAAAAATTAACAAATCTCATCTCAGACGAAGTAAAAGATGTTGTAAAAGACAATTTAGTAAATAATATTGGCATAAATAAAGCCGATACTGACAGTGTGGTAAAAGCTGGAACAGGTTCTATTTTCGAGAGTTTGAAAGAAGAATTAATGGAAGGCGATTTTCAGGCAGTAATGAATATTTTCAAAACCCAAGCTGGCGATATGCTTGACAATCCGATGATTAAAAATATAATAAGCAAAGCTAGCGGCAAATTATCGGCAGCTCAAGGCTTGGATTTAAAAACCTCGGAAGACGTAGTTAAAAGCACTTTGCCTGCTGTGATGGACAATCTTGGCAAAAAAGATGCCGACGACAGCCCATTTAGCATCGCTTCGATGCTCAATATGCTCAAAGGCGACGGCGACGAAGATGGCTTACTCGGTAGTATTACCTCTAAAATTACACGCGGATTGGGAAATATTGGCGGTTTTTTTAAGTAAATTTATCTTCCTACGCATCAAAAGCAGTCATTTTGTTTCTCAAAACAAAATAACTGCTTTTTTATTTACACCAAAAGTATGTTTTATATCATTTTACTTTTTCCGATTATTAAAAAAATAATGAATAATTTTGTTTTTTATTTAGAGGAAAAAAAATAATAGCAAAATATAATTTGTTAAAATAAATTTGTTAAAAACTTACAATTATATGAGACAAAAAATGAAAGCATTAGTAAAAGCAAAACCAGAAAAAGGTTTATGGCTCGAGGAAACTTGTATGCCCGAAGTAGGAGTAAATGACGTACTTATAAAAGTTTCTAAATCAGCTATTTGTGGTACCGATTTGCACATTTATCGTTGGGACGAATGGTCGGCACGCACCATCAAAACTCCCATGATTATCGGGCACGAATACGTAGGGCATGTAGCCGGATTTGGCTCAGGTGTAACGGAATTCACTATTGGCGAACGTGTTACAGGCGAAGGTCATATTGCCTGCGGACAATGCCGCAACTGCCGCCGTGGACGCACTCACGTTTGCGAAAACACCGTAGGAATTGGCGTAAACCGCGACGGCTCATTTGCTGAATATGTGGCTGTACCTAAAGGAAATGTGCTCCGAATGCACGCCGATATTCCCGATGAAATGTTGGCAATTATGGATCCTTTCGGAAACGCAACGCACACAGCGCTTTCGTGGAATTTGCTCGGCGAAGACGTGCTCATTACTGGTGCCGGACTCATTGGAAGTATGGCTGTGGCGATTGCTAAATTTGCTGGTGCTCGCTACATTGTTGCCACCGAAACCAATCCTTATCGCATCGAATTGGCTAAAAAAATGGGAGCTACTCGTGTAATGAATCCTCAACACGAAAAACTCGAAGATGTGCTTAAAGAGCTGGGAATGATTGGTTTTGATATAGGTTTGGAGTGTTCGGGTTCGCCTCATGCTTTCAACGATATGTTAAACCACATGTACAACTCTGGAAAAATTTCCCTTTTGGGCTTATTGCCAACTTCTACTCAAATAAATTGGGACAAAATTATTTTCAAAGGTTTAACCGTGAAAGGAATTTATGGCAGAGAAATGTTTGAAACTTGGTATCAAATGGAACAAATGTTGCACACGGGCATCGATTTGTCTCCAATAATTACGCATCGTTTCAAAATTGACGATTTCCAAAAAGGATTTGACCTTATGGATAGCGGAAACTGCGGGAAAATTATCCTAGAATGGGATTAGAAAGTAAAAAATGAAAAGTAAAAAGTGAAAAAAAATTTTTTTTCACTCTTTACTTTTCTATTTTATCTTTTCACTAAAAAAACTATTCCCATTCGATAGTTGCCGGTGGTTTTGAGCTTATGTCGTAAACTACACGATTGATTCCTCGCACGCGATTAATGATTTGGTTTGAAATTTTTGCCAAAAATTCGTAAGGCAAATGCACCCAATCGGCGGTCATTCCATCAGTTGAAGCAACCGCACGCAAAGCCACAACTCGCTCGTAAGTACGCTCATCACCCATAACTCCAACCGATTGGATAGGCAAAAGCATCACTCCGGCTTGCCAAACATCGTTGTAAAGTCCAGCTTCTTTCAAGCCTTCGATAAAAATGTGGTCGGCTTCTTGCAAAAGAGTTACTTTTTCGGCAGTTATGTCGCCCAAAATACGAATGCCCAAGCCCGGACCCGGAAACGGATGTCGTCCCAAAAGTTCAGCCGAAATACCCAACGCCTTGCCTACTCTTCTCACTTCGTCTTTGAAGATAAGTCTCAGAGGTTCAACTATTTTCAGCTTCATGTAATCAGGCAAACCTCCCACATTGTGGTGCGATTTAATCGTTTGCGAAGGTCCATTAACCGACACGGATTCAATCACATCGGGATAAATAGTGCCTTGTGCAAGCCAAATTACATTTTCAATTTTTTTTGCTTCGGCATCAAAAACATCAATAAACGTTTTTCCGATGGCTTTTCGCTTGGCTTCGGGTTCGGAAATGCCTTTGAGAGCAGCCAAAAATTGCTCCTTCGCATTTACTCCTATTACATTCAAACCCATGCCTTTGTATGAATTGAGCACGTTTTCAAATTCATTTTTGCGTAGCAACCCGTTATCTACAAAAATACAGGTAAGTCTCTCGCCAATAGCTTTGTGCAACAAAACCGCCGCTACGCTCGAATCCACTCCGCCCGAAAGCCCAAGAATTACATTGTCGTTGCCAAGTTTGGCTTTTAACTCATCAATGGTTGTTTGCGCAAACGAATCGGCAGTCCAATCTTGTTTACAACCGCAAATATCTATAATATAGTTCCTTAGCATTTCTTTTCCTTCGGTGGAATGATACACTTCGGGGTGAAATTGAATGCCATAAGTTGTTTCACCTTTAATTTTGTAAGCAGCCACTTTTACGTCGGCAGTGCTTGCTATAATTTCGTAATTATCAGGCACTTTGGCTATTGTATCGCCGTGCGACATCCACACTTGCGAGTTTTGGCTAATTCCTTTGAGTAACTCATTTTCGGTATTAACAAACTGTAAATTAGCACGTCCGTATTCTCTGTTGTCGGAAGGTAAAACCTCACCGCCAAAATGCTGAGCCAAGTGTTGCGCACCGTAGCAAACGCCCAAAAGTGGCATTTTTGCCTTGATTTGTGTCAAATTGGGCACAGGTGCTTCTGCATCTCTTACCGAAAACGGACTTCCCGACAAAATTACTCCTTTTACCACGTTTAATTCGCGTATTCTTCTGGCAATCAACTGAGTATATTGAGAACCAAAATCTAAAATGATTATTTTTTCTTGCACTTTATTTTCTATTTTAATTTTTAATTCTTAATTAAATGTCTGTGGTCTAAACCTGTCAGTTGGGCTGTAAAAAATCATTTTCGTTTTCGTACCTTTTTTTTAGCCTTCGTAGAAGGCAAATAGCGATAGAAAAAGAAATCCTCAGCCTATTTCGCCCCGTTGGGGCGATACCTGCGTGAGGTGAGAGCTTATTTCTATCGCTATTCTACACCTACGGTGTAAAAAAAAGAACGAAAATACTTTTAGTATAAATTTTTGCAACCAATTGATATAATCAAATTTAAAACATTTTCAAATTGCAATTTTTTAGCCCACCTGTCAGGTTTTGAAAATCTGACAGGTTTTTAATTTAATAACATTGATTCTTAATTAACAACTATTTATTAACCAAACATGGCTCTAAACACTTCATCAACTTTGGCAGCTAACGAAATTTTAATTTTGAATTTACTTTGTAAGCTTTGAATTTTGTTATGCTTTGAAATAAAAATTTCCTTAAAACCCAATTTCTCCGCCTCACTTATGCGCTGCTCAATGCGAGTAACAGGTCTAATTTCGCCCGAAAGTCCAATTTCGCCAGCAAAACATTTGGTTTTATCAATCGACAAATCTTGGTCGGACGACAAAATGGCACAAATAACAGCCAAATCAATAGCGGGGTCATCGACTTTTATGCCTCCGGCAATGTTCAAGAAAACATCTTTCTGCGCCAAACGAAATCCGGCTCTTTTTTCTAAAACCGCTAAAAGCATATTCAAACGCCTCAAATCGAAGCCAGTAGATGAACGTTGCGGAGTTCCATAAACAGCCGAACTGACCAAAGCCTGCACTTCAATCAAAAAAGGTCTGATGCCTTCCACGCTTGCCGAAATTGCTACACCACTCATATCCAAATCGTTGTGCGAAAGTAACAATTCCGAAGGATTGCTCACTTCGCGCAAGCCATCTTGTTGCATTTCGAAAATTCCAAGCTCAGAGGTTGAACCAAAACGGTTTTTGATAGCTCGTACTATTCTGTAAATGTGGTTTCTATCTCCTTCAAATTGCAAAACGGTATCGACCATGTGCTCCAAAAGTTTGGGTCCGGCAAGGCTTCCGTCTTTGGTAATGTGCCCTATCAAAAGCGTTGGAACTGAGTAAGTTTTGGCAAATTTGAGCAGTTCGCTAGTGCATTCTCTAATCTGCGAAACACTTCCTGGCGAAGAATCAAGTTTCTCAATTTGCATGGTTTGAATGGAATCAATAACCAGCAAATCGGGCATAATTTCTTTGGCATGAAAAATAACGTTTTCGAGCAAATGTTCGTTCAAAATTAGGCAATTTTGACTATTTTCGTCGATTCGCAACGCTCTGAGTTTTATTTGCTGCTCACTTTCCTCACCCGAAATGTACAAAGTTTTTAAGTTTCGAGCACGCAAAGCAATTTGCAAAGCCAAAGTAGATTTACCAATTCCGGGTTCGCCACCAAGCAAAATGATAGTTCCGGGCACTAAACCGCCACCAAGAACTCTGTTAAACTCATTATTTCCGGTGTCGATACGTATTTGTTCGTTCAAATTGATACCCGAAAGCAATTTTGGCTTCGAACGTTCCTTATTTTGTACAATTGTTGCACTTTTATTTGACGAAACTTGAACGTTTTCCTCCAAATACGTATTCCAACTGCCACAAGACGGGCATTTGCCTATCCATTTGGGCGATTGTGCGCCACATTCTTGGCAAAAAAAGACGGATTTTATTTTCAATTGAATCTGTTTTTTATAAAAAATTCATTAAAAAAAGCTCGCCAAAGTTAGCGAGCTTTTTGTAATTCAAAAAAAAAAGTTTTGATATTAAAATTTTAATAACTTAAATTATTATTAATCCAAATTTCAATAATAATTTAATACATTATTCTTTTATAAAAAAATTATTTTATTGGCGCACCGCAATTTTTACATTTTTCATTTGTTGCTTCATTTTTACTATCGCAATGTTCGCATTTTACCATTTTTACTTCAGTTGCATTAGTTGTATTTGCGTTTGTTTTCGTAGAATCGGTAACGGTTTCTGATGCGCTAAGTTTTGTAATAGCGGTAGTTAAATCGGTAACAACGGTTCCTAATTTCTCAAAGGCTCTGTCGATATCATCACAAGAACTGCCTGTAAGTGCTTCTTTTGCAGCAGTTAAAGCTTTTTCAGCATCGGTGATTGCATCTTCGGCATAAGTTCTGTTTTCTCCTTCTTTACCTTTCCTAAGGCTTTCTACTTTGTCTAAATTCTCTTGCACCTCTTTTATTTTGTCTTTCATGCCAATTAAATTACCTACACATTCGGTTGATAATAAAGCATTTGCCGCCGACATTTTTTCAGCTTTAGCTTTTTCATCACTTACCGAAGCGGCTTCGTCCCAAAGGGCTTTGGCTTCAGCTACTTTTGTATCGAGCAAGCTAGCAAAAGAAGGATAGTCGGCTTTGGCTTTTTCTACTGCTTTCAAATTTGCTTCCCATTCTTTGGTTTCGCCTTCTACACTTGGTCCACAAGCATTTACTAAAATTAAAAATGCTACTAAAATAAAGCTAAGTTTTTTCATACGTTTTTATTAATTTTTAAAAGGTTATTATCTATTTTCTCCGAGTTTTATATTTATAAAAAAATATTATGTAAAATCATATTAATCAAAAAAAAATAACATTATATATTTTAATAATGCGACAAAATTCGGAAAAATTTTAATTATAATGCAATTTTTAAATAAATAGTACATTGAAAAGATAAAAATTACACTTGTGCAAGTTACACAAAAAAAATTAACTATCCAAATTCATACAATTATTATGTATTTAAAATTTCAAAATCATTGTTTTGGATAGTTTCACAAATTCTAATTTTCAAATGCTTTTCAAGCTTTTCGCCCATATTTATCTATAATTTCGTAAATTGTTTTAATTTCAATAGGTTTTAAAATCAAATCGTTAAAAAAAGTTTCGGGGTCTTCTACTTCTATTTTGGGCACATAAGCTGTAAGTGCTATTATTGGAACATCTTTATGCATGCTTTTTATTATTTTGGCGGCTTCAATGCCGTTCATTTTAGGCATTTCAATGTCCATCAAAATCAAATCAATCGTTTCATTGTGCGAGCAAAAATCAACGGCTAACTCGCCATCTTCGGCATAATAAATATTTCGGCAAAAACCATATAAAATTTCAGCCAAATATTCATAATTAGAGTAATCATCTTCAACAATCAAAACATTTTCAAAATAAGTATTTTCAAAACTAGATATTGCTTCTTGCTCTAAAGTATAAGCAATTTCGATAGGCAAGCTTATTTTTACCGAAGTTCCTTTATCTATAACTGTTTCTATATCAATAGTTCCACTTAGCAAATCAACAAAACCTTTCACTAAAGCCAAACCTGCACCGTTGCCGCCATAGCTTCGATTCAAACCTATATCAACTTGCCTAAATGGCTCAAATATAACATCTTGCATATCTTTAGATATTCCAATTCCTGTATCAGTAACCTGGAAGTTTAATTGAGCTTCTAAAAGTTCTAACGATACAGAAACGCTTCCATTGTTTGTAAATTTTATAGCATTATCAACAAGATGCGATATAATTTTAATTAATTTCTTTTTATCTGTTTTTATTAATCTTAACTCTGGCAGATATTGAAAATTTGTAGATAAACGAATGCCTTTACTTTGTGCGATTAACTCATATTCACTAATAATATCTTTAAAAAAATCGACAAAGTCAAATACCTCTTTTATTAAAATAGATTGCTTTGAATGAAGCTCAGAAAGCTCTATAACATCTGTAATTATATTTATAAGTTTTGCACTGCCTTCCGAAATAACTTGGGAGAATTTCATGCGCTTTTCGTGCGAGAGATTTGGAAGTGAGATTATTTGCGAAAACCCGTTAATTGCATTTAAAGGAGTACGAATTTCATGGGAAATATTGTTCAAAAATGCAGATTTTAATCTATCGCTCTCCTCTGCTTTTTCTTTTGCCAAAAGTAATTCCTGAGTTCGTTTTTCTATTGTTCTTTCTAAATTTTCTTTATAATTATTAAGCTGATTATTTTGGTTTTCAATATATTCGCTTTGCACAAATACTTCTACACTTTTCTCATACAATTCTAAATTTGCATGTTTGTATTGTTTGTAATATTTATAAATGAACGAACTGCCAATGATGGAAAAAAACAAAAAAACAATCAAAAATATAATAATTAACTGATTGACAGACGCTTCTTCTCGTAAATGCTGGTTTTCTTTTTCTGACTGAATAGTCTCAAACTTTGCCTTTTGCTTTAATATCCTATCGTTTTTTTCTTTAGTAAAAATACTATCCGATAACTGAGAATATTTCTGATAATGCAACAAGGCTGATTTATAATTTCCAACGGTACTATCTAATCTGAAAAAACATAAATAAACCGGTATTTTTTGATTCGTAAAATTATATTTTATACACGTATCCAAAGCTCTTTGCAAATACTCTTGCCCCTGCTCTAGGTTGTTTTGCAATCGAGAAATATCACCTAAATTAGTCAAAATTTTGGCAATATTTAATTTTTCATCGTATTTCGTTACTATCAAAAGGGATTTTTGATAAGCCGAAAATGCACTAGCATAATTTTTCTTTTTAATATCTATTTCTGCCAAATTATTTATCAAGTATGCGGTACTTAACTCGTCGTCTGTTTCGTCAAATAATTTTTTCGATTTTAACCAAAAAGCTTCTGCTTGCTCAAAGCTATCTAATGCAAAAAAATGTGCACCCCACTGATTGTAGGTTTTTGCCAAACCTTGCTTATCATTGAATTTTTTAAATATTTTTTCTGCCTTTTTAATGTATCTCAAATTATTTATATAATCTTTATTTTCAGCATATACAGAGCATATATTTAAAAAAGTAATTGCCAATTCTTTTTCGTTTTTAGAATGCTCTAAGGTTGATGCTTTTTTAAATAAAAAATTGAGTGATAATTCGTAATCGCTTGTAGCCCAATAAGCAGCGGCTAAAGCATCGTAAGAATATATAAGCTGTGTAGTATAATTTATTTTTTTCGACAAATCAATGGATTCTGTGGCTAGCTCAATACATTTTTCAGGATTTGCTTGATACAACGAAATTGCCAATTTATTTAATGCTTTTACCTTATTAGTGTCGTCAGGCATAGAAAGAATAAGCTTTTCTTGAGCAATAAAATTCGGTTGTGAAAAAATTTCCACAAAAAGAAAAAAGAAAAAAAAGGTTAAAAATAAATATTTCATTGCTTTCTTTTTATACAGACCAAACGAATTTTGAATTTTATTCAAAGAAAAAAACACTAAGTATTTAGTAAATAACACTATAAATAGTGAGACAATTTTGAAAATTGACGAGTTGAAAATTAAATTTTAAAATACAAATTGTTAAGTTTCACAAGGTTGTTTATGAAAACAGGAAAATTTTCAATTTTAAGCAAAATTCAAATAATTTAAATAAAATGCTCACAATTTAATGCTATGCAAATTTAAAACAATTTTGGTAAATTACAAGATAAAATACAGATTTTATTCAATAAAAAAACCGACAAAATGAAAATATGTCGGTTTTTTTAATTATTCACAAAATTTAAGCAATAATGCTATTTGATTATCTCGTTGCCATCTAAATCCGGTTTTTTTTCTGGAATTATAATGGAAAGTAGAACCGAAACTGCAAGCAAACCCAAAATAATAAGCAAAGACCAAGTGATTGGAAACTTATAAAATCCGGAAATAATCATTTTGATGCCTACAAAAGAAAGAATGAAAGCAAGCCCGTATTTTAAATAACGGAAATATTTTACAATTCCGGCTAATGCAAAATACAGCGAACGTAAACCTAAAATAGCAAATACATTGGAAGTGTAAACAATAAAAGTATCGCTAGAAATAGCCAAAACCGCTGGTATAGAATCAACTGCAAAAATTAAATCAGAAAATTCAATTACAATTAGTGTTATAAATAAAGGAGTTGCATATTTTTTGCCATCTATTTTAACAAAAAAGTGATTTCCATGCAATTCGGTGGTTACTGGCATAAATTTTTTAAACAAACGTACCAATGGATTTTTATCGGGTTCTATCTGATTGTCTTCTTTTTCAAATGGAATTTTTATTCCAGTATAAAGCAAAAATGCGCCAAATATGTAAATTATCCAGTGGAAATGCTGTATTAATTGTATACCCGCTATGATAAAAATAATACGCAAAAATAAAGCACCTAAAATACCCCAAAATAAAATTTTGTGCTGAAATTCAGGTTTAATTTTGAAATAGCCAAAAATCATTATAAAAACAAAAAGGTTGTCCACACTTAGCGATTTTTCTATTACATAAGCCGCCAAATATTCCATTGCCTTTTCGTAACCCGACCAAAGATATACAAAATAATTGAATATCAATGCCAAACTTATCCATACAGCACTCCAAATTAATGCCTCTTTTATTTTAACTTCGTGTGTTTTTTTGTGAAAAACAAACAAATCTAAAAAAAGCATCACCACAACCAATAAGCTAAATGCTATCCAATGTATTAAATTATCACTCATAAATTTATTATTTTCGTTTAAAATTGTTCAAATATAATTAATTAATGTAACTTTTTTTTGCGGATTATACCGCCTCTTGCATCATTTATTGTATATTCTATTATAAAAGCTTTCTCATCAATGCCTTGAATAACTGAATGTAACTTATTAACTTCCAATCGAGTAACTACAGTTTGAATAATATCAATGTCATTATTTTCTCTCTCATTTTTCTGGTAACCTCTTTTACCTCGGTAAATAGTTGCTCCATACCCCATCTCCTCGGTAATCGCTTTTCTAATGGCATCACTTTTTTCCGATATTATTGTTATTCCAATGTATTCTTCGATACCATGTATTATATAATCTGCTGCCTTTGAGGCTGTTATATAAGTAAGAATTGAGTACATCGCAACTTCCAAACCAATAAGAACGGCAGCAATGGAAAAAAGAATAATATTAAAAACTAAAATTACTGTACCAATAGTAGTTCTAAATTTCTTACTCAAATAAATAGCCAAAACCTCTGTACCATCAATCACCGTGCCACCGCGTACCGAAAAACCAATTCCAAGACCTAAAAATAAACCACCAAAAACAGCAATCAACAGCTTATCTTCTGTAACCGTAGGAAGATTTACAAGATGCACTACTATGGCGAGTAATGCTATGGTAATGAACGATTTAAATGCAAAAATCTTAGATATTTGCTTGTAAGCTAGCACCATAAAAGGAAAATTAATCAACACAATCAAAAGCGAAATATCAACTCCGCCGAGCCGATTAATCAAAAGGGACACTCCAGTTACCCCTCCATCAAGAAACAAATTTGGCAACAAAAAAGCTTTTAATCCGATACTTGCCGATGTGATTCCGGCTGTAGTAAGCACTAAATCACGAAATATTCGTCTTATTTTCATTTTCATTATTCCCGTGGTTTTTAATTATTTAACATGCCAACAACGCAAATTAAAAACTAAAAATAATTGCAACAAAGATATGCTTTTTTTAGTAAATTGCTATAATTTTTAGCACTAAAATATGATGTTTTCTAAAAAAAATCCAATAATTATTTGATTTTCATTTTTTTACAAGTTCCATTTTATACAAATTTAACAAATTTATTAAAAGTATTATTAAAAAAAAGCCCTTCAACGTTTGTGCTTGAAGGACTTTTTTTTAAAAATGAAACATACAGAACTATTTCTGTATGTCATTTATTTTGAGCTATTTATAAACTTCATCTTGCGTAATTACTGCAAGAACCCAAGAAAAATCGCCATTGCTAATTTTAGCATTACAATAACCACAAACAGCAGCTTGCCCCATTTTATCAGCTGGTGCACCGCAATTGGGGCAATTTTTCAAATCAAATTCTTCTTCTGGCTTGTTTACGCCACTCTTGCGTATAAAAGTCCAATATTCTGAGTAAGAGCGTCGGTTTCGCTTCGAGCCACCTTTTACCGTTCCGGCAGCATCGCTCACATAATCGTAGCACGACGCGTAGATGCGAACGGTTAAGCTATCGTAATATTTATCTACATCTAAATCAACTAATTGAACTTTAGATATTTGAATACCATCAAGCTTATTAATCAAGCCTTCACGATTGTAGGCATCAATCCAAAAACTATACGATTCATACAAACGGTCAGAAATTACGTTTCTGATTGAACTCCAGCGCCTTTCGCTCCAAGCTGCATAAATTGCCAAAAAGTAAGGACGAACGATATTGTTCTCAAAACCACGCCAATAATCCTCCCACTCTATCACGCTGTGGTTTTTCATAAACTTGCCAATATTCGAATTCAAATCGCGGCTAAAAACGGTTGGATAATTCGTTCCTACTTCTTCAGAATAAGTTGTTAAATTATTGGTTCTGAACGATTGAGAACTCATCACTTTTCGCTTTTTCAACATCCACTGTTGCTCACCTGCTTCTAAGAAAGTATGGCAATAATTACACTCACCAGCATCAGTAAAATCGGCAGGAGCACCACAATTTGGACACGATAAATTTTGCATGTCCTTTGGTTCTTTAGACAAAACACCTGCTTTTCGGTTAAATAACCAACGCTCGGTTACCACATAACGCGTATTTTTCCCAGCAACCGATGCCGTATAATTTGCATCAATATCCACAACTATTCCGGTAATTTCATTAGTAAAAATAATTTCAGAAATAACCATACTTCCTATAACAATTTCGTTGTAACGCAAATTTGGGTTTAAGTTATTTTCGACAACAAATTTTTCGGTATTCGATAAAAATGGATTTAAAAGTTTAAAATCTTTAGACCCTTGATAAGAATAATAGCGATGATAAAGCGAATTTACAAAATCGAGAAATACATATTTAGAAAAATTAGCATCACGCTCCTTTAAAGTAGCAATTTGAGAATCAGCATTTACAAAGGCTTTTGCTAATAATTCGGAAGCATTAAAAGAAGAAGAAACATGCTTTCCATCTTTTTTCATTCTATTATTTTTAATAATACTGTAAATTACAAAAATGATAACCAGCGGAATACTAATTTCGGCGGGCAATACATCAAATAAAATCCAGAAAATCAACGTAAAAAGACCATCGCCACCACCGCCACCGCCGCTTCCACCGCCGCCAGAATATCCGCCGCCACCACCGCCAGAATAACTATGCCCACCTCCCGGACGAGCAAATAAAACATCGGTGGTAAGTGTAATAATTGCTAATATAGCAATTAGCAAAAAGAATATGGGAACTATATATTTTTTAAAATTTTTCATAATACATATTTTCTATAAAACTTAAAATATTCATTATCAACAAAATAAACTACAAATCAACTTCTAAATCGTCAGGCAATTCGTTAATGTCATTTTCTATTGGAGGAATATACGACGAAAATATTGATTTACAAATCTTTAACTGTCCAATTAAAGCATCTGCCGGATTTTTTGCTTTAAAAATACTGTTCAAATTCAAATTCAAACTATCCCAATCTTCTTGAGGTACAGCCATTTTAGCTCCATCGTCTGGCAAAATACATACTTTTTGCTCAAACACCGAAACAAAAATTAAAGTTCCTATTTTTGCATTTGTTTTTCTAATTCCAGCCTTCTGAAAAATAGCTCGTGCCATTATTTCCACATTTTTTTCCATTCGCTGCTTGCTAATAAGCGGTCTCTGCATTGGAATAAAAAGCCAAGCACCTATCAAACCACCAAAGAATGAGAACAATACGGCTGCATAAAATGTATAATCGCCAAAAACAAAAGGAACAAACATCATTACAGTAAAAGTAACGAACATAAAAAATACTCCCCACCAAAGAGGCACATCTCTGTAACTTTCAGAGCGAGGACGAACAATAGTAACTATCTCAATAAGAGAGTTTTTCTCAATATCTTCGACAGCCGTTCTCAAACGTTGTTTAAAATTTTCATCAAACTGTTTCATATATATAATTGTTTAGTTTTGTTTTAATCAACATAAAATAATACGATACCCTTCATCTATAAAATACAAGCTTATTTTTTTTAGATATAGCCTGAATTTATTTTACAAAGCAAATTTAAAAATCAATATGTGATAAAAAATAGATACCTTTTGCGTGCACAAGTAGGCATTATTTTATGCCTAATTTCTTTTTAATTTCTTTTGAAATAGCATCTTTGTGAACCATAAAAGCAACCGTTTTTAGTCGAATGAAATCTTCTGACATATACAAATAACCACCAAAATTGTTAGAATCGGCACTCCACGAATTTTTGGTTTGAAAGAAAATTTGTCCCTTTTCATCTTTTGCCAAGCCCGTTAAATGCATCAAGTGATCGTCGGTAGTTTGGTAATTATCAAAGGTTTGCTGCCTTGTTTGGTCAGTTACATTCATGGGCGAATCGTAAGTAGCTAAGCCTGAACGATGCGAAAACTCCTTTTCGCTTACATCGCCATCCCAGCACACCGAATAGCCATTCTCAACTGCCGTTTTCATTATTTGTGTAGCCTCATCAATTGGCAAATTATAATACAAACCATGCGACCAATTATCGGGTACATCAAGTTCAACTTGTTGATAAAAAGGAAGATAGCTATACGAAGTTATTTCAATATAATCGTTGGGATTAAATTTAAGTGCATCTCGCGAAAAATCAAAAGGCGAATATTCAGCACCATTGTATTTAACTTTTGTAGGAATTTCGCCCAAATACGCTTTCAAAATACCTTCAAAAGCTGAACGCCAAGCTGTTGTTGGCTTTTTACTTTTAGCTACCGTTTTTACCAAGCTCGCCAGAACTTCTTCTAATTCAGCATGATCGTGGTTCTCTAAACCATAATTCAACCCTTTAAAGTTTTCTTCAGGAACAAAACCAAAACGCTGCACTACGTTCATAACATCGTGGGCTTGACCACCTTGGCTAAAATTGGCTTTACCTTGTAAGCGAACAAATTTATCCGCTTTATCCAAATAACCATAATAAACAAAATATATTTCTGAAAGGTTCAATTCACCACCACCTGTGCGCAAAATTTCAGTTTCCACAAAAGACGTTGTTGCAAAACTCCAACAAGTTCCTGTGTTATTTTGGTTCTTTACTGGTGTCGTTTTCAATTGTTTAGTAATCACAATTCCTTCCTTACTTTGAGCAAAAAAGAAACTTGAATATGAAAATAAAAAAGCTAACAATATAATTTTCTTTGTTTTCATTGTAATAGTTTATATATTTTTATAAAAATTATGGCTAATTTTGATTGATATTTATCTTGTAAGTTCTAGTTAAAATTTCACCAAACTTATTAAAATTTGTCATATTTTCCAAATAATTTCACTAAAAATTAAGAAATAACCTATTTTAATTTTATTTTGTCAAAATTGCTAAAAATCGGATATAAATAAACTAAACTTCAAGAAGTTCTGCTTTTTCAGCATAATACAAAAATCCTTTTACTTGCTTATTTTTCAATTCATTAACAGAACTTAGTAATTCTTTATACTCTTGCACTTGCACTAAATGCTCTTCTCTAAAAATACCAAACTTAAAATCAACCACAATCAATTCATTTTCAGAAATTAATAATCTATCTGGTATTTTTTTCTCGCCAGAAACAGTCAATATTTCTGCCTCTGTTTTTATTTCATAACTGTTACTAAACCAATGAGCAATTTGTTTGTTTTCAACTATTTCATTCAATTTAAGCAAAAAATATTTTCGCTCCGGAATAGAAATTTTTCCGGCAAAATATGCCTCCTGCAAAGCACTTTCTATATCAATAGGTGTTTGTATTTTCGACAATATTTCGTGCATCAAACTACCGTAATTAATTTGCTGCTGCCTATATTCATCTTTTTCAACAAAATAATTGCCGGCATTTGTTCTAATTGCTAACTTATTTGCCCAATCGCTCGACGCATAATTAGCAAGCAAAATGCTGGGTTTTTCGTCTGTTCGCTTGTAAGGTGCATCGTCAATATATTTGTAATTTTCGTCTAAATTAAACTCAAATTTTTCAGATTCGTAGAAATTACATAAATTTATAAATTGCTTGCTATCAGAATTTTGCAATTCAATTTTACTTACTACGCTCGCATAAACCAAATCTGCCACCGAGCTAATTTTTTCCACGCTCCCAAGTGTTGGCATAAACAAAAGCAACTCCTGATAAGGACGCGTAAATGCCACATAAAGAGCATTTAAGCTATCCATGTATTGAAATAATTTCTCTTCAAAATAATCTTCCTTGTATTGAGTTTGTGCTAATGATTTCTGATATTT
>JAIFNL010000072.1 GCA_020047755.1 Bacteroidota bacterium
TCAAAATACTGTCGGGTATTTGGCTCACATCGTATTGCGCTTTTACCAAAATAGGCAATATTGTAATTAGAATAAGTATTAAATATCGTTTATTTTTCATTTTTTTTAATATTTAGTTAAGTAACTGTAACGATTAATCTGAAAGAAAACTAGGCATTATTGGTTCGACAAGCTTGTCCCATCTGTCCGATATTTTTCTAAAAGCCTATCCGAAGGGATTTTGTTTTTTCTTCATTTTTCAAAAAAAAAGATGAGATTTCTTTCAAACACTATTTAATAGTTCTATGGGTAACTTGCTATCAACAACAGAACAATTTAACCATAGAACCATTCTCTCAGATTATCATACTCTTGCGGCAAAAAGAAGAGTTTGCGTATGTCGATGCTTGCAAAAATTTGAATTAAATTGTCTTTTGCTTCAATTTTGTAAACAAATGAAGCATCTTTGTTTTCTAAAGCAACAGCTACATTTTCGGGCAATTCGTCAATAACATATCCTTCCGGAATTTTTAAATTTACAATGTAAGTTGTTTTAGTAGGCGCACCAAAATCGATAGGATATTTTCGTGTTTCGCTTACAAAAGGGTTTTTAATTTCGTTGGAAATGATAATTGCAGGAATATAAACAATATCGGCTTCCAAATCTACACCATTGAAGCTGCTAATTTTCAATTTTTCCACAAATGTTTTTTGTATATTGGTGTCGTTTTCTATCACATATTCTTCTATTTCCCAGTTTTCTTGGTTTTTTATGTAGTCTTCGATGAATTTTTCCTTTCCTTGTTTGATAAGTTCTTGGCGTTCGTCGCGAGCAGCTAAGCTCGAAGAGGTTTTGGTGATTATACCACTTAGTTTTCCGTCGCTTATGCTAATTTGAATAGAATTTGTGTTGCCAAATACTTCGGTAGTGCGTAGATTGACCCAGTTCGGTTCGCCCTTTGCGGCTACCAAACCTTGACCATTCAAACATTCGTAAGGTAGTTCGCCTATTTTTAAAAGTTCTTGCGAAGCATCGAGGAAAATTTTTTTGTCGTTAATTTGCACCATTGCCACAACGTAATTGAAACTCGAAACTTTTGGCACAAACATATTTACCTTTCCATTGTCGCGAGTGCTAAGTAATACCGGATAAGCTTCGATGCCTACTGAGTTTAGTAGATTAACTAACAGCAAATTAATCTCAGCCACATTGCCCTTGCCTTTATTGAAAGCTGCCCTAAGATTGGTTTGTGCATAGATTGAATACTGTTCGTTCCATTTTATTTTGCTTTGAAGCAAAGCGTAGCAATCGGCAAGTTTTTTCTCTGCGTCGTCGGTTTGGTTTATTTTTTCGCTCAATTCCTTCACGATACCATGTTTGCCGAGTGCCGACCCAAAATCTTCGCGCTCCAAGAGGTGAGTAATTATCTCGCTCCAAGAGCCTGTATATCTTTCTACTAATTCGCCTGGTACATTAATGGATTTTAATTCAAATTCTACTTTTGCCAAAAAATCGCTTGGCGAGCTTAAATATTCTTCTTTTTTGAAAGCTTCCAAGTTTTCGTAAACGTATTGCTTTTCGTAAGCATTATACATTTTTCCGCTCGGAAAAGTGCAAACTTTACTTTTTTCGTAAATATTTGTAGGACTGTGGTAATTGCTCAAATATCGATTAAATTCAAAATATTCGGGCGCAATAGTTCGGTATTCGCTGTACACAACCGGAATAGTGCTTTGAAAATACCAGGTGCGCAAATAAAAAAATGGAGAAACGATGGTGTAAGTATATTCAATTACCGAACCTACTTTTACATTGGGCATTGCGAATTTTTTCAACTCGCTATATTCCGATACATCTTCGCTAAATATTTCCTTTTTTTCGAGCTTCGAAATCATTACTTTGCCGCCTTCCATGTTGTAGGTTTGAGCTTTGATGGTTTCAATAGATTCGCTGTTGCTGTTCGATTGCCCTTTGGCGAGTTTTATTTCGATATTACCTAAATCTAAGCCTTCTTTTTTTAAGATTTTTATCTTTTTGTATTCCGTATAGCGAAGCACAAAGCCTAAGTTTTGAACATAATCTATTTCGGAAGTGCCTAAGCTGTGCAAAACAACCGCCTCGGCAGAGGTATCTGCTTGAAATACATTCATTCCTACTTCCTCATCTGGTACTTTCCCAAATTTGACTGCTTTGTTTTGCGAAAATACCGGACTGTTTATAACTATCAGCATCGCAACAACTACACTAATTTTTTGAATTTTCATTTTAGTTTACGTTTAGTTTTTAGTATAACCGAAATAAAATGTTTGTTATCAATGGTTTACTTTCTCGCAAGTTCGATTTACAAATCATTTTCTTTCGTTTTTGGCAAAAAAAAAAGTAAAAACACATTTGCGTAGAAAAACATCTCAGAGCTAAAGCTTTGAGATAGAATATTCTGCCTAAATACGTCTTTACTAAATTTTGAGTGCGGCAAAACTAAAAAAAGAATTGTAAATCACAAAATTAAAAGCAAAAAAAGGTTAAACATTTTTTTTGGTAATCTTACCTTTTTTAGTAGATTGGAAAGTATTGTATTGAAATATAACTTGCTGCAAAAATTGCGGAGCTATTTAGGTTGTGGTTATTTTTTCCAGTTGGTTATTGTTTCCTTTACTTTGTCTCTAAAGTTTCTGCCGATGGGCAAAGACTTGTTTCCTACCTGAATTTCGGTATGAGTAAAAGATACAACTTTCTCTATATTAATAATAAACGACCTATGAATGCGCAAAAAAGGCATTGCATCGGTGTCGCTGTCGTAAAAACTTAAACTTTGTTTTGTTCGTGTAAATCCGTCGTTGGTGAATATTTTAACATATTCTTTATCACTTTCGATGTAAATAATATCGCTGATTACTATTTTTTTAGTTTTGTAATTTTCTTTCACAAAAATAGCCGATGAGTTTTTAGCTAGAATTGATGTGGGAATGACTTCAATGTCTTGGCGTTCTGTATTTAATTTTCTGAATTTATCAACCGCTTTTGTAAATCGCTCAAAATTAATGGGTTTGAGAATATAATCAACCACATCTAAATCAAAACCATCTAAAGCGTATTGTCGCGAAGCGGTAGTTAATATTACATTTATCTTTTTTGAAAGTATTTTAATGAAATTAATTCCCGAAATACTTGGCATTTCTACATCAAGAAAAATTAAATCCACCGACTGATTGTTCAGAAATCCAATCGCTTCTATAGGATTTGTAAATTTCTGAACTACAATGAAATCGCTTAACCTTTCAATATATTTTTCTAAAAGAACAATAGAAGAAGTATCGTCATCTACAATGATGCATTGAAATTTTTCCATAGATTTATATGCTTTTTTCTAAGAAATGAGCTAGCTTATTTCAGCACAAATTTATAAAAAAAATTAAGAAATACAACTTGTTTGCAAAAAAAAACGAACAATCTATTTGGCGTTAAGCTGGTGTGATGCTGTAAAGATGTGATAATTGTAATTAATTTTCAAAGAGCTAATTCTGAATAAAACACAAATTATTATCTAAAGCCACTATATTTGACGAATTCTATTTAAAGTTTGTTTAAAAAGTCCATTTTAACCAATAGTTACTTCTTTTGAGAACTTGTTTTAAGTTCGTAAAGTAGAATTACATAAAATTCATTTGTTTGTCAAAAAAAATCGGGGGAATATTATTCCATGCCCTGTTAGTTGCCTTTTTTCAATTCGATAATCAGTTTTTCAATAATTTCTTTGGATAATTTTGTATATTTAATGATTTTATCAATTGACTCATTATCATTAATCATCTCTTGTGCCATCTCAATTTTTCCTTCAATCTTTCCTTCGATTTTTCCTTGGTTTTTTGCTTGTTCGGTTGCTCGCCTAACAGCCAGTTCGGTTTTCCCTCGTTCATCTTGTTTGCGCATTTCGGCATAGTGATAGGCTTCTAACTCTTTTTTTGACCAATTGTGCCTATATGCATCTTCATAAGCGTGTTTTAATCCTTCATCTTTTACATCGGCTGGAATTACTTCAAGATTTGGAGCATTTTTTATAAAATAAATCCACTTGTCCACAAGCGATTTACAGCTGTTTAACTCTTTGGTAAATTTGGGTAACTCTACAAAGTTGTATTCCATGCCATTCAACTTACTTTTTTGTGTCCTTACATTTACCGTTCTATGCCTTGTGATATATTCAGTATCGTCATCAAAAAAAGTAAAATCTAAAATGCCTATGAAAATAACTTGATTTAGTTTGGGGTAATCCTCACCCTTTTCTATTTGTGCAGAATATTGTTTTGCGGTATAATATTGAACTCGTTTATCAAAACCGTCAAGCTCTTCTACTTGCATTTCAACAATATACGAAATATCTCGTTCATCTGTTACACGAACATCGAGTATCGAACTTTTTAAGTGCTTAATTTCGGGCAATTGAAATGGATCTTTTATTTCTATTTTTTTTATCTTTTTGCCTTTGGGCAGTTCAAGCACAGCATTAAGTAAGGAAATCAGAATTTCTTTTTTATTCTCATTTCCAAATATTTTACGAAATGCAATATCGTTCTTTATATCAACAAACTTCATACGGTTACCATTAAAATTTCATTACACAAAGTTACGATTTTTTTTTTTACTTTCAAATATATTACTAAAAAAAATTGCAAACTAGTAAAATTCACTTGTTTATGGAAAAATCGGGGGAATATTATAATTTCAAATTTTCCATAAATTTAGATAATTATTTTTTATACGAAAAATATAAGAAATACAATTTGATTGCAAAAAGCCACAAGTTATTGGTATTAAAAGAAAGCACCTCGTTTATTCTATCTATTTTGATATGTATTTATTTAGATACCTTTTGTTGACTAAATAGTGTTATAAATAGACAAAAAAACTCCGTCTGTTTACGAATGCTTGTTTTAATATTTATTAACATTTATATTTGAATTAATTAAAATTAGTTAAAAACCTATTACTCAAAATTTTTTTTTATTATGAAAAACTTATTAAAACTTTCGATTTTTGCATTCATTCTAAGTTTCGTATTTGTTTCCTGCGCAAAAGAAGAAGCAGTAGAAATAAATAACGAATTAGCTGCCCTTCAAAATGGCGATATTATTCCGGGCAAATATATTATCACTTTAAAATCAGATAATTTTAAGAGTGTAAATATAGCTAAAGAGTATGCAAAACAACAAGAATTAATGATTGTAGAAGTAAAAGCATTATTAAAAGACATTAATATTATAGATGCTGAAATAGAACATGTATATACAAACTCATTTTACGGTTTTGCAGCAAGTTTAACCCAATCAGAATTACAAATTATTAAGAACGACGCACGTGTTGCACGTATTGAGCCCGACAGAATCATTGCTTTAGGAAAACCTACTGGCGGCGGCACAACTCCAGCAGCCGAAGAGAAACCTTACGGAATCACTCGCGTTAATGGCGGTGTAAGTGGTGCAACTGGAAGAGCTTGGGTTATTGACTCAGGTATTGACTTAGACCACCCAGACCTTAACGTAGATGTAGCTAGCAGCAGAAGCTTTTTAGGTGGAACAACTACTGCCGACGACCAAAACGGACACGGTACTCACGTAGCTGGAACAATAGCCGCTATTGACAACTTAATAGGTGTAATAGGTGTTGCAGCAGGTGCAAAAGTAGTAGCTGTAAGAGTTCTTGACCGCAGAGGAAGTGGTAGCACATCGGGTGTTATTGCTGGTATCGACTATGTAGGTGCAACCGGAAAATCGGGCGATGTAGCTAACATGAGCCTTGGTGGTGGTGTTTCAACAACTTTAGACGATGCAGTAGTAAATGCTGCTAAAAATAGTGGAGTTATTTTCTGTTTGGCTTCGGGCAACGAAACCGACAATGCAATAAATCACTCACCTGCAAGAGCTAACGGTACTAACGTTTATACTATTTCGGCAATGGATAATCTCGACAAATGGGCTTCTTTTTCAAACTACGGAACTCCTGTTGATTACTGTGCGCCAGGTGTAAATATCAAATCTACTTGGTTAAGTGGTGGTTACAATACAATTAGTGGTACTTCAATGGCTACTCCACACGCTGCTGGTGTATTTTTACTTGGCGCAGCTCGCACAAGTGGAACAGTTATTGGCGACCCTGACGGAAATCCCGACCCAATTATCGTTCACTAAGATAATTCCTCCCTCATCAAAAAAAAGAAAAATTTACAAACCTTGGTACATAAAAATACATACCTTCCCCCCGAAATCCCTGCTACCTAGCAGGGATTTTTTTTGTTGTTTTGAAATAGAATAGTGTACCAAAATTAAGATTATTTGGAAAACAGCCAGCCAAAGGTTTGCTCAAAAATAAAATAGATCAATAGACTTATTGCAAGTTGAAAATCAATACTTTACCACAAAGAACACGAAGAAGAACACAAAGAACACAAAGAATTAGCCATCTTTGTGTTCTTTGTGTTCTTCTTTGTGCCTTTGTGGTGAATAATTTTTTTCATTAAATAGCTCAATTTATCTAATTTATTGATTATTAATTCATAACAAGTCTAATGATTATTTCTAAGATACGCAGCACCGAAATCGATTAAAGAGTTGTGTATTCGCCTACTCTAGTTTTGCTAGTGTTTGTTCTTTCTCTGTTCTATAATTCGCTCCATTTCTTTCAACAACAATGGGAAAGCGGGATATGTCATTCCATGGTCATATCCATCTAGTTCATACAGCCTTGTCTGTTTATGACCTACTAATTTCATCATGCGCATTAAATAGGCGTTTTCCTCATATCTTCCAAGTAATTCCAATTCACGGTCGCCAGTTATCAATATAAGCGGTGGCGCGTCGTTGCGAACATGAAATAAGGGAGCTAAGCTGTCGATTATTGGCTGAGTGCCCGAAATTCCTCTTTCTTCCCTAACGGTAAAATGAGTAATTGCTTGTCCGCTAAGCGATATTAAGCCCGCAATTCGGTTTGCATCAATGCCATATTTTAGTAGATACGATTTATCCAATCCTATCATGTTAGTTAAATATCCTCCGGCTGAATAACCCGAAACAAAAACCAACGATGAATCTCCACCGTAAGTATTTATATTGTTGAACACCCAACTAACCGCCGCCGCTGCATCTTCAATATATGCAGGAGCTTTTACTTTGGGCGACAAACGGTAATTAACTCCTACCACACAAATACCTTTGTCTTTAAGCGCGTCAGGAATTTCTTTTTCGCCTCCAGACAAACCGCCACCATGAAACCATACAATTGTGGCAAAGTTTTTAGTATTTTTAGGATAATAAATATCTAAAACACATCGCTCATTTATGTAGTTATCCGATTGGTTTATGGAGTTACTGTAGTAATTAATATTTTTATCGGTTTCGTATTTAACTTCTTGTGCATAAGTTGTAAGTTCAAAACCCAAAGTTAAAATTAATAGCAAAAGTAGTTGCTTCATTTTTTTATTTTTTTAATAAGTCATCTACAAATGTGTTAAATTTCTTTTCAACCATTAATTCGTGAGTTAGAAATTTTCCGTTGTAATAAATTCCAAGTGTGCCGAATGGACTGCCTTGTTGTTGGGCATTTTTTGAATCTTCTAATTTATGTATTTGAT
>JAIFNL010000037.1 GCA_020047755.1 Bacteroidota bacterium
ATCAATTTGAATACCTTTCGTATTTTAGAATCGTATCGAAAACATTTTGAATCAGAATCTACTTTTTCTAACATCAATCCCATTTTTATTGGGCAAGTTTTTATTGTCTCTATCTCTGTTTTTTTGCTTTTTTTATTTTTAAAAACTTATCGACGAGATATTTACAACAATACCAGACAAATAGCTTTACTTTTATTTTTAATTATTATTACCGTTTTTGCAGCAAGTGCACTCGAAAATTATAACAAAGCTAGCATTTACATATTTCCTTTTATATTATTGCCGATTATTTTGAAGGTTTTTTTCGATGCAAGAGTTGCATTTTTGGCATTAGTGGTGGGCATTTTGATTATTGGTTTTATTGTTCCTAATGGATTTCATTTTTCGTTCATGCAAATAACGGCTGGTTTTATTGCCATTATTAGCTTAGCAACTTTGAGCCGGAGAGGGAATTTTTTCTCTACCTCCATTTATGTTTTTTTGAGCTATAGCTTTATGTATGTTGGCATTTCTCTCATTCAGGAAGGAAGTTTTGAACAAGTTCAATGGCAAAATTTAATCTATTTTGCTATTAATAGTTTGCTTTTGCTTACGGTTTATCCGTTGATTTTTATTTTCGAAAAAATGTTTCGATTGCTTTCAGACCTTACTTTGATTGAACTTTCCGATTTGAATCAACCTTTGCTTAGGCGATTGGCTGAAGAAGCACCCGGAACATTCCAGCATTCGTTGCAAGTAGCAAACCTTGCGGTTGAAGCCATTTACGAAATTGGTGGCGATGCGCTTCTTGCCAGAGCCGGTGCGCTTTACCACGACATAGGCAAAATTGTGAGACCTCAATTTTTTATCGAAAACCAACGAAACGGAGTCAATCCGCACGAAAAACTCGACCACTTGATAAGTGCAAAATACATCATAAACCATGTTACCGATGGCGTAAATCTTGCAAATAAATATAAGCTGCATAGTTCTATTATCAGCTTCATTACCACGCATCATGGCGAAAGTAAAGTGGAATATTTTTTGAGAACTTTTAAAAACGAAAATCCAGGAGTAAGCATCGACGAATCTAAATTTTCATATCCCGGACCAAACCCAAAAACGCGTGAAAATGCAGTAGTTATGATGGCTGACTCAGTAGAAGCTGCTACACGAAGCCTCAAAGATATTACTCCCGAGTCGATTGATGCAAGAGTAGATATGGTTGTTAATCATCAGATACAGAGACAGTTATTTTACGAAGCCGATATTACATTTAAAGAAATAGCCAAAGTAAAGGAAGTTTTCAAAAATAAAATGAAAACAATTTATCACGCACGAATTGAGTACCCAAAAGAAAAATAAATTTTGTTAAATTGTTGATAGCGTAACTTGATAGTGACCGAAATTCTAAGAAAAGTAAAATTACGCAATTTCCTCTAAATTCTAATAACAAATTGTTACATTGTTAAATTGTTCAATTGTTATTTTATCAAGAAGAATTGGAAAATTTACAATTTTAGCTAACTTTTTCAAAAAGTCACCATTTTTTTATACTACCAAATTGTTATTCATTTTTTATTTTTTATTTTTCATTATTCATTATTCATTATTCATTATTCATTATTCATTATTCATTATTCATTTTAGTTAGTTGCTTATTTTTTTTGCTTGATGCAAGCTAATGCGTTTGCCATTGAAAAGTGCAATAATAAAAGCATCTTCAAAGCCGGCATCTTGCGCTTTTTTTCGGAGCATAATACAATCTTCGGCACTTGCTTCGTTGCCAATTGTATATTTGTAAGCACCGTTATCTTCGTAATAACCAACGTTTTTGAGTCCTTTAAACTCTGGCGCACCTTCTTTGAAATAGCGCGAGGAGAATACTATTTGAACTTTGTAAACTAGTTTGCGTTCTTGCTTATCGGTTTTGGTTTCTATTTTTGTTTCTTTTTTCTTGATTTCGGTTTTGATTGGTTCCGATTTTTCTTCGTTCTCAGCTAAATATTCCTCTTTTGAGCCATTGGCTTTCGATTTGTTGGCATAAATTAGCAATGTTTCCCCAAGCCACGAGCTATAACCTACTATGAAAGGCAAATCGTGTGAGCCAGCTTGTGCATCGAGTGCTTTTTTCAATTCTGGTTGATAATGATTTTTAAAATCCTTGATAGTGCTGGTGTATTTTCCAAAAAAAGTCATATCAAATTTAGAATTTTTGAACTTTGAGTAGGGCACGCCTGTATCGTCTTGTAAAATTTTAACACTTTTATCGAGCACATAATTGCAAAGGGTGCTAAAATGCGAATCGTGTAAAATGTAAGACGCTGATTTCATGTAAGTATTCAAATCGAACTGATTGCTCAGGAAGCGCAAAAAACCCGGATTTTTTTCAATATTTTCGTTCGACAAGTCGAGCTTGAAGTAGTAAACCGATTGTTTGTTTTTAAGATTTTCATTGGCAAAATCAACTTTTATCCCTCTAATATTTCCTAATTTCTTTTCAGTTACATCGCCATAATTATCCAGTGCAATTTCCTCTACACCAAGTATTTGATGCTTTGTGAGAGCCAAATAGTACAATATTAAGTGAACCGTTCCGTTGAGTTCGGTTTGCGAAAAATCTTCTTGCATGTGCTTGGTCATGTAGTAGCCGTGTTTGTTGATGTAACGCTGCGAAGAACGAATTCCGGTTAAATATTCATTGAGCATTTCGGGCGACAAACTTTCGATGTGCGGAAGGCTTCCAACATGCTCAAGACCAACAAGAACATAATTTTGTGCAAACGGAAAAAACGCATTAGCATACAAAATATCAGGACCTGAAAATGGATAAAAAACAGTCGATTTGTAATCGGGGTTGCCAGCAATTTGATTCTCGCGAGTCCAACGTGTAATCGGCTCTAAATCTTCACCTTCGGTTTTTTCCCAAGCCTGCGAAATATTCGATTGGTGTGTTTCATAAAAAGGCTTTTTTTGCAATTCACTGTACTTTTCAGACGACAAACCAGCTATGAATTTGGCTATTTCATTGTTGTATTCATCTACTTTTAGCTTTTCGTATGTTGCATTTTCTGCCTCATTATTAGTACCATACAATTCTTCGTGAAAGCTAAGCTCTTTTTTAGTTTCTTCTTCTGAAGCCAAAGTATCGTATTCTTCTTCCTCTTCGCTTTCTATTTCAGATACCTCGTTGGGCTCATTTTTAGAGCTTAATTTTTTTGAAATTTCTTGACAGGAAATTGAGTAAAATAGACTTCCAATCAATAAAAACAAGAATGTTTTGCGCATAAACTTTTTTTTAGTTATAAAACAAAAAATGAAAAATGTATTCAAATATCTAAACAATTTAACAATTCAACAATCGAATAATATTTTTCAAAAATAAAAATTATTTCGGAAAACCATATTTTTTTTATTTTTTTGTTGCTGTTTTTGATTTGAGTTTAAGTTTTTCGATTTTTAAAATGCAAAAAAATAAAAAAATAATTTTGGCAGTTACTAACGATTTAATTTCAGACCAACGATTAAATAAAGTTTGTCAATCACTTTTAAATCAATGTTTTGATGTTTGTTTAATAGGTTCTAAATTCAATACAAGTTCTGCATTAGAACCCCGCAGTTATCAAACGGCACGAATGCCTATTTTTTTTAGAAAAGGTCCTTTATTTTATGCCGAGTACAATCTTAAATTATTTTTTAGGCTGCTATTTTCAGATGCTAATATATTTGTAGCTAACGATTTAGACACTTTACTTGCTGTTTATTTAGCCTCTTGGATTAGGCAAAAAAAAGTTGTTTACGATTCGCACGAATATTTTACCGAAGTTCCGGAGTTAATTGGCAGAAAAGTACGCAAAATTTGGCTTAAAATAGAGCAATTTATTTTACCTAAATTGAAAAATTCTTATACCGTTTGTCAATCTATTGCCGATGAATACAAAAGGTTGTATGGAATCGACATGAAAGTTGTACGAAATATTCCTACAAAAAAAATTATTCGTTCGGAACTTAAAATACCTGATATTTTAAGCAACAAACGTATTATTTTGTATCAGGGCGCACTCAATGTAGGTAGAGGAATAGAATACGTAATAAGAGCGATGCAATGGGTGGAAGATGCTGTTTTTCTGATAATTGGCGATGGCGATATTCGCAATGAATTAATGAAAGAAGCTAATGATTTGAGATTGAACGATAAAATAATTTTTCTTGGCAAAGTTCCTTTCAATCAACTATTTGAATATACAAAATTGGCACAAGTTGGCATTAGTTTGTTTGAAGACAAAGGGTTGAGTTATCGATTTTCTCTTCCCAATCGATTGTTTGATTACATAAAAGCACAGGTGCCTGTTTTGATTTCAAATTTGCCCGAAATGCAAAAAATCATGCAACAATATGAAATAGGAATGAGCGTGGAAGGCTTTGATAGTAAAGAAATTGCATTGGTTTTGAATGAAATGCTCTACAATGGCGCAAAGCGAGAGCTTTGGGCACAGAATTTAGAAAAAGCAACTGAGCATTACAACTGGGAAAATGAAGAAATGGAATTATTTAAAATTTACCAAAACTTATAAAAAAAAGCTGAATTTCTAAAATTCAGCTCTTTTTTTTTGCAATTCTTAAATTTTTTAGAACTCTACTAAAATTTTATTCTTCTCGTCTGAATACATTTGAGGTGTTTGCTCAGTTTTCAAATTTTGAGCTTGTTTTGAAACATTTGCTCTAATGTATTGATGCAATTCATTGATAGTTATTTTGTTATCAATGCCAGCTGCTTCGCCCGACAAACCTTTGAGCAAGTAATAAGTAAACAAGCCGTGGTTTTGATTGGTCAAAGGAATAGCAGGTTCGTCTTTGTCGGTAGCAAACAGAATATTTGTTTTTGTGTTATAAACAATTTTGGTATTAATTACATTTCTGTATGCCAACTCACCCGCCATGTTTGTATAGCAAGCATCGAAAAAGAGCGTGCTTGAACGAGCATTTAATTTACCTAAAGAATAAACCAACTCGTTGATTCCGATTCCCGAAATATCGGCATAGTTCGGATCTACATCTGAAGGAACTAAGTAGGCTTCCTTTATGCTTGGGTTATTGTCAGTTATGGCATGTCCGGCATAGTAAATAATTATTTCGGTTTCAGCATCTACTTTGCTTTCGAGCCAGCCGCCTTCCATAAATGCTTTGTTAAACTCGGCACTCGTGGCTTCAGCATTTGTCATTAAAAGGATATTTTCATCGGCAATACCAAAAATTGATTTTGCATACTTGTAAAAAACAAGCGCATCGTGAGCAGCAAATTTAGCTTTTGTAGTATATTTATAGTCCTCTATTCCAATAATTATGGCTACTTTGTTGCGACCATTCATTATACTTTGCGGAATATTTTCATCTACATCGGCATAAATTTGTTCCGAAGGAATTATTTCTGGAGTTTCTATTTTTTGAGGAGTAATATCTGGTTCTAGCATCAAAGTCCAAATGTCGCTTTGGTTGGCAAGATACGATTTTGTATAACCCGTAAACAACAGATTTTCATCGGATTGTATAATACTGAAAGCTTCGTCCCAACGAATGCCTCCATAAACTTGTTGCCAAACTTGGTCGCCATATTCGTCCAAAAGTACAAGCTCTACATCGTAACCCGTTTCTGTAGAAGAAGTTGAGCCAGCTATTACTAGTTCGTTGTTGCGCAATTCTACAACTGAATTGGCTATGTTTCTGTTCGATTCGCCAAACTGTTTTTCCCAAATTACTTCGCCTCTAGGATTGGTACGAATGGCTATTGAGCTTGTTTTCTGACCATTATTACTTGCCGAAGTGCCTACCAAAACAATATCGCCATTGTTGGTTTCTATCACTTGTCGTGCCAAATCATTAAATTCATATCCGTATTTTTTGCTCCAAATTTCGGTACCTGCCGAGTTTACTCGAATTAAGCTAATATCTTTTTTTCCTTCGCTAGTTGTAGTTGTGGAACCTGCAATAATAAAATCACCGTTTGCCGATTCTATCACAGAGCGAGCTTCTTCATAACCACTGTTACCGTAGGTTTTTTCCCAAAGAAGTTGTCCCCAACGGTCGAAACGCAAAAGCCACATATCGGCATCGCCATTTCCTTTCGATTCGGTTAAGCCTGAAACAATAAAGCCATTATCGGCTGTTTTTTTGATACTGTAAGCTTCATCTAATGCCAAACCGCCAAATTTCTGTTCCCACAAAAATTCTCCATTTGCATTAACTCTTACCACCCACAAATCGTGCATACCGCCGTTTTTATCGTTGCTAGCACCTACCACTATAAAATCGCCATTGTGGGTTTCGGCTACTGAATTTCCGAAATTATTTTTTCCTAATCCGATAAATGTTTCCCATATTTTGTTGCCTTGGTCATCGAGTTTTACCAACAACAATTTGGAGTTATAAGGGCTATAATTATCTGAATTACTGCTAGATTGCACGCTTGAATTTCCCACAAGCAAAAAGTTTCCATCGCTAATTTGTATTACTGATTCTGCAATTTGGTTCCCTTGGGTACCAATTGTTTTATGCCATTTGGGAGCATACTGCGCAAACAAATTAATTGCGAGTAAACTAATGACAATGCTGAGTATGGTTTTTTTTGACATAGATTAAATTATTTATACCGTGATACTTTTAAAATAAAATATACAAAATAGATTAGTATAGAGTTAGTTCTAAAACTAAAATACCTGTAAGTATTTCAAAATACTTTGGCATTATTTCGAAAAAGTAGTTTGGTAAAAAAAAACTTATAGAACATTGATTGATTGACTACAAAGTTAAAACTTAATTACTAATATAACAATTTTTTTTCATTAAAATTGTATCTAAAAATACAAAATTTAAGTTTTTTTGTTTTTTATTTTCTTTTAATTAAAATACCTAAAATCAGTAATATATATATTTTTTTAGCATTAATTGGTACTTAATCGCTTGGTGTTTTATATATTGTTATTGTTTTGAAGTTTAAATTGTTTTTTATATTTCTAAAATAATTAGCTTAAATAAAATAAAATACCAACATACTTATAACTTATTTTGCCAAATTCTCAGTTCGGGTTTTGTGGCAATTAAATTTGGTACAAAATAGAATTAACTATCAAATTATTAGCAGATTAGACTGTGTTTTAATGTCATTTGTGCATCGTTTGTTTTAATTAAAATCCAAGTTTGGTAAAAAACTAGAACCTTTTATCTATTCATTTCAGGTAAAAATTTCAATTTTTAGAAATTAAAGAAGTTCATACTTTATCAAAACATTATTTTGATAGCGTTTTTAAAAATACTATTTTTGCAAATTCATTAATTAGGTAATTTGTAAAATTAAATAAACAGTTGATTTTGTAATATTTACAAGCAATTTTATATCGGCATGAAGCAAAATAAATTTAGTTTATTTTCAGGAAAATCAATCAAATCAGGAGTAGAAGTAACGGAAGTTGTTTTAGACAATGGGCTTACCGTTTATTTAAATGAAGACCACAACACTTCGGAAATTTTTGGTGCCATAGGAATCAAAGTGGGTGCAAAAAATGACCCTGAATCGGCTACCGGAATGGCTCACTACCAAGAACATATGCTATTCAAAGGCACTACTCAACTGGGCACAACCAATTGGATAGAAGAAAAACCGTTTATCAATTCGATAGTAGAAAATTTTGAAAAATTGCAAACGGCAAAAACAAAAAAAGAACAAGAACAAATTGTTGAATCCATCAATACTATTTCTGTAAATGCCTCAAAATATGAAATAAGCAATGAATTTAATACTGTTTTGCGCAAAATGGGTGCTTTCAATATCAATGCTTATACCAGTTTTGAAAGCACCATTTATTACAGCTCAATGCCTTCAAATCAGCTATTTAAGTGGCTGGAAGTAAATGCACATCGATTTACCGAGCCGGTATTTCGTTCGTTTCAGGCTGAAATGGAAGTGGTGCTGGAAGAAAAAAGTATGTCGGCTGACTCTGAAAATGAGCGAATTATGCAAGAATACGACAAGCGTTTTTTCAAAGTTCACCCTTACGGACAGGCTTCTATTTTGGGTAGTACACAGCATTTGCAAAAGCCATCGCTCAAAAAAATGTACGAATTTTTCAATACCTATTATGTTGCTAACAATATGGTTTTGAGCCTTTCTGGAGGTTTTGATTCTCAAGAAGCAATAGAAATGGTAAAAGCTACTTTTGGGAAATTGAAATCGGCACAAATTCCTGAAAATAAGCAATATCTCGAAAAAGATTTTAAAGGTAGAGAATTTGCTTCGGTGCGCATGAGCCCTATTCGCTACGCAATGTTGGGCTTTAGAGCACCCAAATGCGGACACCCCGACGAAACTATTTTTGAGGTACTTACCGGAATTTTGACCAACGAAAACGAAACCGGTTTGTTCGACAAGTTACGCATTGACAATAAGATACTTAACGCAGATATTTCTTTATACAACTATCAAGATTACGGACAAGCAACCATTTATGCTTTGCCCAAAATATTGAGCCAAACTCTTAGAAGTGCTGAAAATCTGGTGCTTAAAGAAATTGAGAATTTAAAAAAAGGCGATTTTCCCGATTGGTTACTTAATGCTGTAAAATATGAAGTATATCGAAACTATTTAACTACACTTGAGCACGTTAGCAACAAAGGATTGATGCTTGCCGAGGCTTTTGTTGAAAATAGAAATATTCAGCAAATCAGCAAGTTACCTTCCGAAATTATGGCTATTACCAAAAAGGAAATTGTGAGGGTGGCAAATGCTTATTTCGGAAAAAATTACTTGGCTTTTTATTCGCGCGTGGGTTTTCCTTCTAAGAAAAAGAAAACATCGAAAAAAATGAATGCAATTAACTCTAATTCAACAGAGATTTCGGAATTTGCAAAAACAATTGAAGAAATTAAAGTAGAAGAGCTAAATCCTAAATTTATTGATTTTCAAAAAGATATACAGCGTTCAAAAATTGGCGAATCTACCTTTTTTTATACAAATAATCCGGTAAATGATATTTTTGAACTGACGATTTATTTTGGCATTGGCACAAAAAAAATGCCATTGCTAGATTATGCTGCAACCCTAATGAATTATGCAGGTACAGAAGATTTGAATCTCGACGAGTTGAAAGAAGAGTTTGACAAAATAGGCTGCACTTACAATATTTATACCAGCAGCAGTTATCTGACTGTTTACTTGGAAGGTATAGAAAAAAATCTGAAAAAAGCTTTTAAATTATTAGCACAATTGCTCAAAAATCCAATGCTCGACGATGAGCAGCTTGATATTTTGTACGAAGACTTAAAAGCCGAGAAAAAAGTAAAAGGGAAAAAACCCGAAGATGTTTTTAATGCACTCAATAGCTTTGTGTTAAATGGCGAAAAATCGCCTTACATCAATCGCTACAAAGACAAAGAAATAAAAGCAATTTCGAGCGAACAATTTACTGAAATCTTCAAAGAAGCCACAAAATACAAACAAGAATATTATTATGTAGGCGAAACGTCAAAAAATGAAGTTCAACGCTTAATTACCGAACTTTTTTTGCCACAAAAGAACCAAAAACCGTCCGATTCGCCAGTGAAAACAGAGTATGTAACTTACAACGAAGATTCTGTTTTTTTTACCGAATTTAGTAAAACAAACCAGTCGCGTATTTTGTTTTTTATGGATATAAAACCAAGAGAATTGAATGAAATTGCAACAATAAATACTTTCAATCGCTATTTTGATGGCGGGTTTAGCGGTTTGCTTATGCAAGAAATACGCGAAAAACGTTCGCTTGCTTATTCTACAGATGGCTCTTTGTCAGTGCCTTTGCGCCCCGATGAGCGTGTGAAATTTTTGGGTTCGATAGAAACTCAAGGCGAAAAAACCCTCGAAGCTATTGAAGTTTATCTCAATTTGCTCAAAAATATGCCCAAAGAACCAGAAAAGATGGATATGATAAAATCTTATCTCATCAATTCATCGCTAACAAACACTGTGCATTTTAGAGAACTAGCGCAAACTATTGATATACTTGAATTTAAAGGATATACCGAAGACCCGGCTAAGGCTCTTCTGGAAAAATACAAAACAATTACTTTTGATGAGATTTATGATTTTTATGAAAAAAATATTAAAAACAAACCAATAACAATCGCTTTAGTGGGTAATTCGAAGCATTTTGATGTGAAAAAACTCAAAAAATTTGGAAAACTTCATAAAATAAATAAAAATAGCTTATATAAAATTAAGAGAATTGACGAAAGTGAGTAATTAATTGATAGCGTAAAAAAATGATCACGTTTAAAACGAAGAATTTATAGCGCAACTATCTTTAAAACAAGTTTTTGAAGAAAATATAGAAAAAATGCACGAAGACCAATTTTTCGACTCGCTCGAAGAGGCTCGGCAGTGGTTGTTAGAGGAATAAACTAATTTTTAATATGCCAAGTTTTTTAATGCAAATAGGAGGGGTAAAATGGCAAATGCTTTATTTTTAAAACTTTACGAAGAAAATCCGAACGAAAAAATACTGAATCAAGTGGCTGATATTTTGCGTTCGGGCGGAATTATTATCTATCCAACCGATACGGTTTACGGCATGGGTTGCGACATCAACAACCCAAAGGCGGTGGAGAAAGTAGCTCAATTGAAAGGAGTTAACTTAGCTAAAACAAATTTTTCGTTTATTTGCTACGATTTGAGCCATTTGTCGGATTATGCCATTCAGGTTGATAATGATGTATTTAAGGTAATGCGCAAAAATTTGCCAGGTCCATTCACTTTTGTGCTTACTGCCAGCAAAAAAGTACCAAAACTGTTCAAAAGTAAGAAAAAAACCGTCGGAATTCGTATTCCAAACAACAAAATTGTGCGCGAAATTGTAAATACCTTGGGCAATCCTATATTATCGTCTTCAATTTATGATGAAGATGAAATGATTGAATATGCAACCGATCCCGAATTAATTTACGAAAAATATAAAAATATCGTTGATTGTGTGATAGATGGTGGCTATGGAGGAAATATTCCTTCCGAATTGCAATAAAATGCTTTTTTGTGATTTAAAGCTAAATCCGCTGCAACCTTAACTGTCAGTTTGATAGTTACTAACGGATTTAGTTCAATGTTTTTTTAATCCTGTGAATCCTCTTTTTTGTAAATAATAACTTCTACTCTTCTATTTTGAGCACGTTTGTCGGTATTTGTAGAACTCGTTTTTGGGCGAGTATCGGCATAACC
>JAIFNL010000259.1 GCA_020047755.1 Bacteroidota bacterium
CCTTGTGTTTTAGGTGCGTAATTTGTTTCTTTTACCAGTATCCACAATATAGCCGAAATTGCCAAGCTAATACCTGCTATCCAAAATACAATGCTTTTGTCTTGAGCCGATTGAATGAACGAACCTATAAATAAACTCACAATTAATTGAGGCAACACAACCGAAAGATTGAAAATACCCATGAAAAAACCCATGCGATTTTTGTTTACATTTTCGGTCATTACAGCAAACGGAAGGCTTACTACTGCCGACCAGCCTATACTTACTATTGCCATCATTATATAAAGCATCATAGCGTTGCGAGCGAAAAACACAATGCCCAAATAGCCAATAGCCATAGCAAAGAGAGCCAAATAGTGAGTTCGCACCTGTCCGATGCGTTTTGTAAAAGGTTCGAGTAGCATTACGGGCAAGAAAGCACCAATGGCGTTGAGCAAAAAGAACGAAATTCCAATCATAGTGCCTGTTTGCGCCGAAATCATGTCGTTTACGGCGAGCAAATTATCTGGAATAACTTCTCCGGCTTGCTTCAATGCTTGAATGGTTTCGTATTGAGAAACAACTTCTGGCGAAAACATTTTTTGTGTTAAAAAAGAAATGATATAAACAAACATGGTTTGCACACCCAACCAGCTAAATCCGTGAGCTATGTATATTTTCCATAGTTCTGTCCAGTTTGTTTTGCTGTCTTTTTCGCCCGATGCTTCGCTTGCCAGCCTGTCGGTTTCTTCTTGTTTGCTTTCCAATTGGCGAGGCTCTTCGATAAAGAAAAGCGGTATTATTGAAAATATCAAAACAATAACTACTCCTACATAAATCAAAAAATAATTGCCAATAAGTGCACCCGTTAAATATGCCATGCTTCCAAAAAGATTGGAAACCGATTGCATCCAAGTATAGCCTTTGGTGCGGGGTGCGCCTTCGGGAGTTACGTCGGCAATAATCGAGCGGGTAGGGTTGAAGCTAATGTTGATAGACAAGTCGAGGGTTAACGCAACGGCAATAGCAACCGCCATTAAATTGCCAATTCCGGTAGCATCGGCTATAAAATCGATGTTGGGCAGTGCCAAAATAGAAAGGGCTGCCAAAATACCTCCGATGATAATAAAAGGTCTTCTGCGTCCACCCCAAAACCAAATTTTGTCGCTAATTAAACCTACAATGGGTTGCCCCAATATTCCGGCAAGCGGACCTGCTGCCCAAACAATACCTACTTTGTGAATATCTAACCCATACTTAGTTGTTAATATCCAGCTAAGTACCGCTATTTGTATCGAAAGTGCAAAGCCCATAGCGGTAGAAGGCAAACCCAATAAAATGTAGAATGAATTTTTTAGTTTTTTTTGAAATGCAAGCATAGTTGTGTTTTTATTTTTTTCTTAAAGTAAGCTTAACCTAATTTAAGATTTGTTAGAGGTTATTTGTTTGTTGAAAAGTTTGCTTAAAATAAGCTACCAAAAATATAAAATTAAATTAACTTTTATTGATTTATTTTATTTTTTTTTAAGAAATAATTCTATTTTTAAGCATAAGCAAAACAAATAATTAACTAACAAGCATTTACAACGTAAATTGTTTTTTAATCGGTTCGACCGGCTTGTCCGGTCTGTTCGATAATTTCCTAGCAGCCTAGACCGACAAGTCGGTCGAACGGTTTTTGTTTTTTTTAAATTTTCAAAAAAATGATGCGTTTTCTTTCAAACACTATTTATTAACAGATAAGCACTTAGCTAAATTTTAAATGGAATTTAATTTTTGTACTCTCACTTACATATTGCAATGATAAGAATTATGCTTAATAAATTGAAAAAATAAAATGCTTATCCGCTTTTACATAAATGAAAAGATTCTATTGATTAACAAGCAAATTATTCTATTGTTCTAAAAATAATGAGCATTGAATTTGGAGCGACGCCCTCGGTTGGCAGTCTGTAAATTTTATTCATTTTACAAATAGTAGATTGTATATTTTTGCAAAGTAGCGGACAAGCATTAAAAATAAAATTTAAATACCGTCTTAGTGGTAATTTAATTTAAACTTTTTTGTATATTTGCTTCACTTTAATTCGTGTGAACAGAATTACTGAATTAACTTTTAGCGAAAATCTCTATAATGATATATGAGAGTTTTGCATATAGCATTTATCGTAGAGTATTAATAAATAAATATTCTAATCCTACGGAAGAATTTGTAGATGAGCTATTTGACAATTATTAAAATAGAATATTATGAAAAAAATATTAGTAATTACTGTTTTATTACTTTCCCTAAATAGTTGCAAGAAAAAGTATAATACTTACACTGTGGAAAATAGCACAAAGTTTTCAGTAAAAATAGCAGCTTTTGATAGGTATCATTATATAGGAGACGAGAATAAATTTTTAGTAAACGACAATGTACATAGAATTGATTCAATTAGTATTGAGCCAAATAGTAAATATATTGTAAATAAAAGAATAGGAGAAGATAACGAACCCGGTAGGTTTTTTAAAACAGATGAAGTTGATTCTGTAATTATATATTTTGATACTAAAAAAATAATTTATTCACTTTACTATACTAAAAGAAATATAAATTTCATTTCAAATTTTATTGAAAACTGTGATAGAAGCACTGGCTGTGATTTTATTTACACCATAACCCAAGAGGATTATGACAACGCAGAGTCAATAAAATAAGGAAATAACTGAGCGGTAATTTTTCTTTTTCACCACAAAGTTTCACAAAGTTTTTTCACAAAGTGGTGCAAAGTTTTTTACTTTGCAAAACTTACTGAAATACATTGTGTTACTTTGTGATATGATTTTTAAAGTATTCCAAACTGATTATTCTAACCCCTACAGAAGAATTTGTAGATGAGCTATTTGACAATTATTAAAATATAATAGAGATGAAAAAAACATTAATAGTATTAATGCTACTAAATTTCACTTCATGTGTTTGTTTTGAAACGGAGTATTTTATTGAGTATGAAATTGAAAACAATACGAATGAAGAGATTGTTATTAATTTTGAATACGGAACTAATTTATATCTAGATTCTATTATAATTGAAGCTAATTCAAAAACGAATTTTCAAGAAAGTGGACATGGTAAAAGAAGTAATTTGGACTGTTCGGAAGAGTTTTATGAATCAAATATAACAATAAGAGTTAGTAATAATTTTGAATTGAAAAAAAATATTTCAAATCAAGATAACTGGGAGCACGAAACTAAACCACAATTTCAAATGAGGATTTAGTGAAGAAATAAAAAAATAGAGGATAAGTGCTGAGCGGTAATTTTTCTTTTTCACCACAAAGTTTTGCAAAGTAAAAAACGGGTCTGTTTATTTTGATAATTTCCTAGCAGCCTAACCGACAAGTCGGTCTGTCGGTTTTTGTTTTTTTTAAAATTTTCAAAAAAATGATGCGTTTTCTTTCAAACACTATCTAAACAATAGAACCAATTATCGAACTAATATTCTTCGTGATAATTAATTGGCAGCGCGAGGTGTAAAAAAAGTCCCCAATTTTTATTTCTCATGTTTATATTTTCGTTCAAATAAATATCTGGAATGCCTATCGTATATCGAAAGTCGATGCCAATAAAGCCAGCCATACTTAGCCCTCCACCAAAGCTAACTCCATAATCGTAAGTAAGATACTCAGACAGTGAGTTTTGGTTTATTTGTTGCAGATTGCCCGAAATGCTAAGCTCGCCTTCGTGTTCCGCCTTGAATAAATACGCTCCGTAAGCTCCTAGATTGGCATAAAATCCGGTTTTTTTAACGCCCAGAAATCCGGTATAAAATCGAAACATTATCGGCATTTGTACATAAAAGAGCGAGGCATCAAAGTTGTTAGAAAATTCCACTCCTCTATACGTATTGTTGTGGAAATAATTTTTAGAATAATTTAGCTCGGCTATGAGAGTTCCGCGCGAAAGTTCTTCGGTTTTTTTTGAAATAAACGAAAATTCAGTAATTAAGCCTCCGTCTAACGTGTATTTTTGATTTATTTCGCCCACTACGCCTTGTGTAACTACTGCCGATTTTAACGTTCCTCCTTTTATTCCTAAAAATATAACAGGTTGTGATTGAATATTTAAGCATAAAGCGAGTAGTAAAAAAGTAGAAAGAAAATATTTTTTGTTCATCATTGTTTAAGATTTAATTTTGTTTTCCAAAATAAGCAAAATGTGTTCAATTCAGCAAATTTACAAAAAAAACAAGATTAAAACAAAAAAACATCGTATTGCAAATTAAGCAATACGATGTTTTATGTTTATTGGTGGCTAAAAAAAATCTTAGCGAGTTTGAATTACCAAATATTTTGAAACACTCCAGAATTTTTCAGCATCAAGAATAATTAATTCATCAACCGTTTCAGTACCTTTTAGTTGGTACGAAGAAGTTGGGTGAGTAGTAACTACGGTAACTTTTTTAGCAAAAATAGGAATTTTCTTTATTTTTGTAATATCTACCGAAGTGAAATAATTTTTATTAAAATCGCTCATCAATTTAGTTTTGTTTCCAAGCGCACCCTCTTTGGTAAGTATTTGATGTTTAATCAATTCGTCTTTTGTACCAACTGCATAGTAAGCCGTATTCAAAGCGGTTGTTTTTTCTTCGATAATGCTTTCTTTGATTTGGTTTTCGGTCGATAATGAATCAACGTTTCCGGTAAGTTCGGTAAGTTCGGTTTTCAATTCGCCTACTTCGATGTCCATTTCTTTCAATTTTTCAGTAAGTCTTTGAATTTCATTGTCTTTCGATTCCATTTGCTTAGTAAGGCTTGCTACCATGCGGTCAAGTTCTTTTACTTTAATGCCCGAGTTGCGCATTTTCGATTTTACTTGGTCAAGCTCTTGTTTGTTTTTAAGCATCAACTCATAAATAGCGTTAATGTCTTCATTGATACGGTCTTTCATATCTTCTTCCACTCCCGTTTCTGAAGATGAATTAACGGTAATGATTTTTTCCTTTTCTTTAATCAAAGCCAAGTTTTCCTCAATAGAGTTGAATGATTCGAATAAATCATTAATTGTACCGTCTTTGTTGTCGGTTAGCGCAAGCAAGCTATCTCTTTCGGCTTGCATTTTTTCGTATTCAGAATTGCTTTTGCATGATGCTAAAACACTGATAAGTGCTACTATAAAAATAATTCTTTTCATTTTCTTAAATTATTATTTTTGTTTTTGTAAGAATAAATTTCTTTAATAAAATATAGTTATACTTCAAAAATAAGATAATTAATTATTACCGAAGTACAATTTTAATTAAGCAAAAATAATAATAAGTTTAATTTTTGGAAAATTATATGTTATTTTTTTTATTTTTTCGCTAAAAATTAATAGAATCAAAGAGAAACCCTAGTAATTAAAATAAATTTAGACTGAAATAATTTCTAAAAAAAACTTAAAATAAGCCTATTTGAGCGTTTTTATGCAATTAAAGATATGATTTTGCACTTACTCCACTGCTAAATTAAGTTTTGTGCTTAATAATGTAAATTTGAGGTTTTTACCATTTTTTTGATTCAAATAACCTTTATGAAAATTTAAGTCGGGTTTTAACGAATCTTTTGTTTGGAATAAAACAATCTTTTTTTCAGGGAAAAGGATATTCGATTTTTCTTCACAAATATCGAAATTAAAGAGTGCCGTTTTTTTGAATTTTATTTTTAATATGTCGTTAGATGATTGAATTTGAAATAATTGTATGTCTTTGTTTATGTTTTTAATTTCAGTTTCGCTGTGTTTGCTTGTTAGGTTTATATTTTTATTGAGTGTTTCTAAAACCAAATTATCAAAATATAAGTTGCCATAAAAATTATCCACTGTGTTTATAAATAAGTTGTCGCGCTTGGATTCTATTTTTAATGTAATTGCTTTATTTATAGATATTTTAGACGACTTGCTGTCTATTTCAGCCGAGTTGAGCGAGCCTATATCAAAATTAGTTACATAGCTCAAATTGAGGTAAGAGTTTTGCATTTGCGAAATTTTTCCGTTTCCAAACTCCAAATTAATGTCGGCATCTTCGTGTAACTTATTGCAAATCAAATCACCATTTGATAGGTCGATGTATAGTTTTGCTTTGTGCTCGTCTATTTCGATGTTTCCATACTTATTGTTTATCTTCAACTGAACATATTCAGGCAAATACACAATATAATCTACATCTATTTTATTTTCACCTACTGGCAAACGTTGAAAATCCATAATGGAAGGTAGGAAGCTGGTTTTGTGAGGTTTGAATATTGTAGAAATGCCAATATTTTTTGAGCTTTGCGTAATTTCAAAATCAACGTTTTCGATAAATGTTTCTAAATTTATTGAGTCGTTGGTACTTATTTTGATTTTTATCTGAAACTTAACCGAATCTATTTTGCTTTTGATTATCTGTATGTTACCATATTTATTTGTAATTCCAACTTCGGTAAAGGGTGTAATTTTATACGATTTTACAACCTTACTCGAATCGCTATAAAGTTGAGCTAATGCAGTAATACTGAGTAGATTTAGTATTAAAATCCAAAATACTTGTTTTGTTTTATTCATAGTTTGAAGCTAGTAGGCAAATGCTCAAAAATAACTTGCTAAATGCCTAAAATATTAATAGTGTAAACGCACAATAGAAAGCTTTTTAACAAAAAGCTTTCTATTTTAAGAGTATTCAAATGCGCCTTAGTTGCTTTGGTTTAATCTGGCTATTTTCTCATCATTTCTTTAGAAATTGTAGCCAAAAAAAACAAAAAAAATACCGTAAAAAATTAAGAATAAAAATCCTTTACGGTAAAAATTAAAATTTATGAATCGATAATTAAAAAGAACAGTTAGAGCAAATAACTGTTATGTTTTTTATTTTTTTCTTCTTTATTTTCAACACTTTGAAGTTTTTGTAATATTCCTTCGAGTATTTGAAGTTTTAGTTTGTAATTTTGAATCATTGCGTTTACAACTTCTTCATTTGCAATATCTTCCTCTAAGTCATCTTTCAAACTTTTGTAAACGCTATCCAATTCGTTAAATTCGTAATTCAGTTCTTCAGCTATTTCAGGATAATTCTCAATATGCTTAGAAACTTCTTGCATTTTATAATCTACCTGTTTTGTATAGAACTGTTTAGCCTCATAAAGCTCTGGATATTTCATCTCAATTCTACTGTCGGAATTGAAAAGCGAATCCAATGGAAACTTGGCATGAAAAACATACGATGCTCCAAAAATTAATAAAAAAGCAGCCGCATTTCTCAGTATTTTATGCACCACAAATATATTTTTCGATTTACGAAATCTAATATTTTTTTCTACTTTTAGCGAAGGAGTATAAACATCAAACTCTTCTTTGTTGCGCAAAATAAATTGTTCTAATTTATCCATTGTCTTTTTTTTAGCAGTAAATATTTAAAATTTTTACCTGTTTTTTTACTAACAAAAGAATACTTTTAGAAGTTTTGTAGTATTCAAACGAAAATTGGAAAATGGTTTATAATTGTAAATTTTAATTTATATTTGATAATTGCAAGTTGCGATAATAAAAAAAAGTATCAGAAAGGAAGTTTGGTCTTTTTAAATTTTAGACTCTTTACCCTTAACTATAAAATTACAAGAACACAAAGCCCCTTTCTGATTCTTTAAACAAATTCATTCTAACTGGATTGCAATTAGATGTTTTAAACCGCCTTACCAAACTAATCAAACAAAAAGTTGAAATACTTTGCTAAAAAGGTCAATTCCGGCGTTTGTTTTCACCAAGAATTTCGATTAGCTTTTTCTTTGCTCGTAAATACTGCGTTTTAGATGTTGAAACAGATATGTCCAAAACGTCGGCTATTTCTACGTGAGTGTAGCCTTCGATTAAATAAAGCGTAAAAATTGCTTTATATCCATCGGGAAGCATTTTGAGTGCTTCCAAAATCTGTTGCACTTGTAATTCTTTAAAATCCTCAATTACGCTGTCATCTTCTACTTGCCCAAAATCTTTTACGTCGTCGGTAAAAGTCAAATCGGCTTTTTTTGCTTTCAAAGCATTGATACATTTATTGATAACTATTCGTTTGAGCCATGCGCCAAATGATGAGTTATAGTTGAACGTATCGAGTTTCTGAAAAGCATCTGAAAATGAGTCTTGTAGCAAATCTTCCGCTTCCTCCAAACTATTACTCATACGCACACAAATGTTGAACATCGACCGCGCGTACAAGTTGTAAAGCTTTGTTTGCGCTTTGCGTTTGCCTTTCTTGCTGTCTTCAATAAGGCTTTTGTGTATTTCTGAATAATTCTCTTCCAAGCTAATCTGTTTTAAAAAGACAATCGAAATTTGTTAGGGTTGCATCAACCTGTAATTTTTTTTTATTTTTTTTTTATTTTTTTATTTTTGTCAAAAAAACTATTTTCACGAATATAGTAACCCTTTTATTAACAGCAAAATTGCTTAACATTTTTTTTGATTTTATTGTTTGTAATTCAATTATTTTGTATCTTTAAAAACTGATTTTTTTTGCAAATTATGTACTTTTGAATGTTTAACGAATTGTTTTATAGTCTATTATCTAATTGTTTGATTTATTCAGAAAAAAAATTCTTTTTTTAGAAAATTCGATAGATAAAATAAAAATTACATTTGTCAAGTGCTTTATTTTCAGCAGAATATTCTTTTATTTGTATTTCAATGTTTAATCTTTAACTATTAAAATATTTTATGTTGAGCGATTCTTTTATAATTATAGCAAAAACAAGTTTTAAATTAATTTTAAGTTTTTTAATACTTTTTATTCCTGTTATTTTCCTCAATTGGTTGTTTTTGGTTATTTTTGGGTTCTCTATTTTTGAAAATACCGTACCTGAAGTAGGAGAAGCCTCGCGCGTGGGTATGCTCGGAATTGTTGTTTTTATTCCATTTTTGCTTGTCGTTTCGGTTTTCTTGCTCCTTTTTCCGTTCTTATATTTTTTAGTAATCAAAAAAATAATAATTCAAAGAGGACTCAACGTTTTAGTAAATCACAACAAAGTAGTTTTGATTCAATATATTTTGAATAAATTATTCGAGCAATTCAAATTTGAAAGTTTGAACAAAGAAACGGTTGTGCAGGTTCTGAATAAAGCTAACAGTCAGATAGTTAAACTCAATAATTTGCCTTTTGGCATTGGTTGGATAGTAAACCATTTTGTAGCCAAAGTGCCTTTTGCCGAAAGCTTGTTGCAATACGTGCAACAGGTTGAAATAAAGAGCAATAACATTGAAATAGCGGGCAACGAGTTAGCGGTGTTTGTAAACGAAAAAATTAATTTAGAGCTTTTTGACGAGAAAAAAACATATTATTACCTTTTATTGGGCATAAATGTAATTGCAATGGTGGTTGTTGCTATTTATCTTACTTAATTTGGGGTTTTGCATTAAAGTCTGTTTTATTGATTAGCTAAAGCATTTATGCCGACAAGTCTGGTTCCAAAAGCTTGACTGTTCGCATCTTAACTATCGGCGAGACCTTTGCACGATTCGGCGAGACCTTTGCACGATTCGGCGAGACCTTTTCCGCAATCGGCGAGACCTTTGCACGATTCGGCGAGACCTTTGCACGATTCGGCGAGACCTTTGCACGAATCGGCGAGACCCTTGCACGATTCGGCGAGACCTTTGCACGAATCGGCGAGACCTTTGCACGAATCGGCGAGACCTTTGCACGATTCGGCGAGACCTTTGCACGATTCGGCGAGACCCTTGCACGATTCGGCGAGACCTTTGCACGATTCGGCGAGACCTTTTCCAGCCAATTATTGAACTTTAAAATTTATTATTAAACTATTTTGTGCCTTTTGAATACAATTTTAGTGTTTTTTAATGTTTTCGACATGGAGAATGGGCTTAGATGATGTGTTTTTTGTGCTAATCGAGCTGTTTTTTACATTCATCGAGCTATTTTTGAAGAGTTAGTAGTGTGTTTTTGTGTTTTAAGTCTCGTTTTATCGGTTTTCAGTCGTATTTTTGCACTTCTCGTTTTTTTGCCATAGCTTCAAAACCTTAAAAAATAGATGTTTTTTGGCTTATTATTCGATGTGCCAAGCTTAAACGGTGTTTAATTTTATTTAATTAGCCCCAACCTTCAGGTCAGGGCTATTGATATACAATTATTTATATTTTTAAACAACCTCTAAATGGTTTCGATAGCGTCCCAAAGTTGTTTGCGGTAAACTTCTCGGTCTATCAATTCGGTTTCGTCGATAGAAGAGATAAAGCGGGTAGAGTAGCTAAGTTTGGCAACGTACTCAGGCGAACGCCAAGTGCTTTCGCCAATGTTGAGCATCACCACATCGCCGTCTTTTATTGTACCTTCGCGCAAGGATTGTAAGAAACCCACAACCGTAATAGCTGCCGCAGGTCCTACGCGCATGGTAG
>JAIFNL010000038.1 GCA_020047755.1 Bacteroidota bacterium
TAGTGTAAAAAAATGGTGCCTTTTTGAAAAAGTTAGCTAAAATTGTAAATTTTCCAATTTTTCATGATAAAATAACAATTGAACAATTTAATAATGTAACAATTTGTTATTAGAATTTGGGGAAAATTGCGTAATTTTACTTTTCTTAGAATTTCGGTTACTATCAAGTTACGCAATCAATAATTTAACAATATTTGACACTCATTGTAAACTAAAACTTTATACCTTTGCATCGTTTTTTATGCAAAGGTATATTAATTATAAATCAGTTTTTTATATTAAAATCAATTAAAATGAAACGAATAACACTACTATTTCTGATATTATTGGCAGTGAATTTCTCTTTTGCTCAAAAGTCAAATGTAACACAAGCTTCGTCGCAATTGGGCATGGGTAAATTAGATGTTGCAAAACAAGCTATCGACGAAGATTTAGCTGCAAATGACGAAAAAACAGTAAGTTGGTACAAAGCTTGGTTTGTGCGCGGGCAAGTTTATCAAGCCATTAGCGAATCGCTACTACCAATGTACAAAGCACTTGATGCAGATGCAGTAAGCAAAGCTTACGATGCTTACATGAAAGCTCTCAGCTTCTGTGGAACTGAAAAAAAACCAGAAAAAGCTCAAGCTGAAGTGTATGAAAAACTCTTCAATCCTGAAAAACCATTGGATCCTTCTATGAAAACGGCTTTAATAAACAAAGGAGCTACTGAATTTGGCGAAAAAAAATATGCCAATGCCGTTGCCTCTTTTGAACAAGCTATGGAATTGAACAATATGGTAGGAGCAACTAACGTAATCGACTCTGCTGTAATTTATTATACCGCACTAGCTTGCGATAATGCAGGCAATGAAGCCGACGAAACTGCAAAAAAAGCATTTTACGATAAAGCTTTAACTCTTTACAGCAAAGCCATTGAAATAAAATACGAAGCTGAAAAAGCGTATGTATTCAAAGCCGGTATTTTAGAAAAACTTGGCGACAAAAAAGCGACATTAGATTGCATCAACCAAGGTTTGGCTTCTTACCCAAGTAGCGGTTTAATCATAGGAAGTATGATTAACTATTACATCAACAACAATGAGCTCGACAAAGCTCTAACTTCTGTTTCTGATGCAATAGCAAAAGGAAATGACGACCCTTCGTACCTTTACACAAAAGGCGCATTGCTCGACAAAAAAGCAGAAGGCTTTGCAAATAGAGCCAAAGAATTGAACGAAATTGTAAAAGAATCGAAAAAAGAACTTTTCAGAGAAAGAAATAATCCGGCAAAATTAAAAGAAGTGCAAGCTCGCTACGACAAAGAAGTTGCTGAATATAACACCTCCGACAAACAATCGGAAGCTGTTTACAGTGAAGCAATTGCTATGTACGACCAAACGTTAGCTAAAAAAGCCGACTATTTTGATGCTGCTTACAACAAAGGCGCTATTTTCTACAATCACGCTGTAAAACACGAATTGGCAGCTAACGGAATTTCACCTACCGACGACCAAGACGGCAGTAAATTCAAAACAAGCATGGACAAAGCAAACGAATATTTCAAAAAATCGCTCGATGCTTTCTTAGCTGCTGACAAAATCAAACCCAAAGACGAATACACTTTGAAAAACCTCAAAAATATTTATTACAAACTTAAAATGACTGATAAATACAACGAAATGAAGCAGTTAATTGATAATTTGTAGTTCAAATTATTCATACAAAAAAAGCCGACTTACAATAAAGTCGGCTTTTTTTAGTTTTTTACTTGATTAATTTATTAATTTGTGTGGCGATTTTAATTAATTTTCAACGGATAAAATTCTGAACAAAAATACAAGCTATAAACAATGAAACATGTTGCTCTCTTATTCCTGTTTTTCCTTTTTTTAAATTCGTGCGCAGTAAAATTAAGCACACAATTTTACCATTCAAAAGAAGAGATAGTGTATCAAACACGCGTACTTTATTTTCCGCATGGAAATAATAAATTGCTGCTCAATTACTCTGGAATTTTGGCAATTGTAAATGACCAACTGGTTTTTCAGGTGCTTCATGCCTCGGAATTAGCTCCAGCTATTGCGTCTTTTTCTATCAACAAACTCGATATTAAAAGCACTAAATACGTTGCTTCGCGCAAAGGAAAAAGCCTTTTAATTTTTATCGACACACAAGCGACAACCTATATTTTTGAAAGTTTCGATACAAATGAAATTCAATTTCAACTGAGCCAGTTTTTAATGAAAAAAGAACCTTTAGGAAATTTTTAGTAGAAACTAAAACATCTTCTTTTTTTACGGAAAAACTTTTTCAATTTTCAAAAATTAATTGCAGAAAATAACCTAAATTTTGAACATTCTATAAAAAAAAGCCTGCCGAATTTTGTATAAAATAATATTTTCCTTATTTTTTCAACAAAAAGCAAAAAAAAATCATTTTATTTCTAAAATCAATTTTTTATTTTTATTTTTATAAAATTATTTAAAATCATTTCTTTTGAAGTTATTGTGTTTTAAATAGGTTATAATCAATCAATTAATGTATTTAGTGTAACATTTATATACTTATATTTCAGCAATAAAAACAAAAAAAATTCTAAAATTTTAAATTTTAAAAGCAGATTTTTGATTTTAACCCCCAAAGTTAATTGCTGTAAATGACGGTTTTAAAATTACTAAACACCGTAAGAAAGCAATTTTTTAGAAATTTTTGATAATTTTTAGTGCTTAAAAACAGATGATAATGGACGCAAGATTTTCACAAAAAGTCAAAGACATTTTAACATATAGCAAAGAAGAAGCCATAAGACTTGAAAATGAGTCGATTGGAACGGAGCATTTATTCTTAGGTCTTTTACGTGCCTCAACAGGTTCGGCTATTGAAATTATGGAGGCTTTAGGAGCTGATTTAAAACGAATTAGAGTAGATATTGAATCTAAAATATTAAATCAAATAGGTAGTAGTTCCGAATTTAGAGTAGAAAATTTTCCTATTTTAGGTTCAGCCGAAAGAGTTCTAAAATTAGTAAATTTAGAAGCAAGAGATGCAAACAGCAAAGTAGCAAATACCTTGCACTTGCTGCTTGCCATTTTGCGCGACGAAAACAGCATAGTTACCGAAACTTTGCGCAGATACGATATTACTTATCAAGACGTTAAGGATTACGGAAAAGACAAAACCTTTGAGGCATCGAATAGGAGAGAGGAAGAGGAAGATGATGACGAAACCTTTGACGATACACACAAACCAACTTCTTCAAAACCAAACTCTTCTACACCGTTTTTGGACAATTTTGGCATCGACCTAACGGCTGCTGCCGAAGACAAAACGCTCGACCCAATTGTAGGACGTGATGTAGAAATAGAACGTTTGGTGCAAATTTTGAGTCGTCGCAAAAAAAATAATCCCATATTAATTGGCGAGCCTGGCGTAGGAAAATCAGCCATCGCCGAAGGTTTGGCTTTGCGCATTGTAAACAAAAAAGTTTCGCGCGTTTTGTTCAATAAACGCCTGATAACTTTAGATTTAGCTTCAATGGTAGCGGGCACAAAATACCGCGGGCAATTTGAAGAACGCATCAAATCATTGCTAAATGAATTGAGTAAAAATAAAGACGTAATTCTTTTTATCGACGAAATTCATACCATGGTAGGTGCCGGTGGAGCAAGCGGTTCGCTCGATGCTGCCAATATGTTAAAGCCAGCTTTGGCACGCGGCGAAATTCAGTGTATTGGTGCTACAACTCTTGATGAATATCGCCAATACATTGAAAAAGATGGTGCTTTGGAGCGTCGATTTCAAAAAATTATGGTAGATCCAACAACTGTGGACGAAACCATGGAAATTTTGAACAATATAAAGGAGCGATACGAAGATTACCACAATGTATATTATTCGAAAGAAGCAATTGCTGCATGTGCCAAATTAACAGACCGTTACATCAGCGACAGGCATTTGCCCGACAAAGCAATTGATGCGCTCGATGAGGTAGGCTCACGCATTCACATTTCAAACATCAATGTTCCTGAACGGATTGATAAAATTGAAAAAGAGATAGAGGAAGTAAAAATTAAAAAAGTTGATGCTGTAAAATCACAACTATTTGAAGAGGCTGCTAATTTGCGCGACGAAGAGCAAAAATTGACTCAAAAATTGGAATTGGAAAAAAAGAAATGGGAAGAAAACATCATGCAAAATAAGGTAGAAGTTACCGAAGCTGATGTGGAAAAAATTGTTGCCATGATGACTGGTATTCCAATTCAAAAAATAGCTTTAGCCGAAGGTGCTCGCTTGAAAAAAATGAATGATTTGATTGGTAGTCAGATTATTGGACAAGATGAAGCCATCAAAAAAGTAGTGCGTGCCATTCAGCGCAACCGTGCCGGACTCAAAGACCCAAACAAACCCATTGGAACATTTATTTTCTTAGGACCTACCGGAGTTGGTAAAACTCAGTTAGCCAAAATCTTATCGAAACATTTCTTCGATGGAGTTGATTCTTTGATTAGAATCGACATGAGCGAATACATGGAAAAATTTTCTGTTTCGCGCTTGGTAGGCGCGCCTCCCGGATACATTGGCTACGAAGAAGGTGGACAATTGACCGAAAAAGTACGCCGCAAGCCTTATTCTGTGGTTTTGCTCGACGAAATAGAAAAAGCGCACCCCGATGTTTTTCATCTAATGCTGCAAGTGCTTGACGAAGGTCAACTTACCGACAGTTTGGGACGTAGAATTGACTTCAGAAATACCATAGTAATTATGACTTCCAATATAGGAACTCGCCAAATTCAAGATTTTGGTTCAGGAGTTGGTTTTGCGTCAACTAAAGACGTGGATAAAGAAAATAAACTGGTAATTCAAAAAGCATTAAAAAGAGCATTTGCTCCTGAATTTCTCAACCGCATTGATGATGTGATTTTGTTCAACTCACTTGAACGAGAACACATGCACAAAATCATTGATATTGAGCTCGAGCATCTTTACAAACGTGTAATAGAAATAGGTTACAAATTAGAATTGACCGAATCGGCTAAAGATTTTATAGCCGAAAAAGGATTTGATTCGAAATTTGGAGCTCGTCCACTAAAACGTGCAATTCAAAAATACTTGGAAGATGGTATGGCTGAAGTAATTATAGAAGCTTCAATTAGTGAAGGCGATACGGTAAAAGTAGATTTGAACGACGAAAAAACAGATATAAAAATTGAAATTCTGAAAAAAGAAAAGCCGGAAACGAATTAATAAGTAAAATTAGTTTCTGAAATTTTTGTATTTTTATTTATTTCTGGAAAATTATTTGCTGTATTATATGTTTTTATAAAAAAGAATTATGATTATAGAAGAAAGAGTAAAGTGGGTAGAGCGCAATGGGCATCATATTCTAATTCAGGATTTTACCGATTGTGTAAATACGCAAAATTCGCTTAAAATACTAAAATTATTTGAAAAAGAAGTTGTAGCTTCTAACTATGAAACATTCAACACTTTAACGATTATTACTGGAATCAAGTTTGACCCTAACTTGTTTTTAGAAATGAAAAATATAGCCAAACGAGTGCGTCCTCGTCTTGCAAACAGCAAACGTGCGATGGTTGGAATCGATAGTGCTACTCGCCGCATTATGTTCAAAGGCATGAATATGTTTGCTGGTGGCAATCCTTCTTTGGCTTTTGATACAGTAGAAGAGGCACTTGAATATTTAAGTAGCTAATTTTATTTCTTATTGAATTGAGAAAGTTTCTAAAGTTTGTTAATTTTAGAAACTTTTTGTATTTTATTTAGAGTAAACTATTAATAAACAAAGTATTACTTACTGTTTTAAATTAGCATAATTATATTTTATGATAGAAAAAATTCCATTTATAAAAAATACGCAATTCAATCATTTTTTTCTTCTTGCAGGTCCTTGTGTTGTGGAATCGGAAGAGAATGTAATGTTTATTGCCGAGAAAGTTGCCGAAATTACCGAAAAACTTAAAATTCCTTATATATTTAAAGCTTCTTACAAAAAGGCAAATCGCTCTCGTTTAGACTCATTTAGTGGAATAGGCGACGAAAAAGCCTTGAAAATTTTGCGCAAAGTGCAAGAAACATTTCACTTGCCCATTGTTACCGATATTCATTCAGCCGAAGAAGCTGCAATGGCTGCTGAATATGTTGATATTCTGCAAATTCCGGCTTTTTTGTGCCGACAAACTGACTTGCTAGTGGCTGCTGCCAAAACCGGAAAATTTGTAAACATCAAAAAAGGTCAGTTTTTGAGTGGCGCTTCTATGCAACATGCTGCACAAAAGGTAGTTGATGCCGGAAATACGAATGTAATGCTCACCGATAGAGGCACTATGTTTGGTTACCATGACTTAATCGTCGATTACCGAAGCATTCCCGAAATGCAGCAGTTTGGCTTCCCAGTCATTTTGGATATAACGCACAGTTTGCAGCAACCAAATAAAGCTGAGGGAGTTACAGGTGGTCGCCCCGATATGATTGAAACCATAGCCAAAGCCGGAATTGCTGTTGGCGTAGATGGTCTTTTTCTCGAAACCCACCCAAATCCCGCTCAAGCAAAATCTGATGGAGCTAATATGTTGCATTTGAATTATTTAGAAAATTTATTGATAAAATTGCTTGCCATTCGTAAAGCCATTTTGTAAAATAAATAAAGAAAAAAACGAATCGAAAAGTATTTAAAATTTAATAAAATAAAAAAATATCATGGCATTACAAGAAGAATTTGAATCACAAGGCAATTTTCTATTTAAATATAGGGGGCATTTGCCAATTATCATTTTTGCAATAGGCGCAGTAGTTTTGTATTTTACACGTTCTGAAAGTTTGACTTTTCTTACTCAAGACCAAGATAATTTACTGGATTACAGTGCTTTTGCTGTTTCAATTTTAGGCTTATTTATTAGAGCTTACACGGTTGGGCGTGCTGCTCCTAATACATCGGGTCGCAATACAACTGAAGGTCAAGTAGCTGATGATGTGAATACTACTGGAATTTATTCGATAGTAAGACACCCTTTGTATGTAGGCAATTTTTTTATGTGGCTAGGTGTAGCCATTCTTACTCAAAATTTTTGGTTTCTTGTGGCGTATGTTTTTATGTATTGGCTTTATTATGAAAGAATTATGTTTGCCGAAGAGCAGTTTTTGCGTCGCAAATTTGGCGAAAAATATGTGGCTTGGGCAGCGAAAACCCCCGCTTTTATTCCTTGCTTTAAGAAATGGAAAAAAAATGCTCTCACTTTTAATTTGAAGAAAGCAATTAGACAAGAAAAAAC
>JAIFNL010000293.1 GCA_020047755.1 Bacteroidota bacterium
ACAAATAATTTATTAACTTTGCGATTAAGCAAGAAGAGCCGTATGAATCGAGAGGTTCACGTACGGTTCCGTGAGAATGCAAGGGTGAAATTCCCTTGCATGACTCGACTGTGCTTAATCAAAAAAACGACATAAATAATTGATTAACGAATAAATAGAAATGAATTTAGATAAAATTGACAAAATAAGTGATAATTTGTTTAATCAAGCAGTTGATTTGATTGAAACAGCAAAAAGAAATATTGTTAAAAATGTAAATAACAATATGGTTCATACTTATTTTGGCATTGGAAAGATGATTGTAGAAGAAGAACAAAATGGTGAATTGAGAGCAGAATATGGAACGCAATTAATGAAAAATTTGTCGGTTAAATTGCAAACAAGATATAAAACAGGATATTCCCAACGAAACATTGAACAAATGCGACAATTTTATATTGCTTTTACAAAAACGCAGACAGTGTCTGCGGAATTGACAGAAGACAATAAAATTATGAAAAATATTGAATTCCAACTAAGTTGGTCGCATTATTTGTTGCTTATGCGTATTCAAGATATAAACGAAAGAAAATTCTATGAAATCGAAAGTGTTACAAATGGTTGGGGCGTAAGAGAATTGAAAAGACAATTCGATAGTGCATTGTATCAACGATTGGTTTTGAGCAAAGATAAAGAAAGTGTCAAACAATTAGCAATACAAGGCCAAATAATTGAAACATCTGATGACATTATAAAAGAGCCATATATACTTGAATTTACAGGATTTCCTGAGCATGCAACTTATTCAGAAAATGAATTAGAAAATGCCTTGATAAATAAGTTAGAACATTTTCTATTAGAGTTAGGCAAAGGATTTACTTATGTTGCAAGACAAAAACGATTTTCATTTGATGAACGACATTTTTACATTGATTTAGTTTTCTATAACAGATTATTACGTTGTTTCGTTCTGATAGATTTGAAAATTGGGGATTTAAAACATCAAGATATTGGACAAATGCAAATGTATGTAAATTATTACGATAGATATGTAAAATTACCAGAAGAAAACAAAACGGTCGGGATAATTCTTTGTCGCGATAAGAGCGAAACTTTGGTAGAAATTACTTTACCAATAGATAACGACCAGATTTTTGCAAGTCGCTATCAAACAATTTTACCAAGCAAAGAAGAACTTAAACAATTGATTGACAATAAAAATGAAAAATAAGCATAATCGTGTAGATGGCTGGTAGCCAAATGACTACCAGTGCACCTCACACACAAAAGATAAAACAAAAAAAGCATTGATTACTCATCAAAAATGTATAATTTTGTTGGGAAATAAAAAAGTGAATAAAAGCCGGCTGGCTATGGTTCTTGTGTGGCGTAAGCTATCCGGCTAGGCAATTGCAAAAATTTAAAACCAGACTGATTAATAATGCTTATTTTTACAATTTTATAATTTATTAAAATGAATAATCAAGGAACTATTTTAATAGTTGAAGATACTTCAATATTATTATCTTTTTTAAATACTATTTTAGAAGAACAAGGATTTGCAACTATACCTGCAGATAGTGGTGAATTGGCTTTAAAATACTTAGAAACACAAATTCCCGATTTAATACTTTTAGATATTTTAATGCCTGGAATTGACGGATATGAAGTTTGCAGACAGATTAAAATGCAAGAACATTTAAAGCATATACCAATTATTTTTTTAACGGCTTTAACCAATAAAAACGACCGTGTAAAAGGTTTAAAACTTGGTGCAGTTGATTACATTATAAAACCATTTGAAGAAGAAGAATTGCTTTTAAAAGTGCAAAACCATATAGTTTTAAGAAGATTAACCGTTGAAATTCAAAATAAAACAGACGAATTACTTAATTATAAAGAACATTTGGAAGAAATAGTTCAAAAACGAACCGAAGAACTCGAAGTTATAAATGCCACAAAAGACAAATTTTTCTCAATTATAGCCCACGATTTGAAAAACCCATTTACAAGTATTATGTATTTTTCAGATGTTATGGAAATTGATACTAATACCTTAGATGTGAACGGATTGCTTCAAAATCTGCAAAACATAAATACTTCGGCAAAAAATGCGTATAAATTGTTAGAAAATCTGTTGATTTGGGCTCGCTCGCAAACTGGCAAAATAGAATTTGCTCGCGAAAAATGTTTTCTAAACACACTTTTCAAAGAAGCTTATGACATAACGTATAGCACAGCTCGTAACAAAAATATTTCACTGACTTTCGATAATGTAGAAAATGTTGAAATATTTGCTGATAAAAATATGATTAACACCATTTTACGAAACCTGATAATAAACGCTGTAAAATACACTAACCGAAGAGGTGAAGTAAAAGTAAAAGCAAAAATATTGAACAATGCCGTACAAATATCTGTAATGGACAACGGTGTAGGCATAAAACTCGAAACCATCGAAAAACTATTCAAAACAAGCCAAAAAGTAAGCACCGCAGGCACCGAAAAAGAAACAGGAACCGGATTAGGATTAATACTTTGCAAAGAATTTGTCGAAAAACACGGCGGTAAAATTTTGGTAGAAAGTGAAGTTGGAAAAGGCAGCAATTTTAAATTTACAATACCATTAGAATCATCCTATGAATAAAAAACCAACATATCAGGAATTAGAAAATCAGGTTGCCGAACTTAAAAAGCAAAATGAGGTTCTGCGTTTGAATTCTACTTTTCAAAACGGAGAGAAAGAAAAACGGGCAGCAGAATTATACTTAGCCAATATAGAACTTGATTTTCAAAATGAAGAGAAGTTAAAAAGAGCAGCCAAATTAATTATTGCCAATATTGAACTTGCTTTTCAAAACGAAGAGAAAAAAAAACGGGCAGCAGAATTAATTATTGCTAATATAAAAAAAGCCCTTCAAAACGAAGAAAAAGAAAAACTTGCAGCAGAGTTAATCATTGCAAATTTATCGCTTGTATCTCAAATAGAGTTGATTAAAACCAAAGAGAAAGCAGAAGAAAGCGAATTAAATTTGAAAATGTTGAACGAAGAATATATAACAACTATCGAAGAATTGCGACAAACCAATGAAGAACTATTTTTTGCCAAAGAAAAAGTCGAAGAAAGTGAAGAAACATTTAAAATGCTGTTTAACAATTTGAGCGATGCCGTGTATATTTCTGAAATAGTTGAAGGCAAAGTAAGTAATTTTATACAGGTAAACAATACTGCCTGCAAACGAATGGGTTATACACGCGAAGAATTGTTAGCCAAATCGGGTTTTGATATAAGCACGGAAAAATCAAATGTAAATAACCGCTCGATTATTCCTATACTCATTGAAAAAAAACGATTAACGTTAGAAAATGAACACGTTACTAAAAACGGTATAATTATTCCGGTTGAAATAAATACGCAAATTACTCAATTTAAAAATAGAACTATCATACTTTCCATTGCACGTGATATTACCGAAAGAAAACTGGTAGAAAAGGAACTAATAAAAGCTAAAGAAAAAGCGGAGAAAAATGCAATTGAATTAAATAAAGTTCAGGAAATAACTCACGTTGGTAGCTGGTATCTTGATATTGAAACAAATGAAGTAGCATGGACGGAAGAATTGTATAAAATGTATGGTTTTGACTCTACATTACCGCCACCGCCTTACACTGAACACATGAAATTGTTTACACCCGAAAGTTGGGAAATATTATCTACATCGTTAGCAAAGACAAGAGAAACAGGAATACCTTACGAATTAGAACTAAAAACTATAAGAAAAGGTAAAACTAGTGGTTGGATGTGGGTACGCGGAGAAGCAATCTTCGATAAAAACAACAAAATAATAGCACTTTGGGGGGCAGCACAAGATATTACTGAAAGAAAACAAATAGAAGAAGACCTAATAAACGCAAAAGAAAAAGCAGAAACAAGCGAAAAACGATTTAAAAAGATAATTGAAAGTGCACCAGACGGTGTTGTAATAAATAGTCAAGACGGCAGATTAATATATGCAAGTCCTAATTCGTATAGACATTTCGGATATTCTGAAAATGAAATAATTGGTCATTTCGGAGATGAATTTACTCATCCGGAAGATTTGCAAATTGTTATAAAAGCATTTGAAACAATTTTTATTAATCCTCTACTAAAACCAAAAGTTGAGTATCGCTTTAGACGAAAAGACGGAGAATATCGTTGGATTGAAACTACCTTTACAAATTTATTAGAAGATAAATCAATAAATGGAATAGTCTTAAATTTTAGCGATATTACAGACAGGAAGCGACTATTTGAAGAATTATTAATTTCCAAAGAAAAAGTCGAAGAAAGCGACCGTCTAAAAACAGCTTTTTTACAAAATATATCCCACGAAATTCGCACACCCTTAACTGCAATTTGTGGTTTTTCGGGTATGCTGAATAAACCCAATATTACCGATGAAAAACGAGATAGTTTTGTATCAATTATCAGAAATAGCAGCAGTCAACTTCTTTCAATAGTAACTGATATTCTAACTATTTCATCGCTTGAAACCAAACAAGAAAAAACTAACATTCAAAAAGTTGAAATTAATACAATTATTATCGAATTACTTTCCGTTTTTAAACTTCAGGCAAACAATCAAAATATATCAATCTATTCAAAAAAAGAATTAACCGACGAACAATCTATTATTTACACCGATAAAACTAAAATTGTTCAAATTTTATCTAATTTAATTTCAAACGCATTAAAATTCACACACAAAGGCTCAATAGAATTTGGGTACAATTTAATAGATACCGAATTGCGGTTTTTTGTAAAAGATAATGGTATCGGTATAAAACACGAATTACACGGGAAAATATTTGAAAGATTTCGTCAGGCAGATTTATCAACCAGTAAAAATTACGGTGGCACAGGTTTAGGTCTTTCCATTTCAAAAGGATTTGTTGAATTATTGGGTGGTAAAATTTGGGTTATATCTGAAGAGGAAAAAGGTTCGACATTCTATTTTACAATTCCATACAATCCAGTAAATGAGATTAATAAAACAATTACACTTGCTAAAAATACTGAAACAAATAGAACAGTTTTAATTGCCGAAGATGAAGAATATAATTTCCTTTTTATCGAAGAACTTTTATCCGATTTGAATTTAAATCTTATCCATGCCACAAACGGTCAAATTGCCGTTGATATTTGCAAATCGAATTTAAAGATTGATTTGATTTTAATGGACATAAAAATGCCTGAAATGGACGGACATGAAGCGGCAAAACGAATCAAAGAATTTCGACCTGAATTACCCATAATTGCACAATCTGCTTATGCTTTGGAACATGAACGAGCAAAATACGAAGGTGTTTTTGATAATTATATAACTAAACCACTTAATGAAAAAGATTTGAAACAAAAGGTTTTGAAATATATTGATATAAAAAAAGAATAAAATGTTGGCGGCTACCGCCACCATACTTTTATGGATAATAATGATAAAATGATTGTGAATTTTCAAACTAAATTGATAACTTTGGTTAATTGAAAATATAATTAAAAATTAACAATTATCTTTTTTTTGTGTTTTTTGTTTTGTATATTTGCCAATGTAATTTTTTGTTTTTTAGGATTAACTAAAAAACTTATAAAGGATTACCGAACTTTGCCAAAGTTTAATTGTTTTTGATTAAGTAAGTTTTCAAAATTAATTTATACTTTTCTTAGTGTTCTTTGTGGTTTAACTTTGTATTCTTCGTGGTTAATAATTATTCCGATTAACCACAAAGTACACGAAGAAGAACACAAAGAAAAAAATAAAGATTTTAATATAAACTAATTCAAATTGTATCCTTAACTGAAATAATACAAACAATAAAATTAAAATCTGAAACTCATGAAGAAAATTTTTGAAAATGCGTATTTGACTTTTGAATTAGATTCTGAAAAGTCGATTTTGATTTACACATGGAGCAGTAAAAGCGAAGATTTGACATTAGAGGCTTTCTTAGCAGAAGCTACGAGTATTCTTACCGCAATACTGTATAACAAAGTGCTTTGTGTAATAGGGAATGATTTGAATTTCAAATTTTCAGTTGTACCCGAAGTTCAAACTCAAATGAATGAGACGATGCTTGCAAAATTTAATAATTCAAATTTAAAGAAATTTGCACATATTATGAGTAGTGAACTTATAACACAATTAAGCGTTGAACAATTATTTGAAGAAAATTCCTCTAAAACTTATGAAGATAAGTTTTTTGACAACATGGAGCAGGCAAAAGCATGGTGTTTAAGTTAGCTGCAACCTCGACGAACCAAGCAACCAAATAGAAAATGGTAAAAAAAATAGTTATTGGCTTTTTGATTTTATGCGGATTTGGGCTTGTAATTTTTATTGGTTACATAATAATGATTGTTTCTGCTCTTGGCGGTTTCGACAAAGACTACTCTTTATCGGAATTAAAAGAAAACTTTGAAAATAAGAAGACCGAAATTTATGAAGTTAAATCTTACATAAACAAAATAGTTCCTTCAAATAATTTAGTTCATATAGAATTTGACGACAATAATACTTTGGGAATTTTTCACATCAAAGTAGATGATAAATTTGAAAGTAATTGGAATGTAGAAATTAAATCAGGTAAAGCGGATACTTTATTACAAAAACTTGGATGGACAACAGAAACTTTAAAAATACTCAAAGATAAATTAGACAAAGCAAATTGTATAGGCATTACAAGCGGAGAACCTTGTAATATTAGTTTTCAAAGAAGTGGAATGGGAATGTATTCTTTCAATGTTTTTGACAAACCAATTCCTGACAGTTTAAAATCAAGTTATAATGACAGTTGCACTTATATTATGGTAAATAATAAACTTGTTTTAGAATATGGCGGTGGTGTAATCGGAAGTCAATGTTTTTATAATAAAAAATGAAATGTTAAACAAAAAATAAAGCCGGCAGCTAACAGCCGTTTGGCAAAAGCGTGGGTTTCGTGCTTCTTTGACAATGAAGTGCTAAATTTAAACTTTGTGTATCTAATGAAGTTTAAGACTGATTAAGAAAAAAATGTTGAGAGACTGTTTACATGAAATTAGTTAATTTTTTTAAATAGAAACCATGAACCCAAAAGAAACAATTCTTCCATTTACAGCTGAAGACCGAAAAAAACTACGTACTTCATGGATAGCGGTAAGCCTGATTTTTGGCAGCAAAACCGAGGGTGTCGCTTGGAGCGACGCCCTCGGTTGGCAGTCTGTAAATTTTATTCATTTTACAAATAGTAGATTGTACAGCTGAAGACCGAAAAAAACTACGTACTTCATGGATAGCGGTAAGCCTGATTTTAATAGGGGTAATGGTGGTATTTAGTATTGTTAGTTATAATATTGGTTGGCACAACGGCGGATTGTTTCCCAAGATATTCAGTTCTATATTTGCTTTATTTCCATTGGGAATATTTATTTATGTATCTTTTTCCTATTTCAAAGATATAAATACGGGGACAAAAAAGGTAACTAAAGGAATAGTTACCGATAAGCAACAGGAAACAAGAGTTACAGGAACTTCTAAAAATAGATCTATTACTACTGATTATTACATTTGTATTGATGGTGTAAAAAATACTGTGGACGGAAAATATTATAATAAATGTTTAATCGGCGACAGCATTGAACTTCAAATTGCATCATTTTCTAAAACAAATTTAGATTTAATTGTAACCAATAGAAAACATGTTGAAAATAAGCATTCTAATCCTAAATAGTGTTTGAAAGAAAACTAAGCAAAATCGGTTCGACCGGCTTGTCCGGTCTGTCCGATGATTTCCTAACTACCTAACCGACAGACCGACAAGTCGGTCGAACGGTTTTTGTTTTTTTTAAATTTTCAAAAAAATGATGCGTTTTCTTTCAAATACTAAATAATAAAACCAGAAACCAGAGAATAATCAGATAAACTATGAATATCATACAAACAGAGAATTTAACAAAAAAATTTGGTGATTTTAAAGCCGTTGACAATGTTTCTATAAATGTTAGAATTGGCGAAATATATGGATTTCTTGGATTAAATGGTGCTGGAAAAACCACAACAATACGACTTCTACTTGGTATGATAAAACCAAATGCAGGCTCAATATCACTTTTCGGACAATCAACAAAACAAGCGGCTAAAATATGGAACGATGTTGGATATTTGGTAGAAACCCCATATTCTTATCCCGATTTGACAGTAAAAGAAAATCTTGAAGTTTTTCACAGACTTCGTGGTTTAAAAGACAAAAAACTCATTGATAATGTGATAGATAAATTGCAACTTTCGCAATACAAAGATAAAAAAGCAAAATATTTATCTTTGGGAAATTGTCAGCGTTTAGGTTTAGCAAAAGCATTAATTCACAAACCAAAATTATTAATTCTTGACGAGCCGATAAATGGTTTAGACCCCGCAGGAATTGTAGAAATTAGAGAATTTCTAAAAGACCTTGTGCATAATCACAATACTACAATTTTTCTTTCAAGTCATATACTTTCAGAAATTTCAAAAGTGGCTACACGAATTGGAATAGTTCACGAAGGAAAATTAGTGAAAGAAATAAATACGAATGAATTAGAACTTCAAATTATAAAAAAACTTTGTGTTAAAACCAGCGACAATAGAAAAGCAATTGATTTATTAGCCGACAAAAAAATAATTTTTAATGCCACCGGAAACGATATAATTGAAACTACAAATATCGGCGTAATTCAACAACCTGAAATAATTTCTGAAATATTGGCAAATTCAAGAATCCCGTTAAAAATGTTGAATGTAGTTGAGGAGGATTTAGAAACCTATTTTCTGCGAATTATCAACCAATAAAAAGAAAACGATGAAACAACAAATACAAGCATTTATCGCTGAAATACAGAAAAACAAGCATTCCAAAATTATCTGGATTACGTTTATTGCATTTTCGCTTGCCCCAATTTTTGGCGGAGTATTTATGTTTTTAATGAAAGACGATGGTTTGGAAGGTTTATCAGGAGCATTTAAAGCAAAAGCGACTTTAATGTCTTTTGAAGCGAATTGGGATTCTTATTTGGGTTTATTGTCGCAAGCTGTAGGCGTTGGCGGTGTATTGATTTTCGGATTTGTTGCAAGTTGGTTATTTGGCAGGGAATATTCAGACGGGACTGCAAAGGATTTATTATCATTGCCAATTTCACGAACCAAAATATTAAACGCCAAATTTATTTATTATGTTATTTGGTGCTTTGCACTTGTAATTTCAAATCTACTTTTGGGCTTAATAATCGGATTTTCATTAGGGTTGAAAGGATTGGATAACGAATTATTTATCAAACATCTTACTATATATTTAATTACTACGGTAATGATTGTTTTACTAAATACGCCAATCG
>JAIFNL010000113.1 GCA_020047755.1 Bacteroidota bacterium
AACGCGCAAATTCAATTTGTCGAGGTCTATATTCAGTTTCAATGATATTGTCCAAACACCAATCGTAAAGCGGGCGATGCACCTCAAACTCAAGCGTGCAAAGGGAATGCGTAATTCCCTCAATATAATCAGATTGCCCGTGTGCAAAATCATACATTGGGTAAATGCACCATTTGTCGCCGGTTCTGTGGTGATGCGCATATTTTATGCGGTACAAAAGCGGGTCGCGCATGTGCATATTGGGCGAAGCCATGTCAATTTTAGCACGAAGCGAATAAGTTCCTTCGGCAAACTCGCCATTGCGCATACGCTCAAAGAGTTGCAAGTTTTCTTCTACGCTTCTATCTCGGTACGGGCTAAATTGTCCGGGTTTTGTAGGGGTTCCTTTTTGGGCAGCAATTTCTTCTGCCGAAAGCTGGCAAACGTAAGCTAATCCTTTTTTTATCAGCAATATAGCGTATTCATACAAGGTCTCGAAATAGTCCGAAGCAAAAAACATGTTTTCTTTCCAATCAAACCCCAACCATTTTATGTCTTCTTTTATCGATTCAACATACTCCACATCTTCTTTTACCGGATTGGTATCATCGAATCTTAAATTGCAAGTTCCATTGTATTTCTGCGCCAAGCCAAAATTCAAGCAAATGGATTTTGCATGTCCAATATGCAGATAACCATTGGGTTCGGGCGGAAATCGAGTATGAACTCGCGCATCATTTTTGCCATTTTTAATGTCTTCCTCAATAAATTGTTCAATAAAATTCAATGATTTTTCTTCTTTCTCACTCATCGTTTTTTCGATTATAAAAATGTATAAATTGTTAAATTGTTCTATTTTGTAACTGATAATCAATATTTTAATTTGATGCTGTTTTCAAAATAAAAAAATCTTTTCAAATTTTTCTGCAACACAATTTTTTCCAGAAAATTCAATTTTCAAACTACAAAGATAAAAAGCTTTTACGTATTTCTAAGCTATTTTTTTTGAAAAAAATTATTAAATTTTTAAAGAAACTTTCTGTTTTATAAAAATAGATATTAATTTAGCCAAAATTTAGTTGCAAACTTTTTGTTTGTTTTGAATGCAAAAAGAAAAATATTTTATTTTATTTTTGAACTATTTTAGTTCGTATTTTTCTCAAACTATTTTATTTTAATTATTTATAAGTAACTGATAAATTGTATTTTAAATAAAACCAACTTCTATATTTCTAAAAATAAATAACTTATTGTCTCAAAAAAAACGTATCTTTTGCGTTATTTTGTAAAATAAATCTCTTGCTTTTGCAAAAAAAAATTGCAAGTGTAATTTGTAAAAAAATTTCTTATGAAAAGAAAAAACTGTCTATATATTTTTTTAATTTTGCTTCTGTTTGGTACTGAAAGTGCTTATTCTCAGTTTTATAACGGACACCAAATGACCTTCGGAAAAAACAGAGTTCAATACAATGAATTTTATTGGCAATACTATCGTTACGACGATTTTGACACTTATTTTTACGAAGATGGCGAACCTCTTGCCAAATATGTTTCCCATTTTGCAAGCCAAGAATTAACTAGGCTTGAGGCTTTTTTTGAACAAAATTTGAACAAACGAATTATTTTTGTAATTTACAACAAACATAGTGATTTTCAGCAAAGTAACATAGGTCTTATTTCGGGCAATGATGAAACCAATACTGGAGGAACTAGAAAAGTAATAAATAATAAGGTATTTCTTTACTACGAAGGCGACCACGTAAAATTTAGAAATCAAATAACTTCTGCCATTTCGCAAGTGCTTTTTACCGAAATGATGAATGGACCAAGTTTTAAAGATAAAGTAGCAAATTCGACCATTTTCGACATTCCCGAATGGTACGAAAAAGGCTTAATACTTTATGCTTCAAATCCTTTCGATTTTTCGATTGAAGACAAAATAAAAGACGGTATTTTGAGCAAGAAATATAAGAAATTCAACCGTTTGAGTGGCGAAGATGCGGCAATTGCCGGATTTGCCCTCTGGCGATACATCGAACAGAATTATGGCAAATCGACTATTGCTAACATAGTGTACATGACCAAAGTAAACAAAAACATAGAGCATGGATTTATTTATACTTTGGGCTTAGATTTGAAAGAACTTACCGAGCTTTGGTACGAAAATTTACGGGCAAAATATCTTTTGGAAGACGAAAAAAGAGATATGCCAACGGGCGAAAAAATAGTGCGAAAACCACGAAAAGATGTTGATTACTACCAACTAAAGGTAAGTCCTACCGGAAATTATGTTGCCTATTTGACCAACGAAATGGGCAAATATTCCATCTGGATTTACAATACCGAAACTCATAAACGCAAGAAAATATTAAGTCGTGGAAATAGAATTGATAGAATTTCGGATTATTCTTTTCCGCTACTTACGTGGAATCCGAACGGCGAAATACTCTCAATTATAACGGAATACAAGGGTTATATCGAAATTTCGCTTTACACCATGGGGCAAAAATCGTTTCTGAAAACATTTAGAAAAGCCACCAATACGCACCGACTTTTTGATATTGAAAAAGTTCTCGATTTTGATTATTCAGACAATGGACTTTTATATGTAATGTCGGGGGTGAGAATGGGAAAAACCGATATTTACGTAAGAAACATTGTATCAAATACTTTCGAGCGAATTACCAACGACCTAGCCGACGATTTGAACCCTCGTTTTGTGGAAAATTCTACCAAAATAGTTTTTTCTTCCAACAGATTGACCGACAGCTTGTTTGTAGATAGAAGCGATACTGCCATTTTGTCGTCGAACTACGATTTGTTTGTGTATGACTATAAAAATAAGGCAAAAAAATTGGTGAGACTTACCAATACTCCTTACTTTAACGAAACCAAACCCATAGAAATAAAAAAAGATGAATATACTTATTTGTCTGATAAAAAGGGAATTATAAATAGAGAAATTGTAAAGCTCGATAGTGCGATTTCGTTTGTAGATACGGCAGTTCATTATCGCCAATTTACCAATTCGTATCCTATATCTAACTACAAACGAAATATTTACGACTACGATGTGAACCCAAAAATAGGCAATTCGGTAGAAATAATCAAGGAAAAAGGCAGATATTTAATGTTTATCGACCAGTTTGATGCCGGAAGTAAAGCTTTTGCCGAAAATATAGAAGATACTGAGTTGCGCCAACGAATTACAAAGCAAATACGCGAGCGCGACAGCCTTGCCTTGGTAGAAAAAAACAAAATTTTGCCCAAAGATACTGTTTCTCAGGCTACAATAGATAAATTGCCACACCCCGACAGCTTAGAATTAGATATAAATAATTATGTGTTTGAAGAGGATTTAGATATACCTTATCATCACTTTTACCCCGATACTTTGGCTGAATATTTTGAAGCCTATCTTGATACCAATAAATCGGTTCTCAAGCGCATTTATCAAACTGCATTTTATACCAATACTTTGGCTTCGCAAGTAGATTTTAGCTTTTTAAATAACTCATATCAAGCATTTTCGGGTGGTGAGGTGTATTTCAATCCGGGCTTGAATGTTATGATGAAAATAGGTACGCTCGATTTGTTTGAAGATTATAAAGTTACTGCAGGATTTCGCATTTCGTCCGATTTGAATAGCAATGAATACCTTTTGACCGTCGAAAATTTGAAAAACCAGTGGGACAAACAATTTATTTTCCACAGGCAAGCTTACTCGTATTTTGATGCTTATCAGTTTTATGAGAAAAAAGTTCATGCCCATAATTTGTATGCAATTTTAACCTATCCATTTAGCGAAGTATCTGCCTTTTCAGCAACTTTCAACATGAGGCACGATAGGTCTGTTTTAAAATCGGCTGATTACCCTTCGCTTATTGAGCCCAATTCAACGGCAGTGTGGGTGGGCGCAAAAGGCGAATACGTTTTCGACAACTCGCGTATGCTATTCGAAAATATTTACAATGGTACTCGCTTCAAAGCTTTTGGCGAATATTATCAATCGCTGGTAGAAAAAAATAGCTCTTTATTTATTTTGGGCTTCGATTTTAGAAATTACCAAAGGATTCACAGAAGCATTATTTGGGCTTCACGTGTGGCGGGAAGTGCAAATTTTGGGAAATCGCGCTTGATTTATTATTTAGGTGCGGTAGATAATTGGCTGAATGTGTCGCTCGAAACGCCAACCTTTAATACTGATATTCCGATAGATGAAACGAAAAACTACGTTTTCCAAACCGTTGCTACTAATATGCGCGGGTTTAGCCAAAATATACGTAATGGAGATAACTTCTTGGTTTTCAACAACGAAATACGCTTTCCTTTTATACAGTATTTGTACGACCGACCGATAAGCTCTACTTTTTTTAGAACTTTGCAACTTGTTGGTTTCTTTGATGTTGGCTCGGCTTGGTCGGGCTTGAATCCTTGGGGAGGCGAGAGTGGTTACTCGAAGCAAGTAATTGAAAATGGACCTATTAGCATTGTAATTGAAAAAAATCGTCCGCCTTTTGTGTATGGCTATGGGTTTGGACTTAGAGCACGCTTGTTTGGCTACTTTGTGCGAACCGATTGGGCTTGGGGAGTTGATGATGGAATTATTTTGCCTCGTCTTTTCTATTTGTCGTTGAATTTAGATTTTTAAATGCTAAAACACTAAGAATTTTGTGTACAAAGAAGTTGTAATTTTGTTACTTATTGGAAGTTTAGCCGGAATTTTAAATGGCGGATTGGGCATTGGTGGCGGATTGATTATTGTGCCTGGCTTAGTTTTTTTTCTGAACTATTCGCAGCACTTGGCGCAAGGCACGAGCATTGGGCTTATGCTTCCTCCAATTTTTATTGCGGCGGCTTATAATTTTTATAAAGCCGGATTTGTAAATTTGCAAGTTGCTGGTTTATTAATAATTGCTTTTCTTTTGGGTGCTTATTTTGGTGCTAAAATAAGCATGAAACTACCCGAAGTTACCGCAAAAAAAGTTTTTGGCGTTTTAATGATAATTGCTGGTTTGAAAATGATTTTGGATTGAAAAAACTTTTTTTAAAGGAAAGAAAATGGAAATAGGCTTTGTGCTAGGAGTTCTTTTGGTGGGTTTTTTGGCTGGAATTTTGTCTGGTTCGTTAGGTATTGGCGGTGGAATTGTAATTATTCCGGCATTGATTTATGTTTTTGGCTTTTCGGTGCATTTGGCTCAAGGCACTATGCTTGCTATGATGGTTCCGCCAATAGGTTTTCCGGCGTTTTTATCGTATTACAAGCGAAACATGGTAAACATGAAAGCTGTTTATATTCTGATGGTTGCATTTTTCATTGCTTCCTATTTTGGGTCTGAAATAGCGTTGAAATTGCCAGAAGAATTAATTAAAAAATTCTTTGGCTCGCTTGTGCTTTTGGTTGGTATTAAAATGCTACTGAACAAGAAAAAGTGAATTTTAAAAGCTAGATTTTAAAATGTTACATTAAGAGAAACGCCTAGCGTTTTTACATCTTGCGTGTTGGTGAAAAAAAGTTTAGGTTTTAAGAAAATCATCGACGATTCTTCATCTTTTGCTCTAAGGGCTAATGTTTTAACCTTTGCTACACGAGAGGCATCTACAATGGACCAAATATGTAAAGCAGCAAAAGAAAGAAAAGTGCCTACCACTACATCTTCTGCATTAGTAGCGTCGAGCATTGTACTCATAACAATTATAACTGTTGCATAACCACCTACAAATGCCAATCCTCGTGGAACTTCGCCACAATAAAACTGACCTCCGCCAGGGAGTAAATACGAAAAAGTGCCAGCTAAAAATGGAATATACCTATCGCCATGTTGCGGTGTGTAAGTGCGATAATCAAATTTTTGTTTTTCTAAAGCGTATTGAGCAAACATAGTGTAAGCTGCAAATAAAAAAGCAAAAGTGAAAATGATTTTCTTGGGCATAAATCTATTTTTGAAATAAACATTTTTTATTGTGTGCAAAAATAGAAAAAAAATGAACATGCAAAAATATTTTTTTCCTTTTGATGTTTCTTTTTTAATGGTTACATGTTAATTTTTTTTACCAGAGAGTTAGGCGCAATGTGTGTGTGCAAACTGGTTGACCAGTAGGCTTTGAATTGTAAATAATGTTTAAAAAAAGCTATTTAAAAATTGGTTGTCCAGTTTTTTGTTTGTTTTTTTTGCTTTTAAAATTCGATTTAACATATATAAAGTATTGTTTTGCAATTAATTAATATTTTATTGAAATATTTATTTGTTAAAAATTTGTTTATTAAAAATTAATTGACTTATTTTGGTCAACCAATTTAATAATGAGTTGGAGTAACGGCTTAAATGTATAACAAATGGCAAATAATGTTATAAATAATTTTAGAGAGATTCAACTTGAAACACCTGTTGATATGATTATTCGCCAAATACGCGAATTAATTTCATCGAGGCAATTGAACCCAGGCGATAAATTACCTTCGGAACGTCAACTATCTGAAAAATTAAAAGTAGGAAGAACCTATGTGCGTGATGCCATTAAAAAACTAGAGTTTTATGGTATTCTTAAAACCCTACCTCAAAGCGGAACAATTGTAGCAGGTCTTGGAATTGCTGCCTTAGAAGGTTTAATTTCGGGGATTCTACAACTGGAAAAGAATGATTTTTTTAGTTTGGTTGAAACTCGTGTGTTATTAGAAGTTGAAGCTACTCGTTTGGCTTGCATCCGCAGAACCTCGAACGATGTTGAAAATATTGAAGAAGCCTTGAGTGTTTATTACGAAAAAGCATTGACAGGCAGTTCGGCAGTAGAAGAAGATTTTCTTTTTCATCTGAAAATAGCAGAAGCCTCGAAAAATAGTGTTACAAAATCATTGCTTTTGATTGTAACACCCGAAATAATCCATTTGTATAAAGAGCTCAAAGTTTGTTCCGATGGAATTTCATTAAAATCATACAACGAACACAAACAAATTTTGGAGTTTATCAAAGAGAAAGATGAGAAGTCGGCTATGGCTATTATGCGCAAGCACTTAAGCGGTGTACTTGAGTTTAGTCATTCAAAAATTATAAATTTCAAAAAAAATTAGAACTTTGTTTTTTAACAAAAAAACAAAACATATTATAACAAAAACACAACAAAAAAGAATAAAAATGGAAATTGAGTTGACAACCCTGCACGGTCATCAACTCATAAAAAAATCAAAATCAGAATGATCTGATATCAGCTTACAAAAATAAAGAAAATTATCTTTTCCCACAATAGTTTTCCCATTTCGTTTGCTGC
>JAIFNL010000294.1 GCA_020047755.1 Bacteroidota bacterium
ATGAAAAATATAATGGTAAAAAAATTACACTTCGTGATAAAAAAATAATCTATTTCGACAAAATAATACAAAAAAATGACAGTTCTCTTTTCTGTTACACTATTACGATGCCTCTAATAGATAAAACCTTCAAAACACCTGCCCTGTTTATTGATGGTGAATTTATCGAAACGGTCGATTTATCGCTATTACCAATAAAGCGAATTAAAACGAAACCTATTCGTTTTGAAGAGGTTATACGTGTTTTTGAGAAAAAAGACAGGCTAAATCCTCCTGCCGACAGCCTTGTTTTATTTTTGGGAAGCTCCACTATCACCAAATGGGAAAGTTTAGAGTCTGATTTTAAGGAAATTAACGCATTAAATAGGGCATTTGGCGGCTCCATAGCACAAGATATCAATACCCATCTGGAACGCTTAGTTTTTCCATACAATCCGTACAAAATAGTTTATTATGAAGGCGATAACGATATTTCGTTCAAAATGACTCCGCAAGCTTTTGTTGATACTTGCAAGGTTTTTGTTGCGAAAGTACACGCGAAATTACCAAAAACCGAAATAGTTTTCCTTTCTATTAAACCAAGTCCTGCGAGAAAAGCACTTTGGAAAACCATGCAAACTGCCAATGCTTTGCTCAAAAAATATGCAGAATCAACGCCCAATGTTCGATATATCGACATGACTAGCTGCATGTTTGACGAAAAAGGCGTTCTTTTGGACACTATTTGGGAAAATGACAAATTACACATGAACGAAAAAGGCTACGAACTGTGGCGCAAAGTGTTAAAAGAAAAGCTTTAACCACAAACAAACATTGAAAACTTTTTTTTGTAAAATAGCTTAATTATAGTAAATTGCCTTAATTTTCAGAAAAAAATAAACTTATTCCAATCTCAACGAAAATAGAAAATGATACTACTAAAAACTTATAAGTTTAAAAGATATTTTTTACTAATTTATTTATTTTTACATTATTTTGCAGCACATGCTCAAAATTTTGATAGTTTGCTAATTAAAAGCCATAAAGATAACCTTCACATTCTTTGTTCGGAAGAATTTGAAGGACGAAAAACAGCCAAAGAGGGACAATACAAAGCAGCCTCATTTATAGCCGAACATTTCAAACAATTTGGTTTACAATCATTTGAGCAAAGTAATACTGCGTTTTATCAAGATTATTATCTCTATTTTTTGAATTTTGGAACTCTCGATGTAAAACAAATAGGATTAAAAACGGGCGACACCACAAAGTATTCATTAGGTTTGTTTCCTATTTTCGATACGGAATTTTCAGATAATTTTGCCTTTAAACTCAAACTTTCAGGCACTTTTTCAAATAATAATTTAGCAGAATTTAACTTTACCGAAAACTGTCCGGTTTTGATTATTGATAAAGAATTTAAACCTGAAATGCTAGCAAAAGAAATAAATAAACTGTCAGAAAAATATAAATTCAAAAAAATAGTAATTAGTTTTACCCACAAAATTACTCAAAAATACGATTTAATTGGCGAAATAGTAAGAGCTAACAATCCGGTAAGCAAAAGCCGATTCGAGAAAGATTCTAAAAGATACACCTATTTTCAAAATACTGGAAAACAATTAGATAAAAGCATAAAAGTGTATTACATGCCTTATTACATTTTATCGCGCAGAATGGGTTTTGATTTTAAAACCTTCGACCAAAAGCTCAAAAAAATTGAACATTTTGACACTTTCGACATTAAAATGAAAGCTGATTATGTAAATGTGCAAGCTTTTCGCAAAAAAGATTCTGTAATTACACAAAATGTTATTGGATACATCAAAGGAAAAACAGATAAAAACATCATTATAACAGCACATTACGACCATGTTGGCAGAAATTATAACGGTATCTGCTTGGGCGCTGACGACAACGCTTCAGGTACTTCTGTAATTATGGAATTGGCAAAAAAAATTTCCGCAAAAAAACAACTTAATTTCAATCTTATTTTTATAGCATTTTCAGGAGAAGAAATGGGTTTACTGGGCTCCGATTTTTACGCAAATAACCCTTTTGCTCCGTTAAAAAATACGTATGGAGTTTTGAATTTTGATATGGTTGGCAGACCCGATAATCATGCAAAACCTTTTGTTCATGCGGTTTTTGCAGGAAAAAAAGAACGCAACTTAAAGAAACCCATCAAGCGAACAGCTAAAAATATGCCGGAATTTCAACTCGACTTGCGTCCGCCATTTAAGGAGCGCTTGATTTATCATTTTGCTTCAGACCATTTTTCGTTTACTCGCAAAAAGATAACAAACGTGGTATTTTTTACCGACGACCACTCTGATTATCATACGCCTAGCGATACGCCCGACAAAATTAATTATCAAAATATGGCTAGTATAACACTTTTTATCGAAAACTATCTATTAGAACTTGATAAACAAGCTATTAAATAAATTATTTTCTTCTTTTTTAATTAAATACAACAAGAAATGAATAAACTCAAAATAATCAACGACCCCGTTTATGGATTTATCAAAATACCTTACGAAATCGTATTTGATATTATTCAACACCCTTATTTTCAAAGACTAAGGCGAGTAAAACAGCTTGGACTTACCGATTATGTGTATCCGGGTGCAGTACATTCGCGTTTTCAACACGTTTTGGGAGCTACTCACTTGATGAACAATGCAATAAAGGAGTTGCGCAACAAAGGAGTTGGAATTTCGGAAGCCGAAGCCGAAGCCGTTACGCTAGCCATTTTATTGCACGACATTGGACATGGTCCTTTTTCGCATACTTTGGAACATAGCATCGTGCAAAACATTAGCCATGAGGAGATTTCAATTCTTTACATGCAAGAACTCAACAAAATTTTTGATGGCAAACTAGACCTTTGTTTGCAAATTTTTACAAACAAATACCATAAAAAATTTCTGCATCAACTCGTTTCTAGTCAATTAGATATGGATAGGTTGGATTATTTGCGGCGCGATAGTTTTTTTACAGGTGTGGTTGAGGGAAATGTTGGTTCTGAGCGTATTATACAAATGCTCGATGTATATAAAGACAAGCTTGTGGTGCAACAAAAAGGAATTTACTCTGTCGAAAAATTTCTAATAGCCCGTAGATTAATGTATTGGCAAGTTTATTTGCACAAAGCGGTGGTAGTAGCCGAACAAATGCTGATTGTAATTATGAAACGAGCAAAAAAATTGGCATCGAAAGGCGAAAAAGTATTTGCAGGCAAAGCCTTGGATTTCTTTTTGTACAAAAACATTGAAAGTGTAGAAGATTTTTGCAAAAAAAACAGAAAAGGACATTCGGGTTTTGAATATTTTTCGCAATTAGATGATAATAACATCATTGCGGCAATTAAAGAATGGGCAAAACACAAAGATAAAGTACTATCAGAACTAAGCACTCGCTTAATAAACAGACAATTACTAAAAATAGAAATTTTCCCTTTTTCAGAGAAGAAGAAAATGAAGCAAAAGTTGAAAAAGAAGCGCAAAGAAGTAGCTAAAAAGTACAATTTAAGCAAAAAACAAGTTCGATATTTTGTTTTCGGAGGTAAAATTCGCAACAATGCTTACACCAAAAACGACGACAATAAGATTAATATCATCAACAATGAGCGAAAATTGCAAGATATAGCAACAGCTTCCGACATTTCGAATGTGAAAGTGCTTTCCAAAACGGTGGAAAAATATTTTATTTGTTTTTTGAACGATTAAAACGACTAATTTTTTTTGTGCTTTCCTATTTCTTGTGCCACAGCTTCGGCTTCGGCTTCCTTTCCGTAAGGAATTGGAATCCGCGCAGTGTATTGTGCATCGGCATTGCGCTGAGGCACAACATATTCTATTTCAAGCATATTCATTTGCTCGTATTCAACCAAGCGCACATCGATTAATCGCGCATTGAGCAAATTCCACACATGAAGCTGCCCGTTTATGAGAGCTGAATGCTCGGAAAGTAACACTTCTCCGGTTCTACTAAGGTTCCGTTTGTAAGTTACTTGCGCCGAAACTTTGGCAACCACAGCTATAAGCGCAATGAGCGCAAGCATAACGTAAAGTACATAAATTCCGCCATCGTCGCCAAATACGGCAAAGATAATTCCAAAAAACAAGGCAAAACCTGCAACTAGCCAAAAAAGCATTTTTTTAGCCGCTTTATCTTCCTGATAATCAATTTCGGCATAAGCTCGCCACTGTTCGGTGTTGTATTTCCAATGCGCCAGTAAATTAGTACCATTCATTAAGTTATCTTGTTCGCGAGCTAAGCGCATGTAAATAAAATAAGTAATCAGCGCAGTAATGGCGATAAGCCCGCCAAATACAGCCAAAGCAAAACCGCCGTCCATTCCGTCTAAGCCCAGGTTCATAGGCACAAAAATCATCAAAAGACCTACTAACATTACTAGTAGTGAGCGTTTTGCTATAATTCGTTTGTTGTTTGGAATTTGCATAATTGAAAAGAAATGCTAGTTTATTTTTGAGCAAACTAGTTGTTAGTTATTTGTTTTTAAACACTTAGCAAACAAACAATATAATTAACTTTGGTTCACTACTTAATTAGTGTTTGAAAGAAAACTCTTTAATTTTTGAAAATTTTAAAAAATAAAAACCGTTCGACCGACTTGTCGGTCTGTCGGTTAGGCTGTTAGTAATTATGAATTTTTGATATTTTATTGAAACAAATATACTAAAAATAGATTGAAAAAAATAATAATTTTGAAATTATTTATCTGAAAAAAAATTAGCTTTTGATTTGTGAAAAAAAAGCGTTAAGTTTGCACCCAAATTAGTAACAAAATGAATTATTTCACCAAAAAAACGACAAGAATATAAAAACCTAAATCAACTAAATTTGATAGTGTAACAAATAAGTGATTTTTAAAGAACAGTTATTTCAAATTCACATTTTCAGGTTTTTAGTGATAAAATAACAATTTAATATTAGAATTTAGAAAAAATTGCGTAATTTACTTTTTTTAGAATTTCGATTACTATCAAGCTAAGCTATCAAAATTACGAATTGCAAAAAAATATAAAATTAGATTAATATAGATAAAACATTAATTTAAAGATTGTAACTAAATAAATAATTATTAGTTTTGCAAAAAAAAATAAATATGAAATTTTCTGCTCAACAAATAGCCGATTACTTAGAAGGAACAATAGAGGGCAATGCTCAAGTAGAAGTTGATAATTTTTCAAAAATCGAAGAAGGCAAACCCGGAACACTTTCCTTTTTGGCAAACATAAAATATACAAAGTATATTTACGAAACAGCATCATCTATTGTTTTGGTTAGCAACACATTTGTGGCTGAAGAAACCATAAAAGCAACCCTAATACGGGTAGAAGATGCTTACATAGCTATGGCAAAGCTCATGCAGCTTTACGAAATGTCTAAACCTCAAAAAGTGGGTATTAGCCCACTTGCATTTGTTAGCGACAAAGCACAAATAGGTGAAAATGTTTACATTGCAGCATTTGTTGCTATCGACGAAAATGCAAAAATAGCCAACAATGTTAAAATTTATCCGCATGTATATATAGGCGAAAATACCGAAATAGGCGAAAATACCAAGCTTTTTAGCGGCGTACAAATTTACAACAATTGCAAAATAGGCAAAGACTGCATTTTGCATTCGGGCACAGTAGTAGGAAGCGACGGCTTTGGCTTTGCGCCATCAAATGCTGAATACACAAAAGTTCCACAAATAGGCAACGTAGTTATAGAAGATAATGTAGAAATAGGCGCAAACTGCACGATAGACCGCGCCATGATGGGCTCTACCATAATAAGGCAAGGCGTAAAACTCGACAATCAAATACAAGTAGCCCACAATGTAGAAATTGGTGAAAATACAGTAATTGCAGCACTTACAGGAATTTCGGGTTCTGTTAAAATAGGAAAAAAATGTATGATAGCAGGGCAAGTTGGATTTGCCGGACATCTTAGCATAGCCGATGAAGTAATAATAGGCGCAAAATCGGGAATCCTTTCGTCGGTAACACAAAAAGGAATTATGATACAAGGTGCTCCTGCACAAGAAGTTAGAAACGAATTTCGCTCTATGGCAGTTTATCGAAAACTACCCGATTTGAATCGTAGAGTGAATGAATTAGAAAGAGAACTTAAAAAATTAACAGATATTTTAAAACAAAAATAAAATGGCAGATAAACAAAGAACTTTAAAAGCAGAAGTTGCATTTTCCGGTTTGGGACTTCATACCGGTTTACCTGTTGAAATGAAAGTGCTACCTGCACCCGAAAATCATGGCTACGTTTTTCAACGTGTTGATATAGAAGGACAACCTACCGTTAAAGCAATCGTTGAAAACGTTGTAGATACCTCTCGCAGCACAATGATTGAAAAAAATGGGGCTCGGGTTGGCACAGTAGAACACGTATTATCTGCACTTTACGGCTTGGAAATAGACAATGCCTTAATTCAAATAAATAGCGCAGAAACTCCCATTCTCGATGGAAGCTCAAAACTATATGTTGATGCTTTTCAACAAATAGGAATCGTAGAGCAAGAAGCCGAAAGAGAATATTTTGTAGTAAAAAAGAACATAAGCTACCAAGACGAAGAATCGGGTATCGAAATTCAAACATTTCCAAGCGACCATTTCAGTGCCGATGTAATGATAGATTACAGCTCTGAAATACTCGGACACCAATATTCAAGTATCAGTTCACTCAAAGAATATGCTAAAGAAGTAGCAACCTGCCGCACGTTTGTATTTTTTAGAGATTTAGAAATCTTAGCCAAAAAGAACCTCATAAAAGGCGGAAGCTTAGACAATGCCATTGTAATTTTAGAAAAAGAAACTTCGCAAGAAGAAGTGGATAGAGTAACCGATTTACTTCAAAAACCACGTCTTGTAGCCAAAAAAGGTGTATTGAACAATGTAAAACTTCGTTTTTCAAACGAACCAGCTCGCCACAAATTGCTCGATTTAATTGGCGATTTGGCGTTGGTTGGAATGCCAATCAAAGGAAAAATTTTAGCTTCGCGCCCTGGACATTATTCAAACGTTCAGTTTGCCAGCAAAATAAAGCAAATCATCAAAAGAGAATCGGAAAAAGCTCCCGAATACGACCCAAACAAAGCTCCGGTTTATGATGTTGTTGCTATTCAAAAATTATTACCGCATCGCCCACCTTTCTTGTTGGTTGATAAAGTGTTATCAGTATCAAGCAAAGAAGTAATAGCCATAAAAAATGTAACCATGAACGAGCCATTTTTTGTAGGACATTTTCCTGGGCAACCCGTAATGCCAGGCGTTCTTATTTGCGAAGCAATGGCGCAAGCTGGTGGTGTTTTGGCACTTAGCCAAGTGCCCGACCCCGAAAATTATTTAACTTACTTCATGAAAATGGATAAAGTAAAATTTAGAGGAATGGTAAAACCAGGCGATACGCTAATTTTCAGGCTTACCCTAATGACTCCTATACGGCGCGGAATTGTGAACATGAAAGGCGAAGCTTTTGTAGGCGACAACTTAGTTACCGAAGGCGAATTTATGGCACAAATTACAAAATAATTGATAATTAACAATTGATAATTTTAGAAATATGAGTTTATATAAATTAGCAAATGTTCACCCCGATGCCAAAATAGGCGAAGGAGTTATCATAGAGCCCTTTGCAACAGTAATGGGCGATGTAGTAATAGGCGATGGCACTTGGATAGGACCTAATGCCGTAATTATGGACGGAGCCAGAATTGGTAAAAATTGCCAAATTCACCCGGGCGCAGTCATCTCGAATATACCTCAAGATTTAAAATTTTCGGGAGAGAAAACCTATGTTGAAATTGGCGATTTTACCAACATTAGAGAATGCGTAACCATCAACAGAGGAACCGTACAACGCAACTTGACCAAAGTAGGAAGCCATACTTTAATTATGGCGTACTCGCATTTAGGACACGATACTTTTGTGGGCGACCACGTAGTAATAGTTAATAGCTGCCAAATAGCTGGAGTTGTGGATATTGAAGACTGGGCAGTAATTGGCGGACAAAGCGGTGTACACCAGTTTTCGCGTGTTGGAGCACATTCAATGACCGCTGCCGGAACCATTATCAGAAAAGACATTCCGCCTTACGTTACTGCCGGAAGAGAACCTATTTCTTTCTTTGGCGTTAATTCTACTGGGCTCAAACGTCGTGGATTTACTACCGAAAAAATCAGATACATTCAAGATATTTACCGAGTTATTTTTCAAGAAAAACTCAATTACAAATCGGCTATTGAAAAAGTAGAAAAAGAGTTTGAAGATTCGATAGAAAAAGCAAACATTCTTAATTTCATACGCAGTGCCACGCGTGGTATCATTAAAGGTTACAACGACTAAGGAACAAAAAAGCTGCCCCGCAAAAGGCAGCTTTTTTATTTCAATCTTTTTTAATTACTTTAATGTACTGAAATTTAGAACATTCTTCTTTGCCTTGTGTTTTTTTAGAATAAACGGGTCCTTGAATTAAAATGACCGAAGGCGAAAAAACCACACTTTTCGAATCCAATTCATACGACGATACCGACTTTATAATTTTAGATTGTAAATCTTCGGCTCGTTTCTTTGCTATACTTTGGCTATATTCTTGCGAGGAACTCATTGGCGACATACTGCTTTCTATTTGAAGCGTTACATGCTCTTTTTTCAATATATAATTAGCCAAGCTTTCGATAAAAACAGTGTATTTTTTTGACTGAATGGCTCCATCGGCAGCCAAAAAGCCAAAATACTCTGAGTATTCCTCTATTTTGGGCTCAGGAATGGTTTCTACAATGTTAAACATAACGGTCAAAACAATAGGTTGTGCTTCATTTGACGAAGTGTAAACAATTACCTTTTCGGTAAATTCGCCCAGCCGCTCTGAAGGTTTTAGTGCTATTTCTACAAAACCCTTGTCGTTTCTTTCCACTGAGGTTTTAATCCAATTGAGCAAGAGTAGTTCGCTTTCGCAATAAACTTTTGTTATTTGAACGATTCCTTGTGTTTTATTTTGAAAATTAAACCGGTATTTAGATTCGCCCGCACCACGCAAAACATATCCAAAATTAAAGGTTTCTTTGTTGAAAATAACGCCACTCTGCGAAAAAGCAAAGCTCACTAGCGTAAGTAGATAAATAATTAGGCTTACTTTTTTCACGATAAAATAAAGTTTATGTTTATAAATCAATGATATACAAGTGTAATTGATAATTTCAGAATCTACTTTACATTGCTGATTATTTTCTTTTTTGTGCTACTTACAAACTGCGAAAAGCGAAGGCTTGTAAATATAACATTTCCCAAGAAAACAACACCCCAAATGACAAACAACAAAATACCTGCTATCATTTTGTGTGTGAGCAAAATAGTGTCGGTAAGTTGGTATTGATACAATGGGCTGAGAAAAGCGAAAACAGGCAATAACGTAAAAACCAAACAAATAAGCACAACCTCTTTGTAGCAAAAAGTTCGTTCGAGCTTTAAGGCATTGGGTTGGTCGAAAACTTCTAGTTTACCACAAGTAATGCCGTTCAAATAATGAAATTTTTCGGCAGTAAACCTAAAAAGTGGTCCTTTGAAAGTAATGTATGTACTGGTTTTTTGTATTATTTTTATGCGTGTATTTTCGCATTCTTTTTCAAAATTATCAATTAACAGAGTAGCAAAACCCTTGTTTGCCAATTCCTTGCTGATAAGATACGTTTTTTTAATATGTGCCATTGGTTTGTTGTTGTTGTAATAGCTGTGAGCAAACTATTTTTTTTGTATAAGATAACAACGAAGAAAACTAATTCCAATCAATAATTGCCTTAAATATTAATTTTTCATTGCTTTTGTTGTAAGCTTCAAAAATGTGCGAAGTTACGCTTAGTTTCTCTCTAAAAATGCTTATTTCATCGTCAAATTTAGCCTCTGATAGAAAGGAAAGCGTAATTTCTTTTATCGTTTTTTGTTCAAGTTCTTCTTTTGAATAGCAATCGAATAAGTATTCAACGTATTTGGCGTTGTTTACATGCTTATTTACATCAATATCGGAATATTTAATGCTTTTTTCAAACACAAGTTGTTTGTTTGGGCTAAGTGCCGAAATTTTATCGGGCGTTTCGGTAAGTGCGTCTTCTTCTGAATGATAGTTGATGGGAATGGGCAAGCTCTCCACGCTTGTAGCACGCATACTTTTGGCATTGACCAGAAGCCAAGCGGTTGAAACTTTAGCAAAAACTTCGTCGTTTTGATTATAAAACAGCAAATCGCGCAACGAAAAAAGACGATACTGACGTTTAGGCCATGTTTTAATTCTGATACTTTCGCCAAACTTAGGATAGCCAACTATCTTTACTTTCACCCACGAAAGCACCCAAAACAGATTCCATTGTTCTAAATCTTTTCTACCAACCAACAAACTTTCGGCATGTTCTGCTGCAATATCTTGTATATAATTAAACAATGAATTTATTTTGAGTTTGTTTTCCGAATCAAACTCATAAACAGATAGTTTTTGCTGCTTTTCAAACGTCTTTACCATTGCTGTATTTGTGTAGAATAAATGCTAAATTTGAGAGTGTAAATTTAAAGAAAAAAATACACATTTCAAAGAAAATAATAAAGAATGAACAATTGATAGCGTAATTTGATAGTAACCGAAATTCTAAGAAAAGCAAAATTACGCAATTTCCCACAATTTCTAATAACAAATTGTTACAGTGTTTCATTGTTAGATTGTTATTTTATCACGAAAAATTGGAAAATTTACAATTTTAGCTAACTTCTTCAAAAAGTCACCATTTTTTTACACTACCAAAAATTTATTAAATCTTTCAATATCGCTGTTTTTTATAAGTGCTGACATTTCTAACCACACCTCTTTGGGGTGGTTATTTTCTTTTTATTCAGCATTAAAGATGATTTTATTTTATTAAAAATCATTCGCAGCAAGGTATGTTATGTGGTACCTGAGGAGCATAGGTAGCCAAGAGGCTACCTGTTATTTACACGGTTAGTATTATTATCTATTTACCATGTTATTATAGTATAATTCCGGTATAAATCTATTAAATGGAATTTTTAATTTTTCGCAATAGGTAATTATTTCTTTCAAGGTCGCATTTTCTTTTTGTGTTTCTAATCGAACGATAATCCATTTTTCTAAACCAGTCAATAAAATTTTTTGTTCTATTGTTAATTCATCAACATTTATAGGAATAGTCGGAATAGATTTGATTTCAGATAATGACATAGTATGTATAAAATCGGAAAGAGTATCCATATTGTTCTCAATATCATCATTCAAGATATTGCTATCGGGATATTCTCCATTATTTTGGAAAATAAATTCGCTACTATTTTCAATCTGTTTTAAGTCAGATACTGACATGGATTGAATATTCTCAATCATTTCGTCAATTGAGTAATTTTTAGTTTTCATCGCTTTCTCCATATGCTGTGATTACTATAATATTATTTTGATAATCAATGTAAAAAACAACAGATAATTCATCATCTTTTATTCTAAGTTTGTCGTTGGGTAATAGTGGAACATGCCCCTTTATGATAAAACTTTCTGAAAATGGCGGCTTTGACCTTTCAATAACATAATTTTTTTGTCTAAAAAGTTCATTGATTGCCAGAAATGAAATATTACGTTTTTTAAAGATAATATTTTCTGCAAGATGGTTCAGATGTTTTGCTAACCACTTAATATTGGGGTGCTTTAATGCTAGTTTTATATCTGTCATTTATTTGAAAATTATATCGTTGTATATATAAATTACAATAAGTATAAAAAACAAAGT
>JAIFNL010000299.1 GCA_020047755.1 Bacteroidota bacterium
GAAATTTGATAATGTTTTTTCGCCTACCATGCCTATTTCTCCTAAAGAAGCTATGCTTTTTCTGGAAAAGGAAATGATTGAAAACCAATATGATTTGGTTATTGGCTCTAGTTTGGGAGGATTTTTGGCTATGTGTTTGCACAAAGAATTTGGGGTGAAAGTTTTGCTTATAAACCCCTCGCTTGCACCATGGGAAAGTCTTAAAAATCAGGTTGGTATTCACAAACGATTTGAAACCAACGAAACTTTTGAATGGACTGAAGACTACAACGAACAATTGCAAACGATTGATAACCATTTGAAAAATAATACTATTTTAAGCGAAAAACTCTATTTTTTTCTTTCCTCCGACGATGAATTGCTCAACCATAGCAAAATACCCGATTTATTTCCTAAAGCGACTATCAAATATTTCGACAACGCCGGACATCAATTTACAGCTTTTACTCGAACCATTCCAGAAATTAAGGAAATAATAGAATGCCCTTAAAATAAGTCATTCAGCACTATTGTGTTGTCAATTATTCCAAGGCTATTTTCGTTGTGCAAAAGACCAAATGTTGTTATTAAAGTGTTGAAAATCTGACGCTTACTTTTGCTCACATTTTTGAATAATTCGTTTCGTATTCTTAGTTTTTTAGCATATTCTTTTGTTAGTTCAAATTCGCTGGTATAGAATTTCATTTCGCATAAATTTACGGCTTTGTCTGCTCTTTCAATGAGTAAATCAATCTGAAATCCTTGGTTTTTTTCGTCTCCTTTGAATAAAAAACTACTCTCATTGGTGTAAATTCCACTTATTTTTAACGTATCTTTTATTTTATTAATATGTTTTAGGCACAAATTTTCAAAAGCAAATCCACTCCAGCTTATCCATTGCTGAGTTTGGCTTAATTGGAGCCAAGTGCCTGATTTACTTTGCACATTGGGTTTGATAAATTGTAAATAAAAAAGAGAGTATTCGTCGGTAAGTCTATAAAGTTTTTCTTTTTTCTTTTTACCAAAAGGCAGATAAGTTGTTATAAATGAAGACGTTTCCAACTCATCGAGCAATTTACTAAGCCCACCGCCATTTGTAAATTTACTGTGCGCTATAATTTCGTTTCGGCTAAAACCTTTCCAGCTTTTTGCCAAAGTTTCCACTATTTCGGTATGATTTTCTGAGTGTTCAAACAAAGCTGCGTATAAATTAGTATATTCGTTTTTAAGCAAGCCTTGTGAGCTAAAGCAAATAGAATCAATGTTTTGAGCCGCAGTTTGTCCTGCTTTAATTTCTTTCAAATAATGAGGAATTCCCCCCATTACCATATAAATCAGAGAAATTTGGTATCTATCTAAATTAATATTTCTACTTTTCAAATATTCTTCTGTTTCTGAAAGTGTAAAAGGCTTTAAATTAACTATTTTTGTAATACGATTGTGTAAACCTCCTTTGTTGTTGATAACCTTGTCGAGCATCCACGAAGCTGCTGAACCACAAATAATTATAGTAAATCCACTATCACTCGCCCAACTATTCCAAAAATGGGCAAAAGCTTCTACAAAGCCCGATTTGTGTGTCGAAATCCATGGAAATTCGTCGAAAAAAAGTATCTTTTTTTGCTTATTTTTTATTGATTTTAAGTATTTTGTTAGTAAGTTGAATGCAGCAAGCCAGTCTTTGGGCATTTCTATTGGAAATTTACTTTTACTATACTCTGCAAGTTTTTCTATAAAAATTTGCAATTGGTTTTCGATGCTACCATTCTGTAAACCAACCATATCGAAAACAAAAAGCTTACTATAAAGGTTCCGAATCATAAACGTTTTGCCAACTCTTCTTCTTCCTACAACCGCAATTAGATTCGATTCGCCTGATTTTAGTGCATCAGCGAAAATTTCTTGTTCTATGTGTCTTCCAACAAAGTGTCCCATTTCATTTTTTTTAAAGAAGCAAATCTATTAATTAATATTGATTTAGCAAAATTATTAGTCGCTTAATCTAAGTTTTTTAAGTGCATAAAGCGAAATATTATTTACTATTAGTAACTTTAATTTCATTTTATATTAAAATTAAGCGAGTAATAATTTAAAATTATTTGCTTAATCTATCAAAAATAGTTAGATTAAGCGAGTAATAATTTAAAATTATCTGCTTAATATAGCAGAAAAAGTTAGATTAAGCGAGAAATTATTTAAAATTGTATGCTTAATCTTATTTTAAATTACAAATTAAGCGACTAATAAATCTAAATTATCTGCTTAAACCTTACTTAATTTAATTTTAAATGTTATTTTCGTACTTAAGGTAAGTATTAGATTTTGAGTGTTTTAATTGTTTTGGTTTTCAAAAAGATTCTTTTAAAATTAATTTAAGAAACTTTAAATTTAAGTTTTTAATAATAGAAAAAAGTTGTATTTTTGAAGAAATAAAAAACAAATAATGTTTGTTTTAAATAATTGGAAATCAAAAATATATCTTTTATTTACATACATTTACTACGAAAAATGGGAAAAACATTTGTTGAAAAAATATTTGATGCTCCAACTGGAAGCATCGTTTTTAAAAAGCCGCATATTGTTCTTACTCACGACAATACGCCAAGCATTAAAAGTACATTTGAAAAAATGGGTGGACAAAAAATAGCAGATCCTAGCCAACTTTTAATTGTGCTCGACCATAATGCGCCGCCCACAAATGCAAAATTAGCGACACAATATCAAACAGTTAGAGAAATTGTAAAACAGCAAGGTATCGAAAAATTTTATGATGCTGGAAAAGGAATTTGCCACCAAATCATGTCGTATCATGCTGAGCCAAGCATGATTATAGTAGGAAGCGATAGTCACACTTGCACTGCTGGAGCTTTTAACGCCATGGCTGCCGGAATTGACAGAACCGAATCGGCTGGCTTGTGGAAACGCGGCGAAACTTGGTTTAGAGTGCCTGAAACAATGAAAGTTACACTTCATGGAAAGTTAAATGATGGAGTTTATGCAAAAGATATTTCGCTTTGGATTATTGGCATGATTGGCTCTGATGGCGCAAATTATATGTCAATTGAATATCATGGCGAAGGTGTCGAAACTTTGGGCATTTCTGAGCGCATGACCTTGGCTAACTTAGCTTCCGAAATGGGAGCAAAAAATGCAGTTTTTCCGCCAGATGCTGTGCTTGCTCAATTTTATGGAAAAGAAAAAATTGAAAATGGAACGTGGGCTGACGCTGATGCAAATTATGAAAAAGAAATTGAAATCAATTTGTCTGAAATTTTTCCGGTGGTAGCTGCTCCTCACAATGTTGATAATGTAAAAGCGTTGGCTGAAGTTTACGGAACGCCAGTGCATCAAGGTTTTATAGGTACTTGCACCAACGGAAGAATTGAAGATTTGCGTCAAGCAGCCGAAATTTTGAAAGACAAAAAAGTAAAAGAAGGCTTTCAGCTTTTAGTAACTCCTGCTTCGCAAAAAATTTATATTGAGGCAATGAAAGAAGGATTGATTGAAATCTTTTTGGAAGCTGGAGCAAATGTTCTTTCAGCTTCGTGTGGTCCGTGTTTAGGCACAGGTCAAGGAATTCCTGCCGATGGCTACAATGTAATTTCAACGGCAAACCGCAATTTCTTGGGAAGAATGGGCAACGAAAAAGCCAATATTTACTTGGCTTCGCCAGCAAATGTTGCTTATTCGGCACTTTTTGGCGAAATTAGAGATAGCCGCGTAATTCAAACAAACGATAAATTTCCTTACTTAATATCGCAAAGCGCATCTTTAACTATTTCGGAATCAGATAATAGGCGAGCCGATGGTGTTTGGAATTATGCCGACGTGGACAATCTGAACACAGACCAAATGTTTGCAGGAAACTTGACTTACAATGTGTTAAGCTCCGATGGAGCTGCCATTATGCCTCATTTGTTTGGGGGTTTTGATACTAAATTTAGCAAAAATGTGCAAAAAGAAGATATTATTATTGCTGGCGATAATTTTGGTTGTGGAAGCTCGCGCGAACACCCAGCCGTTGGTTTGGCGTATGCAGGCGTTAAAGCTGTGATAGTGAAATCGGTAAATCGTATTTTTTATCGTTCGGCAATAAATCAAGGTTTGTTATTAATTGTGTTGCCAGAAGTGGTTGAAAATTACAAACAAGGCGATAAATTTGCTATTGATTTTCAAAAAGGAGAAGTAATAGTTAATAATAAAGTATTTAATTTTGAGCCACTTCCACAAAAATTGATGGAAATTATTGATAAAAAAGGTTTGGTAAATTGGATGAAGGCAAATGCTTGATAAGATTTTTTTTTAATCATTTAATTATTAAAATCATAAACAGAAAAGCTCGAATTTTCGGGCTTTTTTTCTTCAAATCAGAGTTTCTAAAATAATTTTTATATGAAAAATAAAATTTTTAATGGAATAAGTGTCATTTTTTTGCTTTTTTTCGCTTCTTGTGGGAGCGGAAATGCACAGAAAATGAGTACAAGTTCTCCAATGTTTGACAAAATAGTCGAATTTACAAAGCAAAAAGGCATGAAAAACGCATCTGTTGGCTTTTTACTTATCGACACAAAAACAGGAAAAGAAATTACATCGTTTAATCCAGATATGAGTCTTTCGCCTGCTTCTACCATGAAACTTTTTACAACTGCCACAGCTTTAGAGGTTTTTGGTGCTGATCATCAGTTTGAAACAAAAATTCAATACGATGGAACAATTGATAAGTCAGGTGTTTTGCATGGCAATATTTATATAAAAGGCGGCGGCGATCCTACTTTAGGCTCTAAGCGATTTGAAGCAAATTATAAAAATCCTTATTTTTTAACACAATGGGCGGATAAGATTAAAGCTTTGGGAATAAATAAGATAGATGGTGCTATTGTTGGCGATGCCCAATATTTTTCTACCAACATAATTCCTCGCTTGAGAGCTTGGGAAGATATGGCAAATTACTATGGTGCAGGAGCTTGTGGATTGTCTATTTTTGACGACATGTTTGAAATTTCGTTAAAATCGGGCGTAAAAGCTGGCGATACTACTTATGTTCAGAGTGTTGAGCCTGAAATTCCAGGACTTACTTTTGTTAATTATGTAAAAGCCTCAGATTCTAGTGCCGATGAAGCCTTTATTTTTGGCGCGCCTTACGATTTTGAGCGCGAAATACGCGGCACAATTCCCAAGGCAAGTAGCAATTTTATTATTAAAGGAGCTTTGCCCGATCCTGCTCTTTTTGCTGCTCAAAAGCTGGAGGAATATTTAAAAATAATAAATGTAGTTGCTTCAAAATCAGCTACAACTGTTAGAAATATGAGCTTAAATGGCACATATAAACATACACAACGCACTGATATTCATACAACTTACTCGCCCAAACTTTCTGAAATTATTTTTACAACCAATAAAATTAGTTTCAATTTATACCCCGAACATTTACTTAATCATATAGCAATCAAGTTATTAGGTGAAAATGATTCTGAGTCGGGAGCTGAAGCTGCGAAATACTTTTGGTCGCAAAAAGGCATGGATATAGAGGGCATGTTTGTAAGAGATGGAAGCGGTTTAACACGTTATAACTTTATAACAGCAAGGCAATTAACTTTTATTTTGAGCTATATGAAAAATAAAAGCAAGTATTACGACGCCTTCAACAATTCTCTTCCGGTAGCCGGAAAATCGGGAACGTTACGCGGTATGTGCAAAAACACAAAAGCAGAGGACAATGTTAGAGCTAAAAGTGGCTCTATCAGCAAAGTACGAGCCTATTCGGGTTATGTAACGGCTGCATCGGGCGAAGAGATGGCTTTTACTATTTTGGTAAATAATTATACATGTAGAGATGCCGAAATGCGCGATTACCTCGAAAAATTGATGGTAAATATGGCTGAATTGCAACTACAAACCGAAAAGTAGCTATTGTTTAGATTGGAAAAGAAAATAGGTATTTGATTAAGTGCAATACTAAAAAATGAAAAAAACAAAATTAATTCAAATATACGGGCGCGTGCAAAATGTAGGCTTTAGATATGCTGCAGTTCAGAAAGCTAACGAATTGGAAATAAAAGGTTTTGTGAAAAATATGCCAGACAAATCAGTTTATATCGAAGCCCAAGGCACTGATTTGGCACTTGAGCATTTTTTGCTTTGGTGCCAAACCGGACCTAGCTGGGCTTCTGTTACTAATTTAATTGTAAATGAAGTACTTGCAACTGAATTTGTGATATTTTCGCGAAAATGAAATGTTTGTTTTAGTTGAAAATATTATTCTTTTTTTTCTTCTTCTTCTTTATCACAAATCATTTTCTTTTTATCTATTTTTGGCTTTTTAGGTTCTTTACCACGGTCGGTGCGCTTACGATTTTTGTAGTCAAGTTTTCGTTTTTTTTCCTCTATTTTCTTTTTCTGCTTAGGTGTAAGTGGCTTTTTTATGCTATAATCTCTATCGCCAAGCTCAAAAATACAAACAAATTCAGCCTCTAAGTGAGTTTTCATCGATAAGCCGATGGTATTATATCGAGTGTCGAAAATTGCTTTTCTTTGCTTTTTTGCTAAATCGGCAGAAATTAGATTTAATTCTAAGCTTCCAGCTAATATACCAATTGCAATATCAAGTGGTTTGCTTTGAGAGTAAAGCATTAGTTCTTTTACGTCAAAATATTTTTCCGATTCACATATTTTTTTTATTCTTTCGAGGAAATTATGCGAACCTGTTTGTCCAGTTTTTCCTTGAAAAATGGCGTAATTTTTTGCAAACTGGCACAATTCTTTTTCGGGCGAGAGAGGTTTGGCTTTCTTCTGAACCATCAAGTCGCGTTTGAGCGAGATTATTTGGCTATTTGAGTTTCCAACAGAATCGATATAGTCATTTAAAATTGTTTTAGCAAAGCGTTTTGAGTCGATTCGCGCTAAATTGATATAAAATAATATCATTTTCTCATCTAAAGTAAGATAAGAAATTTTATGAAAAGTGTTGGCTTTGTTCAATTGTTTAGAACTCCAGCCCGTTTTATTTATGTCAAAGTCTTTTCGTGAAAACTCTGTTTTCGACTTTATTTGTGCCAATGAGTTGAAAAAGGCAAAAATAAATACGACAAAAATGAATTTTTTCATTTGCTTACAATTTAGAAGATTTCTAAAAACGAAGTTTTTAGAGTACAAAAAAATTAAACTCTAAGTTTAATTTATCTATTTTTTAGAATTATGTTGTGTCAAAAAATGAACAGTCTTTTTATGTTTGTTTATTTTAACTATTTTCATAAAAAGATGTTAATTTTGAATCATCTTTTTTCTAAATTGAAAAAATAGGCATATCTTTGTGATGTTTAATAATTTATAAATGAAAATTATTTTTATTTATATTATTTTTTATCAAAGCTGTTCTCCTTTTACAATGTTATTCTTTATTTAATAAAGTTATAATATATATTTAACTAATTGATTTACATGTTTATAATTGTAGAATAAATTAGATTGAATTTTTTCAAATAGTACATATACACTATTTTAATTAAAAAAAAACATAAACTTTTTCACAAAAATACGAATTTTTATATTTTTTATCTAAAAAAAAATTACTTTTGCCCGCTTTTTTATTGAAAACAAAAATAGACAAAAAGAAAGGTTTCTAAATAAAAATAAAAATTCAAAATTAATTATTTAATATTCTGATTTAAAAATTAGGTTAACTTTTTTAAACAAAAATGAAGGAAGATATTTTTGAAAATGGCTTGAAGCTGCCATTAATTGAAGAATTTTATACCGTTCAAGGTGAGGGCTATCACATGGGCAAAGCGGCATATTTTATCCGACTTGGCGGTTGCGATATAGCTTGCAATTGGTGCGATACAAAAATTTCGTGGCGTGCAGATAAGCATAAATTGGCAAGTGTGGAACGTATTGCAGAAAGTGCAGGACGCTCTGGTGCGAATACAATAGTTGTAACTGGTGGTGAACCAACAACTTACAATTTAATGCCACTTTGCAATGAATTAACCGAGCGCAATATTGACTTGCATATTGAAACCTCTGGTGCTTATCCACTTACAGGTGAATGGGATTGGATTTGCTTATCGCCTAAAAGGCAACAACCACCCGAAAAAACCATTTACAAGTTGGCTAATGAGTTGAAAATCATTATTTTTAGTGAAGAGGATTTTGAATGGGCAGAGGAGTGTGCAAAGCAAGTAAATAAAAATTGTAAGCTTTATTTGCAGCCTGAATGGAGCCAGCATGTTGAATTAACTCCTAAAGTTGTTGAATATGTGAAGCAAAATACAAAATGGTCTATTTCTATTCAAGCTCACAAATTTATGAAAGTTCCTTAGTCTTTTTAAAAAAAAAGAATTTTAACTCAACAAGTCTAACGTTATTTATTCAAGATATTAGTTAATTTAATGCTGATTACTAAATAGTTAAGTGCTTATTTGTAAAAAAATACAATTGTATTTTTTTAAAATTTTTCTATTTGGTTGTTTTTTCGTACCTTGCCTGCAGTTGTTACAATTTAATATAATTGCAAGTTGTATATGAATAAAATTTTATTAGTAGCTTTTTTTATATTATTGCTTTCGTTATCTGTATTTTCGCAGCAATATACAAGTGCTTCGCGCAAGGCTATTAAAAACTACGAAAAAGCAATTTCAGAATTTAAGCAGGCTCATTATGATGCTTCGTTAATCTCTGTTAATGATGCAATTAATGAGGATAGTCAATTCATAGAAGCTTATCTGTTGCAAGCTGAGATTTTTCATTCGTTGAAGAAGTATGAGCTTGAAATGGAGGCTTTTGAGAAAGCAATTGCTATTGATAGAAATTTTTTTCCAAAAAGTTTTATTTTTCTTGCCGAATTACAACTTAGGCATGGAAAGTATTCTGAAGCGTTAAAAAATAGTATCGAATTTTTGGCTTTTCAAAAAAATACAGAAAGCTTAATTAAAAAGGCAGAACTTATAAAAAGAGATGCTCTTTTTGGTAATTTTCATGTTCAAAATCCGGTAGCTTTTAATCCTCAAAATTTAGGAAATACAGTAAATACTGAGTATAACGACTATTGGCCTTCGCTAACAGTTGATGAAACCCAGCTATTTATTACCGTTCGAATACCTGACAACCAGGCAATTAGCAAATATAGAGAAGATTTGTATGTAAGCTATAATGAATCAGCTTTTTTTACAGATTCAGCTTGTGGGAAGTGGACAAAATCGAAAGTTTTGCCAGCACCGCTAACAACTTCGGGAAATGAAGGCGCTTGCTCTGTGTCTGCTGATGGAAGGATTTTGTTTTTCACTCGCTGCACTTGCCCCGATGGCTTAGAAAAATGTTGCGATATTTATTATTCAGTAAAGCAAGGAAATACATGGTCTGAAGCACAAAAAATGCCAGGTTTTTTAAATTCAGAATCATGGGATGCGCAGCCTTCGATTTCATCTGATGGAACAGAACTTTATTTTGCTTCGAGCAGAAAAGGCGGCTTTGGTGGGCAAGATATTTGGGTTAGTAAGTTGAATTTGGAAACTGGAAATTGGGGAAAACCAATAAATTTGGGCGACAGCATCAATACAAGTGGCGATGAAATGTCGCCGTTTATTCATCCAGATAATCAAACTCTTTATTTTTCATCAGATTTTTGGCAAGGAATGGGTGGTTTGGATTTGTTTTTGAGTAGAAAAAACGAGAATGGAAACTGGATTACGCCGCAAAATATGGGGTATCCAATCAATACGTACAGAGATGAGATAGGATTGATAACAAATTCGCGAGGCAATTTAGCGTATTTTTCGTCTAATCGAATGGCTAATGATTTAGATATTTACACTTTTGAATTACCACTAACTATACGACCTATTCCAGTCAAATATATAAAGGGAATTGTGATTGATGCACAAACAAGAAAGCCTTTGCAAGCAAAATTTTCGTTTATCGATGAAAAGACAAATATTCAGCTAATTTCTTCATATTCAGATTATTCGTCGGGGGAGTTTTTTATCAGCTTACCAATAAATTATAATTATTTGCTCAATGTACAGAGGTCGAATTATTTGTTTTATTCTTCAAATTTTTTGCTTCAAGAGAACAAAAATTCACTTAATCCATTAATTCTTACCGTAGAATTACAGCCCATTAAAATAGGTGAAACGATTGTTTTGAAAAATATCTTTTTTAAAACGGCTTCGTATGAATTGCTTGATAAATCAAATTATGAATTGGATAAATTGTACCATCTTTTGCTAGAAAATGAATCGATTAGTAAGGTAGAAATAAGAGGGCATACCGATAATGAGGGAACCGAAAAATACAACTTGGAGCTGTCGGAAAATAGGGCAAAATCTGTGTATAACTATTTGATTAATAGAGGAATATCTAAGGAGCGTTTGACTTTTAAAGGCTATGGATATCAAGTTCCGGTAGCCGATAATGCAACGCAAGAGGGTAGGGCTTTGAATCGACGAACAGAGTTTAAAATACTGAATTGTAAATGATTGGGTTGCGCAAATTGATAGTAACTGAGAATCTAAAAAAAAGCGAAATTGTGTAATTTTGACGAAATTCTAAGAATAAGTAATGAAACAATAATTAAAAACATTTTATATTTTGCAAAACATTTATAAATCAATTATTTAAAACAATTATTTGCTGTTTTCTACTTAAATTGTTGAATTGTTATTTTAGTTATTTCAAAAAGATGAGAATTTTGAATCTTATTTTTTTTTTAAGGCATTAGTTTATTTCGCTATAAATAATTTAAAGTAAAATATTTCGGTGCTTTTAAATTTCGTTTTTTAAGTGTGTATTATTTTGTTTATTTTTTGCGTTTATAGAATTGAATTGTAATTTATCAGAACGTTTTTGAAAATATTGTGTTTTTTTTAATAATTAAAATAAAAGAGTTATGAAAATAATAAAATTTATTGCTATCTTATTGTTAATTAATAGTTTCGTGCCTTTATTTGCACAAAATGCAAAAGACCCTAAAATGGTACCTGTGGAGGGAGGCTCTTTTATAATGGGAAGTCAAGAGGGTGAAAATGACGAAAAACCAGCGCATCAGGTAAATTTATCTGCCTTTTTTATAAGCAAAACTGAGATAACAGTGGGACAGTATTACGAATTTTGCACCGAATCGGGTTGGCCTAAACCTGAAGTTCCAATGTGGGGCAATAATGCTGATTTACCGATAGTTAATGTTTCGTGGAAAGATGCAGGGGCTTATGCGCTTTGGCTTTCGCGTAAAACTGGAAAAAAATACCGTTTGCCAACGGAGGCTGAATGGGAATATGCTGCAAAAGGTGGCAATATATCAAAGACTTACCGTTTTAGTGGTAGCAATTACCTCGATTCGGCTGCTTGGTATTATGAAACAACTTATGGCTCGTCAGCTCAACCTGTGGGTATGAAAAGAGCTAATGAATTGGGAATTAATGATATGAGTGGAAATGTTTGGGAATGGTGTAAAGATAGCTATTCGTGGAAATACAATGAAAAAGGTGGCGATGTAAATTCGGAAGCTATTGCTGGAGGTAATTATAGAGTAATTCGCGGCGGCGGCTGGGACAGCGATGCTTATAGATGCCGAATAACGAACAGGGATAGAGATGTACCTGAAAGTAAAAAGGATAACTTGGGTTTTAGAGTTGTTTATACGGATTAGATGCCTGAATAAATGAATGTAAAAAGCAAAGTAAATACTTGAAAATATTTATTTTGTTTTTTTTGGTAAAAAACAAGGCTATCCTGCTAATATATAGTGTTTTTCTGCTTGATAATTGCGTGAATTTAAAAAGCTAACTATCATATTCCTAGCTATTTCTATCGAAACAAAGGATACTATAAATATTTTGCCAGCTTCTGGAATTTCGGTATAGAGAATACAATTTTTTGAAGATGTTTTATTTGGCAGTATATCGATGTAAAAATCTATAGTAATTCCGTAATTTTCAATTAATTGAGAACGTTGTCGCGTTTTTCTGCCTGCGCCCCAAATTGCAATAGTTGTGTGTCCTGTTTCTTTTAGCCAATTTGCTAAATAGGCTATTTTTATTCGATAAAATTTTTCGATAGAATAAATTTTATGTGTTCGTGTTAATCGGCTTTGAGAATCATTCCATTGTAGCAGAATTTGGGGGAGTTTTGCAAATTTTACTCCTTTTTCAGCCCAGCGCAAAAACATTTCGTAGTCTTCTGGAAAATCTCCATGTTCGTAAAATCCGTATTTTTCAGCAATTTCGCGCCTAAACATGAGTGTTGGGTTTACAATTGGAAATTCTACAAAACGGTTTTGCCAAATATCGCTAGAGCTTTGAATGGAATTTGACCAATTTACAAAACGCTCAAATCCTTGCGTATTTTTAAAGTTTGACGAATAGCGAACTAAGCTACTAACTGCTTGTATATTAGTGTTTTCATCTAAAAAAATAGCTTGTAACAAAAGTCTTTGTCCAAGTATTATGTCGTCTGAATCCATTCTTGCAATGTATTTGCCTTTTGATGATGCGAATCCAAGTTTTGATGCAAATACAACTCCTTGTTTTTTTTCGTGCAACAGTTTTATTTGTGGGTATTTTTTTTCATACTCAAGTGCTATTTTATTGCTGCCATCAGTTGAGTTATTATTGATTAGTAACAGCTCGTAGTTGTTATAATTCTGTTTTACAATACTTTCTATTGCTTGAGATAAGGTCTTTTCTGCATTGAAAAATGGCAGAATGACAGAAACGGTACATTCCATTTTGCTTTCTTTTTTAAAGACTAGCTAAAAAGTTATTTAGGTTAGAATCGGTGGCAATGTTGAGTTTTTTGCGTAAGCGACTGCGTGCTGTTTTTACGCTATCCACCTGAATAGAAAGTATTTCTGCTATTTCTTTTGAACTTAGATTTAAGCGCAACAATATACTTAGTTTTTGTTCTGTTGGCGAAATATCGTTACTAATTTCAAGTAATTTTTTAGAAAATTGTGGGTGAACTTTTTCAAATCGTAACTTAAAATCGTCCCAAATATTGGTATCTACTTTCGATTTCAGCTTTATTACTGCTTCATTGAATCGATTTTTAATTTTATTGCTACTAAGACCGCTGAAATTTTCTTTTAATTCATCTACAATTTTTAAAATTTCGGTATTTTGCTTTGCCATAAAAAGCGTATTGCTGGCTAGCTCTCTGTCTTTAAATTCGATAGTTTCATTGAGCAAGCGATTAATTTCTTGTTCATTTTTAATTTTATCTCGGTATATATCAATGAATTGGAGCATTGAGCGCACTCTGGCATTAAATTCAATTCTATCAACGGGTTTGCGCATAAAATCGACTGCGCCAGTTTCTAATGCTTCTTTGAGATGCATAGAACTGGTCATCATTCCTGTAATAATTATTATTGCTATATCGCTGGTTTCTTTGTTGTTACGTAAACTTTTAATAACATCAATTCCTGAAATATCGGGCATTTCCCAGTCTAGCAAAACTAAATTGGGTTTTCTTTTTTTGATGATGTCGAGTGCCATTTTGCCGCTATTTGCTTGCAAAATTTCATAGTTTTGTTTGGCTTCAATTAAAAATTCAATGTGAATTTTCAAATTAAATATTTCATCATCAACAACTAAAATTGTATAATTTTCCATTTAATTTAAAAATCAATTTTATTTAGTATCATTCGTGTTTTTTTTGCAAAGATAAATTTTCTCTGTATTGTCGAGCCGATAATAGTCTGATTTTTCAATTCCTATTTCCGAAACTAAATCAATTATTTCTACTTTGAAACCGCCTTTTTCGAGTCGCTGTGCAAAGTCAAGCCCATGAAGTCGCAAATGGTCGTATTGTCCGAAGTGTTTTTCTCTTTCTGAGGGAGTTACAATCGAGCTGTCTTCGTAAGTTGTGTTTCTTTTTACGTCTAATGGCACTTGCATAATAGCCCAGCCACCATTTTTCAAAATTCTGAAAACTTCCGAAATTGCTTTGTGCTCATCTGGAATATGCTCGAGTACGTGGTTTGCAAAAACAACGTCAAATTCATTTTCGGCAAAAGGAATATTTTGAATATCTAGCTTTACATCTGCTATGGGCGATACCAAATCGGCTGTAATATACTCTAAATTAGATAAATTTTTGAATTTTTTCAAAAAAGGTTGCTCCGGAGCAATGTGTAGCAACTTTATTTTTCGTTCAAAAAAATCAGTCTTTTCTTTTAAAAAAAGCCATAATAGGCGATGTCTCTCTAGCGATAAACAACTAGGGCACAATCTATTATCTATTCCTTTGTTTCCATAAGGCAATAATTTCCGAAACTCATTTTGGCAAACCGGACATTTGTATTTGTTTCCTTTGTAAAAAACACTGGTTAGCTTACTGAATAAAAAGCTGAATTTTATTAGAATTGGTCTTGGTATTTTACGTACCAAAAAGGTTATAAATTTTTGCATTCTTATTTTAGTCTTAATTAGATATTTAGTGTTTGAAAAAACAGTAAATTTAAAGCATTTTGAAATTTTAAAGTCAACGTTTATTTCTTGAAAATGAGGATTTTAAAATTTTAAAATAACAAAAAAGATGCGTTTTATTTCAGACATTATTTATGTTTATTAATCATTTTCTTTATGACAGATTTATTTGTGCTTTTATTTGCATAAAATTTATATTCTAAGGGGAATATTTAATTTTTGAAAGCACAATTCAACTGTTTTTTCCAATGTTTATTGAAATTTTGTGATAGCGAACAAACTTCAAGCTCAAAAAAGTTATTTAAAATTCACTTACTTGTTTTTCCGTAATAAAACAACAATCAAACAAATTGTTATCCAAATTTGGGAAAAGTTGTATAATTTTACTTTTTTAGAACTTCGGTTACAAGCAAGTTACGACATCAATTTCGTAATACGTTTCTTTTTTTTTCAAAATGCAAATTTACTTTAATATTTGATATTTTACTTTTCTTTTTGTGTTTTTTTCGTTGTTTTTGCTTTTTTATTTTTTGTTGGAACTAGATTGTAGGCTTGTTTCTATATTTTCATCATTTTGGGGATGATGTAAAAAGAATAATGCTGAAAAGAAAAAGCCAAAAAAGACAACTCCTATTTGTTTTATAAGCATCGATTCAACTAAAAAATTGAGAAATAGTATCATTGCAAATAGAAATGTATATAAGTTGCGCTCTCGAATAGAATTATAAAAAGCGATGATAAAAATGAGTAACATATTGGCAAAGCCAAAAATTCCAATTACCGCAAAACTTTTTAAAAACTGGTTGTGCGAATCAAGCATTTTTTCGATGGCTTTTTGATAGCGAATTTTTTTATAAATCTTCACCATTTCATCTTTGTAGTCGCCTACGCCAGTACCTAAAATTAAATTTTGTTGAATTAATTCTACATTTAGCTGCCAAAGTATGATGCGTGTGTCTGTTTTTTCGCTGTTTTTACTTTTTGCTATGTTTATTTTTCTTTCTTTTATTAGGCTTTGAACTCTTGGGCTTTTATACAGGAAAATACCTAAAAGTAAAAATAAAATAAAGGATATTATTGACGGAATAAGCTTCTTGTATTTTATTATATAAAAAAGAATTAATATTAAAATAGAAATAAATGCTACAATAAATCCGGCTTTAGATGAATATAAATAAATGGAGGGAAATAGAATTAGAATTAAAAATAGCCATTTTTTTGATTCTTTGTGTACATAAATTAAGTATAATATGGAAATAATGGAAAAAAGTGAAAACATTGAGGCATAGCTTGGGTGTATAAAATAAGAAAACTCAACATAAGTGAAAAAGAAAGATATTTTTTGTATCAATTCGTCTTTTTGAGTTAAAAAGCGGAATGTTGCAATAGCTAATTGCGTAATAATTGTTGTTATATTACCCAAAATAAAGGCTTTTATTGTATTTATTTGTTTTTTGAGGCTCAAGCTTGGGCTAAATGCAAAGGCAATGGGAAATACGATTAATGAAAGTTTTGCTTCTAATTCTTTGATGCCAGTATTCATATTCTCAGTCCATAATAAACTGATTACTAGCAAAATAAAATAGCTTGTTATACTGTAAAACAAAGGCTTGTGTCGGCTTTGTTTAAAATTTTCAAACGAAAGTTCGAATAGTGTTAGCAAAAACCACAAAATAATAAGTGGAGGAACTATTTTTTTGTAAAATGGGATAAAAAAACTTATCGCAAGGAGCAAAAAATGCTTTGATTGTTGAATATAATATTTTGATTGGCTCATTAATTGGTTGTTATTGGTAAAATGGTTAATGTTTTATAGAATATTGCTACTTGCAAAAAGTTGAGTTTTTTTATTTTTTGTTGGAGCTAGATTGTAAGCTTGTTTCTAAATTTTCATCACTTTTTGGATGATGCAAAAAGAATAAAGCCGAAAAGAAGAAGCCAAAAAATACAACTCCAGTCTGTCTTATAAGCATCGATTCAACTAAGAAATTTAGAAATAGTATCACTGCAAAAAGAAATGTATATAAGTTGCGTTCTCGAGTAGAATTATAAAACGCAATGATAAAAATGAGTAACATATTAGCAAAGCCAAAAATTCCAACTACCGCAAAACTTTTTAAAAATTGGTTGTGCGAATCAAACATTTGTTTAACTGCTTCGTCATAGTGTTCTCTTTTATAAATCTTCACTATTTCGTCTTTGTAGTCCCCAACTCCTGTGCCTAAAATTAAATTTTTTTGAATTAATTCGATATTTAGCTGCCAAATTAAGATGCGTGCATCTGTTTTTTCATTGTTTTCATTTTTGGCTATGTTAAGTTTTTTTTCTGTCAAAAGATGTTGTACTCTAGGGCTTTTATATAAAAAAAGCCCTAGAAGTATAACTAAAATAGAAGCGATAATTGATGGAATTATTTTCTTATATTTTATTATATAAAAAAGAATTAATATTAAAGTAGAAATAAAAGCTGCCAAAAAACCGGCTTTAGATGCGTATAAATAAATGGAAGGAAATATAATTAGAATTAAAAATAGCCATTTTTTTGATTCTTTGTGTACATAAATTAAGTATAATATGGAAATAATGGAAAAAAGAGAAAACATTGAGGCATAGCTTGGGTGTATAAAATAAGAAAACTCAACATAAGTGAAAAAGAAAGATACTTTTTGTACCAATTCGTCTTTTTGAGTTAAAAAACGGAATGTTGCAATAGCTAATTGCACAATAATTGTTGTTATATTGCCTAAAATGAAGGCTTTTATTGTATTTATTTGTTTTTTGAGACTCAAACTTGGGCTAAATGCAAAGGCAATGGGAAATACGAGTAATGAAAGTGTTGCCTCTAATTCTTTGATGCCACTATTCATATTCTTAGTCCATAATAAGCTGATTACTAGTAAAATAAAATAGCCTGTTATACTGTAAAACAAAGGCTTGTGCCTACTTTGTTTAAAATTTTCAAACGAAAGTTCGAGCATAGTTAGTAAAAACCACAAAATAATAAGTGGAGGAACTATTTTTTTGTAAAATGGGATAAAAAAACTTATCGCAAGGAGCAAAAAATGCTTTGTTTGTTGGATATAATATTTTGATTGGCTCATTATTGGTTTTTATTGGTAATATGCTTAATGTTTTATTGAATATTGATATTTGTAAAAAGTTGAGATTTTTTATTTATTATTTTATTGAATACATCAAAAGCAGTTATTTCGCGAATGCAGTGGCAATTTTGAGTTTTTTTGCACTCCGAACATTTTTTTTCTTTTACAATAAATTGGGCATTCGCACCGATAGGCGCCCAGCGTTGGGGAAAAATAGGGCGCATTGGAGCAAATATGCCAATTGCTATTTTATTTAATGCAGCTGCTATGTGCAAAGTTCCTGTGCTGGCAGCAACTAAAGCATCAGAATGCGCAATAAATGAAATTAATTGTTTTAAATTCATTTTTCCCGTTAAATCAATGACTTTATTGCTTTTTTCTATTAAAAAGTTTTCAAGTAAAATACCTTCCTCTTTTGTTCCAGTTATAAAAATAACATTGTTGTCGTCAGCCAGTAAATCTACCAAATTACTAAAATTATCAAGTCCCCATTCTCTCGCGCTACCTTTTGATTTTGGGTGCAGAATGACATTAAATTTATCGGTAGAAATGAGTTTTTTAAATTCTGGTTGTAAGGGCTCAATATTTTCAAACCCATACAAATTTATAATTTCCGATAATTCAAATTGTGCTTTTGCTCCTAAACAAGTGATTAATTTTAAATTTAATTGAGCTTCGTGTAAGTTCGATTTTTTTCTCCCTAGATTAATTAATTTATTGGAATACAGTATATTGTGAAATCTGTGAAATGTCCCAATTCGTGTTGCAATTTTGGCTTTTTTAGCAATTTTTGCAAATTTCAAATTTGGAAAAACATGAATAACTGTGTCTATTTTTTTATTTTGTAAAAATTCAATTTGCTCTGTTGTGTTTTTTTTTTCGAGAATATCGTAATTAATAAATTCGGTTACATATTTAGAAGATTCAATAACAGCCTGAGTATAAGTCCTTCCCATAAAAAAAATTACACATTCAGGGAACAGCTTTTTCAGTGTACCCGCTAATGGCAAGCTAAGCACTACATCGCCAATTCCATCTGTACGGCTAATTAAAATATTTTTATGCATATTGGCTTATCTTGTTAATAATGAGATGAATATGACGTTATTTTTCAGAGAAAATATTTACAAAACTATGTAAAATAGCGTACAAAAAAAAATAACCGAACTATTTTTTTGCCGTTTTTTTCTTTTTCCAATTTTATTTTTAATAATTTTTCATTATTTTTGTTCGTTATAAATTCAGATAATTTTTAAAACTGATTCATGCTTTCGCTATGCAAAAAATAGGTTATTTCGCGTTTCGTTTTTTTATTGTATTTCTTTGGCTTACACCATTTTGGTTGTTATATTTATTAGCAGATTTTACTTATTTTATGCTACACAAAGTGGTTAAGTATAGGTTGAAAGTTGTTCGTGATAATTTACACAAATGCTTCCCAAGCAAGTCGCCTAGTGAGCTTCTTGATTTAGAAAAAAAATTCTACAAGAACCTGTCAATGATTACAGTAGAAAGCTTAAAAGGCTTATCAATGTCGGCAAAAGAAATGCAAAAACGCTACAAAATAACGAACATGGAAGTAGCAAATAAATATTTTGATCAGGGAAAAAGTGTAATTGTTTTAGCGGCGCATTATTCAAATTGGGAGTGGGCAGTTGATGCTGTTTCGGTTCTTAAACATCATGTTATCGGATTCTATAAACCGTTGTCTAATAAATATATAGACCAATATTTAAAAGAAAAACGGGCAGATGAAGGTGTTGAGCTAGCTTCCATTTTCGAAACTCGACATTTTTTTAGTAAAGCACAGGAAAAGCCCTCGATGTATGTGCTTGTTGCAGACCAAAATCCGGGCAAGGCAGAGAAAGCTATTTGGGTTGATTTTTTGAATCGAGATACTGCTTGTTTGCGTGGTCCTGAATTTTATATCCATTTAATGAAAATGCCTGTTATATATTTTGATAATTATAGAGTCAAAAAAGGATATTATAATCTCGAAATAAAAGATTTTGGCGAAAATTTGCACGAGCTTCCGCAAGGTGAAATTACCAAAATCTATATGAAAACGTTGGAAGAAATTATTCAACGAGAGCCTGGAGATTGGCTTTGGTCTCACAAACGCTGGAAGCACAAACGGATAAAAGAATAAAAACCTGCTTTTTTTTTATCTAATTAAGGAAATATTTCCTTTGATAATTTCAGAATCTTTGGTTAGTTTTATTCTATACCAATAAGCTCCCATGGGCATTGGCTTGCTGTTAAAATTTCCGTTCCAGCCAATTTCTCCTGATTTGTAGCGTGTTATGGTATTTCCATTTCGGTCATAAATTTGTACCCAAGCTTCGGGGTAAAGTTCGAGATGTTGTACTTCCCAAGTGTCGTTTATTCCGTCTTCGTTGGGCGTAAAGGCTGTTGGGATAACAATGCACATATTTCCCGATGCAATTAGCTCTATATCAGCATACAGCACACATTTGTTTTCATCTTCTGCCTTTAGCGCATGTACGCCAGGAGACAGATTTTTGAAAATCCCTTCGAGTTGTTCCATTGAATTATCTAATTTATAGGTAATTACACCAGTTCCGCCAGTGGCTTTGGCTAATATTTCGCCTGCATTTATTCTATCGCAATTCAAATCTACTTTTTTTATTTCGCTGAAAATCAGCTTTTCCGGTTCAGTTATGCTTACTATGACGGGAGTTGTTCGGCAATTATTGCCATCTTTTGCCAAAATAGAATAATTTCCTTTTTCTAAAAAGCTAAATGTGCTATTTGCACTGAAATTCAATGCATTATTAATCGAAAATTCATAAGTTCCCACGCCGCCTTTTGCTTGCAATTTTATCTCACCGTCTTGTTGGGCAAAGCATGAAATATCCGTTTTTTGAAAATTTATTGTCAGTTCACTTGGTTGTGTAATGACAGCTAAACTATCTGTATTACAACTACTTGCATCTTTTATGAGTAAATTATAATTTCCTGCTTTGAGGTTTGAAAAGTAGCCAATTGATTGAAAATTTTCGCCATTATTAATTGAGTAGAGTAGTGGAAGTGTTCCGCCAATTGCTTTAATATCAAGGTTTCCATCGCTAAAATTGAAGCAGGTTTCTACATTTTTTTTGGTAATTTGGTCTATTTTAAGAGCATTGGGTTGAATAATTTGTACGGTGGTCGATATTTTGCAATTATTTGTATCTTTGGCAGTTACAAGATATTCGCTTGCTTGCAAATTCTCAAACAACCCCGAACTTTGGAAATTGTTGCTATTGTTCAAAGCATAGCTTTTATTGCCACTCCCGCCGGTTGCAGATACGAAAATACTCCCATTTTTATCGCCAAAGCAGCCATCGATATTCGATATTTCTTTGCTTACGAATGCTAATTTTTGAGGTTCGGTCAAGCTCAGAAAAAGAGCTTTTTGGCAATTATTTTTATCTTTTATTATTGTAGGGTAATTATTGGCTTTTAATTGTGAAAAAATACTATCTTCGTGAAAAGTAATTCCATTATCAATAGAGAAATAATAAGGTTTTGTACCACCTTTTACATTTAATTCTATTTTCCCCGAAAAGTCGTTGAAACAGCGTAAATTTTCGAGTACTCCAGCAACTTTTAGCACGTCGGGAGCTAGAATTGAGGTGCTTTTGGATTTTGAACAGTTGTTTGCATCTAAAATTTTGAGCGAATAATTACCAACTGTAAGGTTTGAAAATTGGCTTTCTACTTGATAATGAAGCCCATTGTCGATTGAAAATCGGTAGGGCGTTTTCCCACCTTGCGTATTGAATTTGATAGAAACGTCTTGCGCATTGCTACAGCCTGAATTAATTTCTTCGTTCATTAGCAACTCGTTAGGTTCTAAAATTTCAATTATTTTTAATTTTTTACAATTTTTTAGGTCTTTTACTACAAAATTGTAAATTCCTTTTGAAAGACCAATGAATGCTGTAACTTCTTGATAATTAACTCCATTATTGCTCGAAAATTGAAATGGTGGAAAACTTCCGTAAACTGAAAAACTGACTGAGCCATTGGCTTCTCCGAAGCACTTAATGTCTTGTTTTGAATAGTTTACATCAAAAATTGGTTCTTTAAGTGTAGCTGAACCCGTTTGTTTGCACAGATTTTCATCTTGAATTAAAATGGAATAATAGCCCGCTTTTAAATTTTGAAAACTAGCTTGGTTTTGAAATTCTTGACCGGAAGTAATTGAATAAAAGAGAGTTCCTGTTCCGCCTTCGCTATTTATTGTAATTTTTCCAGTTGAGTCGCCGTTGCAAACGAGATTTTCGGTCAAAATAGAATTTATAATAATTGCACTAGGTTCTGTTATTAAGATAGTTATGCTTTTTGAACAGCCATTTTTATCTTGTACGATGGCTTGGTAGTTTTTAGCCGATAAATTTGCAAAATTATTTGTTGCTTGGTAATTTGCTCCAGAATTGATTGAATATCTGTATGTTCCTGCGCCTCCCGAAGCGTAAAGCGTAATTGTGGCATCGTTTAAATTATTGCAGCTTACGTGCGTATGAATTTCAGAAAATTTTAATTCATCTTCCTGAAAAATAGAGACTTGCTGCAAAACAAAACAGCCATTTGCATCTTGTACTTTTACATTGTAATCAGCAGCCGCTAAATTTTCGAACAATGAGCTCGTTGTGTAATTTTCATTGCCAATTGTGTATTTTAAAGGCAAAATGCCTCCATGTGCAAAAATAGAGATTTTTCCATTATTCGAATTGTAACAACTTAAATTAGTGGTTTTTACAGAATCTAAAAACAATTTGTCGGGTTGAAAAATAGTGAAGTTTTTTTCGGCAGAACAGCTATTAATATCTTTAACACGAGCAGTATAGCTTCCGGCAGCTAAGTTTTCAAAAAGTTCGGTTTCTTGAAAAGTAGTTCCATCAATAGAAAAAGTATGAGTTCCCGTTCCACCCGAAAAAATAATTTCGGCAGTTCCATTTCTATCTGCAAAACAAGGAGTTACATTGTTTGTCCAAATTGTAGAAATGGTTATTTTACGATACTGTAATATCCAGCATAAAGCTCTGAGAAAGAATTAGATGCGTAGAAATCAACACCATTATTAATTGAAAATTCATAAGGTATTGTGCCGCCACTGCCCGAAAGTGAAATTGCACCATTGTTATCGCCAAAGCAGCCAGTTACGTTTGTTTTTTGACCGATTAGCTTAAAGTCCTCAGGCTGAGTTATTTCTACTTCAATAGAGGCTTCATTGTTAAGGGCATCTCTAACTTTTAAGGTATAAAAACCCACATCGAGGTTCAAAAAATCACCAGTGCTTTGGCTTGATTGCCAATTGTTTATAGTGTAAATATACGAAGGAGTTCCACCGACGGCATAAAATTTGAGAAATCCATTTTTGTCATCATAGCAGCCCGTTACATTTTTAACTAAACCTTCTAGCTTTAAAATTTCATTATCAGTAGAATACGCATTATTTTTTCCAAAAAGCAAAAGGAATACAAAAAGTGTTGCAAATGCAATTTTATTGATTTTTATTTTTTTTATGTCTGCGGCAAAATGCAATTTGCGCTGAAAATCTGAAATTAAAACCATATATTTTATAAAAAGTGTTGATAAAATCGTTTTTTCTGTCTTCAAAAAAAACAAAAACAGAGTTAATATTTTTTTTTTTAATACGAAATTTTGACAAAACACGCTAAAAAGTTTATTTCATTGGTAAAGATAAACTTTTTTTTTGAGAATATCAGTTTAAATTACACAATATACATTCCAAAATTTACGCAAAAACAGAGATTTAAAAAAAACGTATTTTTGTTGATAAAAAGTTAAAAATAAAACTTGAAAATTGAATTTATTTTTATACTTTCGCACCTCTGTAAAAGAAGC
>JAIFNL010000002.1 GCA_020047755.1 Bacteroidota bacterium
AAAAGCATTATAATTTTTCAAAAAGCATTATAATTTTTTCAAAAGCATTATAATTTTTCAAAAAGCATTATAATTTTGGCGAAAGCTAATTGATACGATGACTTTGAAGCAACCTGTATCAATAAACGCCGTTCTGTTTTGCATTCATCGTTACAGATTTATCATTTTTTTTTGCAAATAAATTTTTGTATATTTGTAAAAAAGTTTTTAATAAAAAAAATTATATGCAAACATTAACATTAAATATTGATATTCAACCCGATATATTAATATCGCTCAACCAGAATACAACTGAATTTGGTAAACAGCTCAAATTATGGGCAGCCATTAGTTTGTTTCAATACGGCAAATTGAGCCTTGCAAGAGCCGCTAATTTAGCCGGATTTCACACCTTCGATTTTGAAAATATATTGGCAGAATTAGGTATTCCTATTTCAAATATTACCATTGATGATGTAAAAAACGAACTGGAACTTTTAAAAAACTTATAAATGCTTATAATAGCCGATACAAGCCCTTTAATATCTTTGCTTTTAATAGACAAACTCTACTTATTAGACGAATTATATGGCAGTTATTGCATTCCCGAAGCGGTTTGGCAAGAATTGACAAGCCATAATGCAATTAGCACTTACAAATCTGAATTAGAACAGCTTTCAAAAAAAATACAAAAAACCTCTTACCAAGTTTTTCCTATAAACGGAATAGATATTGGCGAAACAGAATGTATCTTGCTATACAAAGAATTGCAGGCAAATTATTTGCTAATAGACGATAAAAAAGCGCGAGAAGTAGCCCAGTGGAATGATATAAAGTGCATTGGCACATTGACCGTTTTGTACAAAGCCAAAGAAAAAGGATATTTAACCCAGCTGCGAGATTTGTTTTTAAAATTATTGGAACACAAAAGGTTTTATTCCAAATTAATTATGAATTTCTTTTTAGAACAAGCCAATGAAAAACTGTTATAACTTCTTTTTTCTCTTAATATTTGTATAATTTTCTAATACAAAAATTTGAAAATCTTTTTTTTAATAGATTGAAATAGATTGTAAAATAATTATAATTTTGGGAAAAGCATTATAATTTTGGCGAAAGCATTATAATTTTGGCTGTCGGCTAATTGATACGATGACTTAAAGTCATCGTATCAATATTGCTTGGTAATTTTTTCAAAAACCATTATAATTTTAGCAGTTAGCCAATTGATACGATGATTTTGGAGTCTCCTGTATCAATAACGCATGGTGACTTTTTTTGTACTTTTTATCTAAACTAAACACAATGAAAGAATTATGTTTTTAAACATTCCAACAAAAATACTATTTATTTTAGTACAAATCAATCGTTTACAAAAACGAAAGCCAAAAGAGGTAAAGTTTTTTTTAAATGTAACTTAAATTATAAGTAAGTTTGCCCACTTTTCTCTAAAATAATGAGTTAAGCATTTCAACGAAAAATTTGAAAACAAAAACCGTTCGACCGACTTGTCGGTCTGTCGGTTAGGCTATTAAATTATCGGACAGACCGGACAAGCCGGTCGAACCGATTTAGCGTAGTTTTCTTTCAAACCCTCAATACATTTCAATATTCTATAAATTAGCCCATCTAAAAAAATAAAGTCATTATTTGAATCTAAGGTTCAAATAGAATCGTATAAGTAAATAGTGAACCAAAATTAATTGCGTATTTCCTTTGCCAAGTGCTTAAAAATAAGTAAATAGCAAAGGGGGTGCTCAAAAAATAAAATAGCACTGGTGCTTAATTGTTAATTATCTCAAAAAAAACAAACAAACAAACGTATGAAAAAATTAATACTCATTTTGTTTCTTTTTTCCGGCTTCATTCTCAACGGACAGGTTCCGGAGGGATATTACAACGGAACAGAAAATCTTGGCGGAGCCGGACTAAAAACGGCTCTTTACAACATCATCAAAGGACATACTCAGTTTCCATATTCAAGTAACTCAACGTATCCTGGTACCGACGTGTGGGATATTTTGAAGCAATCGGACAAAGACCCAAACAACGCGGCAAATGTGCAGCTTTTTTATTGTGGTAGGTCGATTGACGCAGCGCAAGAGTGGAACAGCGGCAATGGCTGGGAACGAGAGCATGTGTGGGCAAAGTCGCGCGGGTCGCTCACTACCACCGATCCTGGTCCTGGCACCGATGCACACAACCTAAAGCCTGCCGACGGCGATGTAAATGGTATGCGCAACAACCGCTGGTTTGCCGAAACCAATGAAATTGAATACCTTGACAACGGATTTGCAACAGGTTGTTATTACAGTACAACCAAATGGATTTGGAAACCAAAAGACAACATGAAAGGCGACGCTGCCCGCATTATTTTCTACATGGCTACGCGCTACGAAGGCGAAAACGGTGAACCCAATTTGGAAGTGATTGACTTTTTGCCAACCGAACAAAACACAATTCTGCCACAGCACGCTTTACTTTCCGACCTTTTGCGCTGGAATGCCGAAGACCCAGTAGATGAATTTGAACGAAACCGCAACAATGTGATTTTTACTTATCAAAAAAACAGAAATCCATTCATCGACCACCCAGAGTGGGTTGAGTGCATTTGGAACAACAACTGTTCGGGCTTTTGGTTTACTTCTACTCCCAACAAAAAATTAACCGACAGGCAGTCTTATTCTTACAACATTTCGGCTTCGGGTGGCAATGCGCAACTTACTATTACAGGCGAAACCGTTCCCGCTTGGCTTACTTTTACAGCAGGCACAAGTGCCACAGGCAATGCAAGCGCATCGCTTTCGGGCGAACCTGCTTTTTCGGATATTGGAAAACACAGCGTATCTATAAAACTGAGCGATGGAACAACGAGCATTTATCAAAATTTTGAAATAGAAGTTATTGATGGAAATCCTATCAAATTTACTTCAACTCCTGTAACCAAAATAAATGCCGGACAACTTTACTCGTACTCCATCACAGCAACTGGCGACGAAGGTGCTGTTTTTTATATTTCGGCTACCAAACCCGACTGGCTCACACTCAGTTCGAGCACTTTGCCCGCAACCTTGAGCGGTACGCCCAGCATGAGCAACTTAGGAAAAGCTTCCGTTGTGCTTACCTTAACTGACGATGCAGGAAAGAAAAAAACAATTACCCAAGAGTTTGAAATTCTAATTTCTGACCCCAATCAAAAAAATAACATAATTATTACTCAATATTACGAAGGAAATACAGAAGAAAGCACCACCGATGGGAGCGATAAATATATTGAAATTACAAATATTGGAACACAAGCAGTTGATTTAAGTTCTTATTATTTAGGCAGATGGGGCTCTACTTCAACCCCAACGGGTAATTATGCAAATGGTGGAGTTTTAACAGGAACAATAGAAGCAGGGCAAACTCTAGTATATAAAAATTCAAAAGCAGTAGCTCCTGCTTATGCTGTTAGTAACGCTGTTGCATCAACCGAAGCTACTTTTGTAAATGGAGATGACCCAGTGGCTTTAACCCTTAACGGAATTACATGGGAAGATAGAGTAGATTGTATATATTCAACCGGTGTGTGGGGAGCAGCAAAATGCTTCTATCGAAAGGCAAATGTAACACAAGGCAATACTGCGATAAGCGTTCTAAACGGAACTGGCGAATGGGTTGAAACTAGTTTAGCTAGCGTACATAGTGCAAGTTCAAAAATGCCAGAATATTTAGGTTTCCATGGCGAAGCTTCGCAGGGTGTTGAAAATGTAAAGCAAACATTCAGCATTTATCCAAATCCGGCACACGACCAAATAGTAATAGAAAGCACGAATGAAATAGAACGCATTGAAATTCTTTCGATTACAGGACAGTTGTTGTTACAACAAACCGAGTCGAATACAAAAATATCGGTTTCGATTTCAGAACTGCAAGAAGGCATCTATTTTGTGAAAGTAACCGAAAAAACAGGTTATACCGAGTTGCAAAAATTTATAAAGAATTAAATTCTATGGTTCTATGGTTCTATGGTTCTATGGTTCTATGGTTAAATGGCTGTTTTATTGTAATATGAATTTAATTATTGAAAAAATCTACATTCTCAACAATTAAACAATAAAACCATAGAACCATAGAACCATAGAACCATTTAACCATTTAACAATTTACTGAAACATGATTTTACGCTTGGAGACATTCCAAAAAACAATTATCTTTGCCGATTAAAAACTACAGAATAATACTCACAAAACAAACGAAATATGAAAGCTATTCCGGGTAAATTACTTAAAGAAATTGATTCGCCAGCAGATTTAAAAAAACTATCTGAAGAGCAGTTGATTGATGTAAGTAAAGAGTTAAGGCAATATATTATCGACATCGTTTCAAAAAACCCTGGTCATTTTGGTGCAAGTTTGGGTGTAGTAGAGCTAACCGTAGCACTACATTACGCCTACAATACGCCTTACGATTTGCTGGTTTGGGACGTAGGACACCAAGCGTATGGTCATAAAATACTTACCGGACGGCGAGATGTTTTTCACACCAACCGAACTTACAAAGGAGTAAGCGGTTTTCCGCTTCGCAGCGAAAGCCCTTACGATGCGTTTGGCGTAGGACATTCATCTACTTCTATTTCAGCCGCTTTGGGTATGGCTGTTGCGGCAAAGCTCAAAAATGAAAAAGAGCGTAAAGTGGTAGCCATCATTGGCGATGGTTCTATGACCGCCGGAATGGCGTTTGAAGGCTTGAACAATGCCGGAATACAAAACTCTGATATTCTGGTTATTCTGAACGACAACAACATGGCAATCGACCCCAATGTAGGTGCGCTCAACGAATATCTTCTCGATATAACCACTTCTAAATCATACAACAAACTGAAAGATGAAGTTTGGAATTTTTTAGGAAAAATAAAAAAATTCGGACCCAACACACAAGCTTTAATTTCAAAGATAGACAATGGCATCAAATCCATTATTTTGAAAGAAAGTAATATGTTTGAATCCTTGAATTTCAGATATTTTGGACCTGTTGATGGACACGATGTTATTTATTTGTCTAAAATTTTAAAAGACCTTCAAGATATTCCTGGACCTAAACTGTTGCACGTTAAAACTCAAAAAGGCAAAGGTTTTAGACCTGCCGAGCTAAACCAAACGGCATGGCACGCCGCAGGTCCATTTGATAAGAACACTGGCGAAAAAATTGAAAAAATAAGCCTCGAACCCGAAGCTCCTAAGTTTCAAGATGTTTTTGGGCATACACTGGTAGAACTTGCCGAAAAAAACGACAAAATACTAGGCATCACGCCCGCTATGCCAAGTGGCAGTTCGCTCAATATAATGATGGAAAAAATGCCAACCCGCGCCTTTGATGTGGGAATAGCTGAGCAACACGCCGTTACATTTTCGGCTGGATTGGCTACTCAAGGATTTATTCCTTTTTGCAATATTTATTCCTCGTTCATGCAACGTGCTTACGACCAAGTGATTCACGATGTGGCTTTGCAAAACCTCGATGTAGTGTTTTGCCTCGACCGCGGCGGCTTTGTGGGCGACGACGGAGCTACTCACCATGGTTTTTTCGACCTTGCTTACATGCGCGTAGTGCCTAACCTCATTGTTTCGGCACCTATGGACGAAGAAGAGCTTCGCAATCTGATGTTTACCGCGCAGCTTGGCGGAAAAGGTCCGTTTTCGATTCGCTACCCGCGCGGAAAAGGTGTTATGACCGATTGGAGAAAAGAATTTAAAGAACTGAAAATTGGCGAAGGCAGAAAAATAAAAGACGGCAAAGAACTTGCTATTTTGAGCATTGGCACTACTGGAAACAGCGTAGTAAAAGCACAAGAATATTTTGAACAACAAGGCATGAGCATTGCACATTACGATATGCGTTTTGTGAAACCTTTGGATACGAACATATTAAAAACTGTATTTGAGAATTTCAAATACATCATTACCATCGAAGACGGCGTTATTTCGGGAGGCTTTGGAAGTGCAGTATTGGAATTTGCTGCCGAAAATTCGTACTCTGCTACCGTTGTAAGGCTTGGCATTCCCGACAAATTTATGGAACATGGCACTCAAAACCAACTCTACAAAGATGCTGGCTACGATGCTGAAGGTATTATAAATGCAGTAAACAAATTAATTAGAAAGTAATTAGGAATTAGGAATGAAAAATGAAAGAATTAATTCCTAACTCCTAATTCCTAATTCCCAATTCTTTTACTCTTAATTTCTAATTTTAAATTTTAATTACTCAAAATCAAAAAAAAAAATGATTAGACTTTTTACTTCAATTGTACTTAGTTTCTTATTTTTAAGCAGCTTAGCACAAGCTCCGGCGGGTTATTATACCAATGCCGAGGGCAAATCAGGGTACGAACTAAAAACTGCCCTCAAAACAATTATAACCAATGGGCACAATGCTCAAAGTTATAGCGCACTCTATTCTGCTTACGTAACGGGCGATACAGACCCCGAAGATGGTTTTGTATGGGATATGTATTCAGAAAATCCAACAGGGGCAGACCCTTACAACTATTCGCATGGTCAAAAGCAGTGCGGAAATTATACCAACGAAGGCGATTGTTACAACCGCGAGCACATTATGCCACAAAGTGTATTTAGCGAAGCTTCTCCCATGGTTTCTGATTTTCATCACATTTATCCCAGCGATGGAAAAGTAAACGGAATGCGTAGCAATAATCCCTTTGGCGAAGTAAGTTCAGCCACTTGGACTTCTCGAAATGGAAGTAAATTAGGTGCAAATTCAACCTCTGGCTATTCGGCAACAGTATTTGAACCTCTCGACGAGTTCAAAGGCGATATTGCACGCGCTTTATTTTATTTTGCTACTCGCTACGAAACTCAAGTAGATGGTTGGTCGCACGCAATGCTCAATGGAACAGAAAACCAAGTGTTTTCTAATTGGTTCTTGGCTATTTTATTGGACTGGCACAAAAACGATCCAGTTAGCACCAAAGAAACAGTTAGGAATAACGCAGGTTACTCATTTCAAGGCAATCGCAACCCGTATGTTGACCACCCAGAATGGGTTTTGTGTATTTGGGAAAACAACTGTTCGGGCTTACGTTTTAGCAGCACTCCAACAACTACGGCTACTCAAGACCAAGTTTATACTTACTCTATTACGGTAACGGGCGGAGAGGGGAAAACCTTCACAATAAGCAAAGTAACAGCTACAACTGCCACGCTTACCGGAACTCCAACTCCCAATAATTTGGGCGAGAATACCATTTCGCTCAAAGTAAGCGATGGAACAAACGAAACTTTGCAAAATTTTGTAATTACTGTAACCGATGGCAATTCGTTGGCATTTACTTCTACTCCTATTATAAATGCTAAAGAAGGCGTTTTGTATTCTTATACCATAAATGCCACAGGAAACGATGGAAAAACGCTTGCAATAACTGCTGAAACAAAACCTTCGTGGTTAAGTTTTGCATCTCAAAAATCGTCATCGGCAAGCCAAATATTGCAAGGCACGCCAACGGCTAACGATTTGGGCGCACATTCTGTTTCTTTAAAATTGACCGATGGCAGCAAAACAATGTACCAAAATTTTACCATTAATGTGGTAGATGCCAGCGCAGTAGGCTCAGTTATCATTACCCAATATTACGAAGGTTCGGTTGGTAACAATAAATTTATCGAAATAACCAACGTAGGTTTAGCACCTGTCGATTTAACAGGCTACTATGTAGGTAGATGGTCGGGAACTTCAACACCTACAGGTGATTATGTAAATGGCGACCCTATCACAGGTACAATTGCAGCAGGCGAAACAAAAGTGTTTAAAAATGCCGACTCAAATGCACCTGCTTATGCTATTTCTACTGCAATAGGCACAACAGCTTGCTATTTTAATGGCGACGACCCTGTAGCTCTTTTGAAAGGTGGCAAAGCATGGAGTAATAGAGTCGATTGCATCTACGCAGCTGGAGTTTGGGGAGCAGACAAAGGTTTTTACAGAAAACCAACGGTTACTCAAGGAAATATAAACATTAGCGTACTCGATGGCACTGGCGAATGGGTTGCAATAACCGAAGCCGCCGCTAATAACGCTACTTCAGGCACTACCGAGTACATTGGCTACCACTCAACAACTTCTACCGGAATGCAGGATTTTAATTTTGAATTTAAAATGTATCCAAACCCTACTGAAAATAAATTGATTGTAGAAGCTAGTGAAACAATTACTCAAATAGAAATACTTTCGATTACAGGGCAAAAATTAATTCAATTGAATGATTTTAGTTCTAAAATTGAAATAAATACTTCTACCTTGAGCAAAGGTATATATTTTATACACTTAACTACTCAAAATGAATTGGTTTCTACTCAAAAATTTATTAAAAAGTAAGAACTCAAATTCTAAACAATAATAAAAAGCAAACTTTCTAATCAAAGTTTGCTTTTTTTATTTTGTATCACATTTTAGCAAAATGCCTTATGGTTTAGAGTTTACAGCATCAACGCATGGCAACGAAAATTTAAAATCGCTTCCCTTTCCTAGCTCGCTTTCTACCCAAATTTTTCCGCCGTGTTTTAGCACAAATTCTTTGCAAAGTAGCAATCCTAATCCTGTTCCTTTTTCGTCATTGGTGCCTAAATGTGAAACCTTTTCGCTTATGTTAAATAATTTAGCCAAGGTATCGCTGTCTATTCCAACTCCTGTGTCGCTTACTGTAATAATTACTTCGTTGTTTTGTACAAGCGACGAAAGGGTTATTTGTCCGTTTGTTTGGGTAAATTTTATAGCATTTGTAATTAAATTGCGCAATATGGTATTGAGCATATTGACGTCGGCAAAAACAAATAAATTAGCAGATACCTGATTGTTTATTGAAATGCTTTTTGCTTTTGCACTGTTTTCTAATAAACTAATTATATCGAGCACTAATTTATTTAGGTCTGTTTCTAGTGGCTTAAATTCTATTTTTCCGGTTTGCGCTCTTGCCCACTCCAAAAGGTTTTCGAGTAACTTGTACGCATTTTGTGCTGCCTGATTTATAAATCCAGCATATTGACTTATTTCTTGGCTACTATATTCTCTGGTAGAATTGACCAATAAATCTGAAAAGCCTAAAATACCACTAAAAGGATTCCTTAAATCGTGAGCTATAATACTGAAAAATTTATCTTTCGTGGCATTTAATTCGGCTAACTGTATGTTTTTTTGCTTAATGAGTTCTTCTTGTCGTTTTTTTTCTGTTACATCTTCTTTTATTGCAATATAATTAATAATTGTGCCTATTTGGTCAAAAATTGGTGCAATTAAAGCACTTTCGATAAACTCATCACCACCTTTTTTTCTGTTGATAAATTCACCTTGCCAAATTTTGCCAGAAGTAATTGTTTGCCAAAGCTCTTTTATCGTTTTTTTATCCGTTTTGCCCGATTTCAGAATACGTGTATCTTTGCCTTTTACTTCTTGAATAGAGTATCCGGTAAGTTCCATAAATTTAGGGTTTACATATTCTATATTTCCCTTAATATCGGTGATTAAAATAGTAGTTGGGCTTTGTTCAATGGCAATTGATAATTTTTTAATTTGCATTTCGGCTTTTATTCTATTTTCTATTTCTTTTTTCAATTTAGCCGATACTTTATAAAAAAACAGGGCGATAGAACCAATAATTACAACAATTAAAGAGAATATAGCAATTAGTTTCCAAGGAATGTTTGCTTTGGGTTTTAAATAATCAGAATACAACAAGCCTTTGGTTGTAAAAGAAGGGCTGAGTAAATTTCGCTTTTTGTAGGTTTCTACTATCGATTCCCATCTTCCTGGGTTTGTGTAACCAATTTCTACCACATCGGGCAAAATTAAGTGTCCAGTATGCTCGGCTTCAAATTGTAAATGGGCTAAGCTGTGCCGTTTGCTGTATTTGTTGTAAATAAGTTCTATGATTTCTTGCCGATTGTCCATGGCATATTTCCAGCCTTTGAGCGATGCTTTGCGAAAATTACTGACCAACTTTGGATTTTTATTTATAAGCGAATCGGTTGTAAATAATATTTCGCCATAAAAATCGATGCCGCCAGCAGAAGGCGAAATGATAGTGTATTCGAAATTTGCTTCTTGCAAAATGAACGGTTCGTCGGTCGAAAAAGCCGAAATGGCATCTATTTCGCCGTTTAATAGCTTTTTTGTATCGAACGAATGAGGATTGATGATACATTTTTCGATAGGAACGCCTTCGTCTGCCATGTAAACAATAATATCGGCAGCATTAGGCTCTAAGGCAATACGCTTGCCTACTAGGTCGTGCACATTTTCAATGCCCGATTGCTTCGAAGCCAGTAAAATAAAAGGCGAATGCTGAAATACAGTTGCTAAAACAACTGCCTTTTTGCTTTGCGAGTGCATCAACAAAATATCGGACGAGCAGATTCCAAATTCGGCTTTGCCCGAAAAAACCTCATCGTTAGGATTCTGTCCTTCAATGGCTTCCACCAAATTTACATTAATACCAAGCTCTTTGTAGTAACCCTTTTCGATGGCGGCATAGTAGCCGGCAAATTGAAACTGATGTTTCCACTTTAACTGTAATGTAACATTCTGTACTTGTTGTGCTTGTAATGAATCAAAGCAAAAAAATGCTATCAAAACGCATACACTTTTTAATGTTAGTTTCATTTTTTTATAATTGCCAATCATTTTGATTATTAAGACAATAGACTTTTTGTAAATTATTTTTTAGTAATTTACAAGCTAATTCAAAAAAACAAAATCCGGAAAGGATTAAAAATGAATAACCGCCCATGCTCTCAGCGGACACTAAAAGCATTGATATTGAACTTCTACGGTTTTTAAAAACCTGTCGGGCTTGCAATGTGAGAGACGCACACGGCGCATCTCTACGGCGTGCCGTTTTTTTTACAATTAACGATTACTTTTTAAGCAACGAACCAAAATTAATTGTATATTTTATTTGGATCTTTATTTTTTCAATAAATCGTCTATTTTGTCGATATAATCCAGGCTCGAATCAATGTAAAAACGTAAATCGGGCACTTTTCGCAGTTGTGATTTTACTTTTTGCGAAAGTTCGTGGCGTATTTCTTTCGTAGCTACTTGAACCGCCTTTAGTACCACATCTTTCTCCGAAGAAGGAAAAACACTTAGGTAAATATT
>JAIFNL010000257.1 GCA_020047755.1 Bacteroidota bacterium
ACCACTCGGAAACCTTTCGCGACTACTCAAAACCTTTGGAGCAAAACCCAAAACCTTTGGAAGCAAACCCAGAACCTTTGGAGCAAAACCCAAAACCCTTGGAAGCAAACCCAAAACCTTTGTAACAAAACCCAAAACCCTTGGAAGCAAACCCAAAACCTTTGTAACAAAACCCAAAACCCTCTGCACACGACCCAAAACCCTTGCAACAAAACCCAAAACCCTTGGAAAATTTTCCCAAAACCAATTCCTACAACTTGGAAATCAATCACCAAATCCCGCAACTCCTAATTCCTAACTCCTAATTCCTAATTAAAAAAAAACAGGTATTATTAAAAAAACCGAAAACAAAGCCGCCAACCTTAAAACAACATACACAAGCCTCAATTACTAAGTAACAAACAAATAAGTAAATGATTAAAATTAGTTTATACTATTTATGAAAAAACTCTGCGAGAAAATTCTATTTTGATTAATATAAACTAAATTCAAACAATTACTCAAAGCCCAATTTTCTGTGGTTTTCATTTCCCCGACCTGACAAAAACCGTTCGACCGACTTGTCGGTCTGTCGGTTAGGCTGTTAGCAAATCATCAGACAAGCCGGTCGAACCGATTTTGCGTAGTTTTCTTTCAAACACTACTTATGCCGCTACGAAAAAATACTACTTAGCTTTTAGTTTAAAATCTATTCCAAGCATCAAACAAGATAATATAAACCGATTGTTTCCAATTTGTATATTAATTGGTCTAAGTTCGTAGGCAAATCGCCTTTGGGCTGGGGCAATGCGCAAGCCAATTGCGCCACTGTATCCAAAATAGGCTGCTGCGAAATACTCCGAACCATTGTAGTTTACATCAAACCAACCGCCTGTGCCTAAAAGTCCTCGCGAATAATTAAAAAAACCGCCATTGCTTACTACTATCGAAACCGCCTTGTAGCGAAGCAGGTCATAGTGAACGTTTAGCGAAAGTGAAGTGATTCTATAAAATTGGTCTCTGGTGTCGGTTATTCCGATTGGTAAAAAACCTCCTATGAGTACATTGGGATTTATCCGAAGTTTATTTTTCTTTCCAAAACTCTTCTGCCAACCTACCGAATAAACGATGCCATTGCCAATTTCATTTTCGCCTTCATTCATGCCAACTCCGGCTCCTATTTTAATCGAACTTCGTTTAAATTCAGGCTCTTGCGAGTAAAGTTTGTTGCCTGTTAGTGCCAATGCTGCTATACACCACCACAAAAATAATTTTACCATATCGTAATTTGAAAATTGAAAATAAAAGGTAAAAGGTAAAAATGACAATTAAGCATTTCAACCTTTTAACAATTTAACAATAGAACAATTTAAGATTAGAGTAATCGTATTGATACAAACCATCGCCGCCAATAGCAAGGAGTACAGTGGGCAAAGGAATAACATCGAACATATTGATGTTTGGGAAAACTGCAATTTGGTTGTCGCTAATGGTAAGCGGGTCGGTAGCGTTGTAAATTTTCAAACCGGCATCGCCATCGCAAACAAAGAGCACATTGTTGGTGCTAATGCCCAAGCCATGAGGCGAAGTCATAGGGTATGTTTTCAATAGCTTGGGAGCTGTAATGGTCGAAATATCAATCACATCGAGCTGATTTGATACGTTGCCACAAGTAGTACCTGAGCGAAGGGTTACATACGCCAAATTGCCTTTTACTACCACAGGGTCGCACGATTGCACGTGGTTGAAGTCGCTAATAAAATTGGGGGCTTCAGGGTTTTGAAGGTCATAAATTTGCATACCGGTTTGTGTACCCACAAACAACCTGCCGTTAGAAATAAAAACCGTTTCGGCTACTCGGTTCATGCTTATCTTTTTTACCGACTCAAATTTGTTGGGCATCGAAATATCAAACACTTCTAATTCATACGACTTGAGCACATAAAACGAATTTTGGTAAATGATAAAACGTGCCATTGAGCCACCTGTACCATTCGACGACGCTTCTTGAGTTCCAACCGTGCTAGCATCTAATGCAAAATCCACGTTGTTGTTCAAAAAGTAATATCTATCTAAGTTATATTCTAATGTATCAGTAACTTCGTTCACTTCCCACGAAAGTACAACGCCCTTGGCTTCATCGAGCTTTGCAATGGCGTATTGATAGTCGGTTTCGGGTAGCGTGTAGGGGAAAACATTTTGCACGCGGCTTACCTCTTTCAAATCGTTGTAGTTAGAAATGTCAATAGCTACCAAATCCACATAACTGTCGGCATAAAGAATGTTGTCTTTTATAGCCATGTCCACATTGCCTGGTATTTCGATAAACGCGTGATGCTTAGGATTTTTTGTGTCAGAATTGTCGTACACGTGTATTCCTTTGTGCAGCTCGTTGATGAAAATGTAATTGTCTTTGAAGTAGATTTTGCCAGGTTGCTTTAGTTCTACATTTTGGTCTTTTGCACTTACTTTTACTGCCGTGCGCAATTGGCTATACGACATATACACCGGAGTATAAGCGGTATAAGTGCGCCTAGTTACCATTTTGTCTTCGCACGAGCCTACAAGTGCGATAAGTGCAACGAACAATGTTGCTTTGAATAAATTAAGTTTTTTCATAATTCAATTTTTTTATTTAGTTCTGCTTTTTTAAAATCGTTTTTATTTCACCATACGAACAAAATAAAAAAAACGCTGCAAGTTTTTTTTTATTTCAAAAAAATAGTATTATCTTGCAGCTTATTCGGTAGTGAGTAGTGAATAAATAATTGTTATAAATTACTTATAAAAAGCTCTGAAAGAGCAAAATATACTAGCGTAGGGCGCAAGCCCTACGACAAAAATTTACTAAAAACAATTAAGCCCTGAAAGGGCGCACTATTACGCTCTTTCAGAGCTTTTATTTTGCCGGTTACTTAATTTCGTAGGGCACCAGCCCTACGCTAATTTATTTCGCACTTTCAGTGCTTTTTATTATGAATAATATAAACTATTTATGAAAACAGACTTAACTTATAAATACTTTGCAAAATACAAAATGTTGTTTGTTTTTGTTCCATTGCTTATCAATAAAATACGTACAGATTGGGCACAAAAAATTCAATACTTTTTAGAAGAGCAAGAATGGAAGATAAATTAGATATATTATTTCAATATTGAACGGATACGATTGATATTGAAAATTTGATTGCAGAAACAACAATGTATTGCAGATATTCAGGTCGTTTGACTTGGGTATTAATAGATTGGATAATTCGCAATACCGATAAAATAAATATTGACCGCTTATTGCAAATTACGGCAAAAAGTGGGAATATTACAGTATTAGGTTTAATTTCGGATTTGGCAAAACAAAAACAAGGTAACGCGAAACTTGAATTTTTTCACAGAGTATCACAAAGTAAACTTGCAACAAGACTTACAATAGAACAAAATTTACCTATTTACGATAAATGGAATTTTTATTGTAACGAACTACGATACTTAACAACAGATAACAAATTGAAGGATAAAAGATAAAAAAGAATTAACAATTTAACAATAGAACGTAACAAAATGCGAGGGCATAAAGCAAAATATTCGACAACTACAAAGCATTTAGGCAAAAAGGGTTATGGCGATGCAAAAGCGCGTGCTATTCCTTTTTTTTCGAGGCTAAGTATCTTTTTTAGTGGTGTAGCCACTATTATTGGTTTGGCATTCTTTCTTATGGGAAGCCTTTTTATGTTGATTTTCGGAATGTTAGTCGATTTTACCGACTGGCGATTTTCCGACGACGACCCTATTACCACACAAACCGAGCTGTTAGAAGTTCGCCCAACCAATGCTAGTGAAAACGATACGCCCGTTTATGAATACGTCTATTCGTACAAAGTGGCTGACGGAAAGCAATTTGAAGGCAGTAGCTACTACACAGGCACCGCAAAGTTCAAAAACGACGTAGTTCCAGTTCAATATCTCAAAGACGAACCACAAACCTCGCGCATCGAAGGCATGAAAAAGGGTGTATTTTCGCCTTTTATTCTTCTATTCATACTCATATTTCCGGTTGTAGGGCTAATTCTTAGTTACATTGGCATTTCTAAAAACATAAAATACATACAACTTGTAAAATATGGCAAACTAGCTTACGGCACATTTAGCCACATGGAAGCAACAGGAAGTTCGGTAAACAAACAAACTGTTTTTCGATTTTATTTCAATTTTACCGACCAAAGCGGAAATAACTTTGAAGCCACTGGCGAAACACATATAACCTCACGCTTAGAAGACGAAGACCAAGAATTGCTGGCTTACAACCCTAACTTCCCAGAAGAAAATATAATGATAGACGCTCTACCGCTATCTATCAAAAAATTCTTTTACAATAGTCCCGAACTTCCACAAAAACAATAAAAACTCAACACATGGAATCATTAATATTCAGCCCTTTTGCTATTTTGTCGTTATTAATTCGGCTAGCTATTCCTTTGCTCATCTTTTTGGCAAGTGCCTATTATCTTTCTAAAAAAACAGACCTTGTTACTATCTTATTAACAGCAGGTTCGTTTGCTCGAATCATTTCCGATGTGGTGCTTTATCTTTCGATGCAAAGCGCGGCGGCAAGTTTTTATACAAGCTCAACATACAGCTTTGTGCAAGGATTTGCTTTTTTAGGAAATATTGCCTTTGCCGTTGGCTTTGCCTTGTTAATCAAGCGCATAGTGCAATATGAGGAGTAAGTATTAAAAAAGAGCTAGAAACTTTTTTCATTTTTCATATTTCTTATTCAAAATATATATATATTTGTATAGTTTTTTCTTAGAATTTCGGTAGCGAGTAAGTTACCTTATTCCTGTATTGGTTGTGTAAAAAAATGGTGACTTTTTGAAAAGTTGCTAAGATTGTAAATTTTTCAATTTTTCATGATAAAATAACAATAGAACAATTTAACAATGTAACAATTTGTTATTAGAATTTGAAAAAGATTGCGTAGTTTTGCTTTTCTTAGAATTTCGGTCGCTATTAAGTTTCGCTATCAATGTATTATTAAAACCTTAAAAAACAGAAATTACTTACAATTATATATAAAACCAAAAGCACTATGAATTTTGAATTTACAGAAGAACAGCTTATGATTCAACAAGCTGCAAGAGATTACGCACAACGCGAAATTTCTAAAGACGTTTTAGAACGCGACGAAACATCTCTTTATCCAACAAAACACGTAAAAGCCTTGTCCGAGCTAGGATTTATGGGCATGATGACCGACATGAAATACGATGGTGCCGGAATGGACACCGTTTCGTATGTATTAGCAATGGAAGAAATATCGAAGGTAGATCCGTCGGTAAGTGTTATCATGTCGGTTAATAACTCGCTTGTTTGTTGGGGATTAGAAAAATATGGCAACGAAGCGCAAAAAGAGAAATACCTCAAACCGCTAGCACGTGGCGACTATATGGGAGCTTTTTTACTTTCCGAGCCCGAAGCCGGTTCCGATGCCACCAAGCAGCGCACCCTTGCCGAAGACAAAGGCGACCATTATCTTATCAATGGCACCAAAAACTGGATAACCAACGGAAATAGTGCCGGAACTTATCTTGTAATAGCACACACCAGCCCCGAAAAAGGACACAAAGGCATCAATGCGTTTATAGTAGAACGCAATTGGGCTGGCATTTCGGTAGGTCCGCACGAAAACAAAATGGGAATGCGCAGCTCCGACACACATTCGGTGATGTTTTCTGACGTAAAAGTGCCCAAAGAAAACCGCATTGGCGACGATGGGTTTGGGTTTAAGTTTGCTATGGAAACACTCAACGGCGGCAGAATTGGCATTGCATCGCAAGCCTTGGGCATTGCATCGGGAGCTTTTGAGCTTGCCTTGAAATATTCGCAAGAACGCAAAGCCTTTGGTACTAAAATCATCAATCACCAATCGCTTGCCTTCAAACTTTCCGACATGGCTGTGAAAATAGAAAACGCACGCAACCTGTGCCTTAAAGCAGCTTGGCTCAAAGACCAAAAGAAAGATTACAGCGTAGCCAGCGCAATGGCGAAACAATATGCCGCCGATATTGCCATGGAAGTTACTACCGAAGCCGTTCAAATTCACGGAGGGTATGGTTATGTAAAAGAGTACAAGGTGGAAAAACTCATGCGAGATGCCAAACTTACTCAAATATACGAAGGCACTTCCGAAATTCAAAAAATTATCATTTCACGAAGTTTAATTAAATAGAAAGTTTACAATTACGAATCGTTGTTTCAGTTTATAATTAGCCCAGACCTGAAGGTCGGGGCTAATTAAAATAAAATTTAAACAACGGCTTAACGGATTTAGTGCTAATTTAACTTTGGCTACACTGTTTTGAGTGTTCTTAATTTTTACCTTCCTCTTTTTCATTTTCCATTTTTCATTTTTCATTAAATTATTATTAGCTTTGCAGTCTTTTGAGTGCGATGCTTTTTTTGTTTGAAAGAACAACAGAATTAGCTTTGGAAACAAAAAAGAAACAAACTATAAATCAATTAAAACGTTCTAATTAACAACAAACCAACGAACTTACATTATTTATTTCACTATACTAAAAAAATAATTTATAAACTCAAACTCAATTTTAAAATGAAAAGAAAAATTGTATCTATTGCACTAGCAATTCTTTTCTTTGTTACAAGTCAGGTAAAAGCCGATGAAGGAATGTGGCTTCCTTTCTTGATACAAGCAAAGATAGGAACAATGAATCAAATGGGCTTAAAGCTCACTGCTGAAGACATTTACAGCATCAACCGACCAAGCATCAAAGATGCTATCGTAACACTCGACCATGGCTCGTGTACTGCCGAAGTAGTTTCGGCAAGTGGTTTGCTTTTTACAAATCACCACTGCGGTTACGGCGAAATCCAATCGCACAGCTCCATTGAGCACGATTATTTGACCGATGGTTTTTGGGCTAATTCGTATGCCGAAGAACTTCCAAACCCTGGAAAACACGCTACGTTTTTGGTTCGTTTAGAAGATGTTACAGACAAAGTAATGGCAGCCCTTAACGACAACATGAGCGAAGACCAACGCGATGAAGCCGCTCGTCAGATTTCTAAAAAACTTGAAGCCGAAGCCATCAAAGGCACGCATTACGAAGCCAAAGTGCAAAGTTTTTTTGAGCGCAATCATTATTATTTGTTTGTGTATGAAACTTTTAAAGACATTCGTTTGGTTGGCGCACCGCCATCATCTATTGGTAAATATGGCGGCGATACCGACAACTGGGAATGGCCTCGCCACACAGGCGACTTTTCTATTTTCAGAATTTACACTGCGCCCGATGGCAGCCCTGCCGAATACTCGCAAGACAATGTACCTTTGAAAGCAAAATACCACTTAAAAATCTCGTTGAAAGGCATTCACGAAAAAGATTTTACGATGGTTTTTGGCTATCCTGGAAGCACCGACCGCTATTTTACATCGTGGGGCGTGCAAAACGAGATAGACAACGTAAATGCTATTCGTGCATTGGTGCGCACCGAAAAACTAGGCATTATGAAAGAAGACATGAAAGCTGACGATAAAGTTAGAATCCAATATGCTTCAAAATACTCACAATCAGCTAACTATTGGAAATATTCTATCAAGCAAAATCAAAGCTTAGCAGCCCTTGATGTAGTGGGACAAAAAGAAACTTGGCAAACTACTTACCAAAATTGGGTAAACGAAGACGCTACTAGAAAATCTAAATATGCTTTGGCTATCGAACTGATTAAAAAATATTATACCAACGGTTCAATTAAAAATGCCGAAAAAGTTAAAAATTTCTGGTTCGAAGCCGTTTATTTAGGAGGCGAAGCGATTCGATATTCATCGAGTGCTCGCCGATTGGAAGGTGTTCTAAAACAAGCACCTACCAACAATGCGCTGCTTGCCGACAATTTAGCCGCTATGAAAGAAGGAGTGGCTGAATATTTTAAAGACTACAACATGGCTACCGACAAAAAAGTAAGCCTTGCACTGCTTAAAATGTTCAATGCCAATGTAGATGAAAAATACAAAATGAGCATAGTAACCGAAATGGGCAAACAATACGGCTCGTGCGATAAGTTTGCCGATGCAATGTTCGAAAATTCGGTTTTTACCGACGAAAAACGCATGAATGCCTTCTTAGATTTGCCAAATAATGACGGTTTCTTGGCTCAAATACCTTTGTTGGGCTTGCCAATAGAAGTAAAAAATACAATTAAATGCAAACAAGACGACAAAGAATTGGCAAAACTTATCTCAGAAAAAAAACAAGTATTAACCAATACGTCAAACTCTGTATTTGAAAACTTTGATTTAGAAAAAGCAAAAGCTAGTTTCATCGAAGCCGCAAAAGCAATTTATTCCGACAGCCAAGCAAAAGCAATCTTTGGTAGCGATGTGGAAACCTTTGCAAATACTGCCTTTGCAACCTCTATTTTTACCGACAAAGCTCGTTTTGAAAAGTTCTTGGCAAAACCAAAATACAAAACACTTAGCGCCGATAAATTGTATGCTGCCGCTCTTGAGATAAACAAAAATGCTCGCTTAACTATTTTGAGCAACGATTTGGTTTACAAAACAATGGGCAATGCGTTGGAAGTTTACTTTTCGGCACTTGGCGTTAGCGAAGAAGCTTCGGTTGATTTGGAAAAAGGCAAACGTTTGTTCCTTGCCGGACTTTTGGAGCGTGCTCCCAAAAATAGTATTTACCCCGATGCAAACTCTACTTTGCGTTTAACTTACGGTAGTGTAGGTGGTTACGAGCCTGCCGATGCGGTAGTTTACAACTATTACACTACACTCGACGGCTACATGGCAAAAGTAAATATGGAAGACGATGAATTTAAGACACTTCCACGTATGTTCGACCTTTACAAAAAGAAAGACTACGGACGCTATGCCGAGGGTGGAACTTTGCGCACTTGCTTCTTATCAAACAACGACATCACTGGCGGAAACTCAGGAAGTCCTGTGCTTAATGGCGATGGACATTTAATTGGTATTGCTTTCGATGGCAACAGCGAAGCAATGAGCGGTGATATTATTTTTGAAAAGAACTTACAAAAATGTATCAATGTGGATATTCGCTTTGTACTTTGGACTATCGACAAATATGCAGAAAATAAACACATTATGAAAGAATTGGACATTGTTCAATAGTTCATTTTTCGCATAAAAATAAATTTAAACGATAAACTTGGACAGCCCCCTTAAAGCTTCGCAAAAGTAACTTTTGCGAAGCTTTTTTAGTTATAAAACCTTGTTTAAATGTTTAAAATAACTTCTTTTTGAAACTTTGTTGTACAAAGTATTTTTTCAATTGGTTATTTTCCAAGTTCTCACCTCTCCATATATACCTGCAACAATAAATTGGCTATCTGAGGAGAATTTAAGATATTTTGGGGCTTCATTCTTGAACTTTGTTGGATAATCTACAAACTCTCCCGATTTAAAACTCCAAACTCTCACGGCACCGTATATACCCGTAGCAATATATTCTCCATTAGGAGAAAAACACACAAAATTTGGGGTCTCGTTTTTAAATTTAACTTCATAATCAGTAAAGTTCTCTGTATTTATTTCCCACACTCTTACTGCGCCAAAAACACCCGATGCGATGTATTTGCAGTCTGGTGAAAAGCATACAAATAATGGCGTTTCGTTTTTCATTTTTGTTTTATAATCTTTAAATAAGTTCGTGTTGGCTTCCCAAATCCTGATAGCACCAAAAACTCCAGCGGCAATATACTTCCCATCGTTTGAGAATTCAGCATAATTAGGAGTTTCATTCTTTAACCGAGTTGAATAACTCGTTGAATTTACTTGCCCCAATAAAATGGTTGTAAATCCAAAGTAACTTACTAATAAAAAAAGTAAAAATTTATTCATAATTTCTCGTTTTAGTTGATTAATATTTTACACTGTCAAGTGATGCAAGGGAATTTCACCCCACATGGGTACGATTCTTCTTGCTTAATAGCAAAAGTAATAAATTATTTGTTAATTGTTGTAGTTTATTTGAACATTTTTTTAGAAGCGACAAACAGTTCGCTCGCTGGCTGTAGTCTGGTTACTGCCAATTAGAGGTTGTTTAAAATTTACTGTCATAAAATTTTATTGCTTGATTCAACCTTAGTCGTTAATTTTAAGACAAATGATAATTACCTTATTATTACACTTTTAAACAAGTCTTCTTTGTGTATTTTGTGGTTAATCAAATAATTAGAACCACAAAGAACACAAAGAAGAATCACAAAGAACACAAAGCTAAAGTACAAGCTAATTTTGAAAACTTACTTAATTTATTTCAATATTCATTATCTACTTCAATACTTCGTTAATTTTTTTCTAATGAATTAAATAACAGAACTTTGCCAAAGTTTACTTATTTTGATTATTATGCAGATAATTAACTATATGTCTATCGTACAAACCTGTCAGGCTTAGACCACCAACATTGAGTTAACAATTAATAATTATCGTGTTTTTTGCTTGGGTGTTGTTTTTGGGGAAGGTGCTGAATGTTTTTTTTGTTTTTAGGGAAAATCATATATATTTGTAAGAAAAATTAACTGTTTTATTGGAACAAAAAGCTCAACTATCAAAAACCTGCAATATGCAAAATAACAGCAAGTTAAATAGTAGTAGAGTTTCCGATAAAAAAGAAATAACCT
>JAIFNL010000064.1 GCA_020047755.1 Bacteroidota bacterium
TTGTATTTTGGATAGCAGGTATTAGCTTGGCAATTTCGGCTATATTGTGGATACTGGTAAAAGAAACAAATTACGCACCTAAAACACAAGGTGGTGGAAGTTTGCATTAACAGCTTCTAATACTTGATTGCAGTTAAGTATGACTAATAAAAAAACTACTCAAAAGGTTAAACTTTTGGGTAGTTTTTTTTTAAAATAAATTAACCTCACTTGCTTCTTTTTTTTTAAAAATTGATTTTTTTTCAAAAAAAAACATTGATATAGGACATTGATTTGTAAATAATTGGCATTTTTCTCGAATTGTTAATTAAGATTAAAAGGTATTTTTATTTGCTTTTCTATTTTTTGTTTTGTAATTTTGGCAAGATTTTGTAATGAGTTTCAATAAAGTAGCCTAGCTTTTTTTATAAACTATTTTCCATACTTTACAAAGCCATTACTCCAAACAGTAATTTTATAAAAAAACTTAGTGCATGAAAAAAAAATTCTATAGCTACAATGCTTTGCTATTTTTGTTAGCTTTTTTCTTGAATTATAATGCCCATTCGCAAGTGCCACCTTTTGCAAATACCAAACAAGAACTTGGTATTTATGAGCATTTAGACCAAACCTTAACAGGAAGCCTTGAATTTACCAACGAAAATGGTAAAAAAGTACGCTTAGAAGACCTGATTAAGAAACCCACGGTTATTAATCTTGTTTACTATGAATGCCCAGGCATTTGCACGCCTTTAATCAATGGGCTGTCTGATGTAATAAAACAAAGCGAAATAGTTCTAGGCACTGAATATCAGATTGTAACTATAAGTTTCGACCCTGGCGAAACCTATAACTTAGCTCGCAATAAAAAGAACACTTACAAGAAAATAAATAGCTCTGACGATGTAGAGCATGGTTGGACATTTTTGACTGGCGATAGTGCTACTATTGACCAACTACTCAACGAAATAGGCTTTAAAGTACAAAAACAAGGCGAAGAATATATACACCCAGCCGCATTGATTATGGTAAGCCCCGAGCGAAAAATAACTCGGTACCTCAACGGCGTGTATTTCAATCCTTTCGACTATAAGCTTGCATTGATTGAAGCTGCCGAAGGACGTTCGGGTCCTACCATCAACAAAGTGCTCGATTACTGCTTTAGCTACGACCCACAAGGCAAAAAATACGTTTTTAATATTACCAAAGTAGCTGGAAGTATTGTTGTTTTCTTTGCTGCATTGCTTTTGTTTTTTATGCTTTTGATAGAACGCAAACGGTCAAAAAGTATGAACGAAGCACAAGACAATATTTTGAAACAATAACTATTTTGTTTCAATTGACGCTCTTAAATACGATTACTTTACTTAAAAATTTAAGCAATAAATGTATGAATCGTGTTTTTCATACATTATTTTAGAATAAATTCCATTTATTAACATTACTAATAATCGACAATACAAATGTCAGAAACAGTAGCATATACAGTCGAAAAGAACTTTTTTGAAGAAAAAAGAGGTCTTTTCTCATGGATTTTCACATTAGACCACAAGCGTGTAGCTCTTTTGTACTTATACGCCATTATCACTTTCTTTTTAGTGGGAATGAGTTTAGGTTTTTTGATGAGATTAGAACTTTTCTCGCCCGGCGGGCAAATTGTAGATCCTAAAACGTACAACCAAATGTTTACCTTTCATGGGGTAATTATGATTTTTTTGGTTATTATTCCAAGTATTCCTGCTGTTTTCGGCAATTTCTTTCTTCCTATTATGCTAGGCACTGACGATGTGGCTTTTCCAAAGCTCAATTTGTTTTCGTGGTGGCTTTATGTAATAGGCGCTTTAATGGCATTGAGTACGCTTATGTTTGGCAAAGGACCTGCCGATACGGGCTGGACTTTTTACGCTCCTTACAGTGTTACTTCCGATACAAATGTGAGTATGCTGCTTTTGGCTGCGTTTGTACTGGGCTTTTCGTCGATACTTACCGGATTGAATTTTATTGTAACCATTCACAGGCTGAGAGCTCCCGAAATGACTTGGTTTAAGATGCCTCTTTTTTCGTGGGGGCTTTATGCTACGGCTTGGATTCAGTTATTGGCAACCCCAATTGTGGGCATTACCTTGTTAATGGTGGTAGTAGAAAGAGCTTTTGGCATTGGCTTGTTCGACCCAAGCCTTGGCGGCGATCCTATTTTGTATCAGCACTTATTTTGGATTTATTCGCACCCCGTAGTTTATGTAATGATACTTCCTGCTATGGGAATTATTAGCGAAATTATTCCCACTTCGGCGCAACGGGTTATTTTTGGTTACAAAGCCATTGCTATTTCCAGTATGGCTATTGCTTTTCTGGGCTATTTTGTTTGGGGACACCACATGTTTACTTCGGGTATGAGTGGTGAGGCTCGTATCGTTTTTTCGTTCATTACTTTTTTAGTGGCAATTCCTACGGCTATAAAAGTCTTTAACTGGGTGGCTACCATGTACAAAGGCTCAATTCATGTTACGCCTAACTTACTCTGGTCAACGGCTTTCATATTTAATTTTCTAATTGGTGGCTTAACCGGATTAATCAACGGAGCTTTGGCTGCCGATGTGCATGTACACGATACTACTTATATTGTAGCTCATTTTCACTACACTATGTTTGGTGGAACTATTTTTGTATTTTTTGGTGCTCTTCATTATTGGTTTCCCAAAATGTGGGGACGAATGTATCACGTTAAAACAGCAAATATAGCCTTAGCCCTTACTTTTATTGGCTTTAACGTAACTTACGGTGCTATGCTAACAGTGGGAATGAAAGGAATGCCTCGCAGATATTATGATTATTTGCCCGAATTTGAATTTCTAAACAAAATCTCTACGGTAGGTTCATGGATTATGGTAATAGGACTTCTTTTGATGATAACCAACTTGATTATCAGCCGCAGAAATGGCAAAAAAGCGCCTCGAAATCCTTGGAACGGAGTTACGCTTGAGTGGCAAGTGCCTTCGCCTCCTCCACTCCACAATTTCGACCATAAACCTATTCTTTCGCCAAACGGTCCTTACGATTTTAGTATTCTTGAGCAAATAAATGCTTTTGAAGACAAACCCAAAGAATAGAATATTGCTCAAAAACTATTTTGTGAGATGAGTTTAATGCTAAAAATCAGCATTTTTCAACAAAGCAATGAGGTTTTATCTGTTCTAATTAATTTCTACTAAAGTTAATTTCTTTTTCTTAAACAACTTATTTTAAGGACAAACCTTGGTAGAAATTATAGATAATTTTCAAGTTTAACCTCATCAACTTATTCATCAATACAAAATAAAATACGGATATTCGAAAAAAAAGAACAACAAGTCTATTGAAAATGAAGTATTCTCTTTTTTTTTTGAAAAGAACATAAAATAAACCGATAATTTTAATTTAACCGAACTCCTAAAAAAACTATTTTCAGTATTTGAATATTCGTTTTTAGAAGTTCTTTTAACCAGAACCAAAAATGGGACATTATAAAATTCCAAATTCCGGTCATAACCGCGACGACGAAGGATCGAAAATGGGCATGTGGCTTTTCTTATTTACCGAAATACTGCTTTTTGGCGGGTTATTTCTAGTTTATGCTATGTATCGCTATTTGTATTTCGATGCGTTTAAAATAGTATCGGAGCACATGGACATTAAATTAGGTGCAATAAACACCGTAATACTCATAACTTCGAGTTTAACAGTAGCACTTTCTATTACTGCAATTAAAAAAGGACATAAAGATTTTGCCATTTTTTTCTTGTTTATCACTATTATTTTGGCTTGGGGCTTTGTAATTAATAAATATTTTGAATGGAGTGCTCATATTCATCATGGGCTATTTATGGGCAAAGAAGCTTTTAATAATTTGGCGCAAGGCGAAGGAATGTTTCTATTTTTATACTACTTTATGACCGGATTGCATGGCGTTCACGTTTTGGTTGGGGCTATTTTGCTTATGGTAGTTGCTTTCCGAATTATGAGCAATCATCAAAACGAAACAAAATATACGTTTCATGAAAACTCAGGATTGTACTGGCACTTAGTCGATTTAATATGGATTTATTTGTTTCCGCTATTTTATCTCTTGCACTAATTTTCGCATTGAAAAATAAACTAGAAAAACATAGTTTTTTATGCTATATAAAATTATTCTAATTTTCTGAAAAAAAATATTAAAAAGATAAAAAAATGAGCAATCATACACATAAACCCAAGTACAGTACAGACCTTCTTACTTTTTTGATGTTGATGGCTTTAACAGCACTCACAATTTGGGCTTCGTTTGCTACTGGCGGTACAACCGTTTTGGCTGTTTCGGTAGCAATGGCAATAGCTACAACAAAGGCTTTTCTGGTAATACGTAATTTTATGCACGTAAAGTACGACCACGTAATTTACAAAATATTTATAGGCTTAGTAAGTTTGCTTTTTTTAAGCTTTATTCTTATTTTGGCTTTAGATTATGCTTACAGATAGTTCTTTATAAAAATTTCGAGATTCAATAATTCATTCTTTTTAGTCGCAAAAAAGAAAAATGAATACTTTCGAGATGGCTTTAAATAGAAAAAGTAAACTTGAGTTATAAAAATATAAAACATAAAATAAAAGTCGAAAAGGCTTTAAAAATATCTTAAAAATATGTTTACAAACGCTTCAAACTTTACAAACGATGTCGATTTAACGTTGGCAATAATCATTGGTATTTCGCTGTTTTTTCTGATTGGATTGACGGTATTGATGATTTACTTCATGGTGCGTTACCATCACACACGCAACCCCAAAGCCACCGACATTCATGGTAGTGTGAAACTAGAAATTATCTGGACAGTAATTCCTACCGCTTTGGTTTTAGTAATGTTTTACTACGGCTGGGCAGGATATACGCAAATGCGCACTGCTCCTAAAGATGCAATGGTGGTGAAAGCTACCGGACGTATGTGGTCATGGTCGTTTGAATATCCGAATGGTAAAATTACCGACACGCTGGTGGTGCCAAAAGACAAGGCTGTAAAACTCGAATTGTTTTCGCCCGATGTCATACACAGTTTGTACATTCCGGCTTTTCGCATAAAAGAAGATTTGGTGCCAGGCAAACCAAACTGGATGTGGTTTATTGGGCAACAAGAAGGCAGTTATAGCATTTTATGTGCCGAGTATTGTGGCGACCGACACTCATACATGACCTCGAAGGTAGATGTAATTCCGTCGGCAGATTTTGACAAATGGTACAACGACAACTCGGCTCCTAAAGAACATGCTGGATTGGTTTTGCTAAAACAAAATGCGTGCACAAGTTGCCACTCGCTCGATGGAAACAGATTGGTAGGTCCTTCATTCAAAGGGCTTTTTGAGCGCAAATCAAACGTAATACTTGAAGACGAATCGCAAAAAACAATTGTAGCCGATAGTGCTTATATTGTAGAATCGCTTATAGAACCCAATAAAAAAGTGGTAGAAAGCTATTCAAAAGGAATGATGCAATCCTACAAAGACAAATTTACCGACGAGCAACTTGGTCAGATTATAGACTATTTAAAAACGATAAAATAAAAATAAGCTATGAAATACGTTAAATTATTTTTAGAATTGGCAAAAATCAAAATAACGTTTGCCGTAATGCTTACCACTATTGCCGGTTACGCATTAGCGGCAAGAGCGTTGAATGTAGAAATGATTTTGCCTGTTTTAGGATTGTTTATTTTGTCTATGGGTTCTGCTATTTTGAATCAATATCAAGAGTTTGATTTGGATTTGAAAATGGAAAGAACAAAGAAACGCCCTATCCCATCGGGGCGAATTACACCATTCAATGCTCTTTTGTTGAGCTTATTGGTCATTTTTAGCGGCACAGCTTTGTTGTATTTTTCGGCAGGCTTCGATGCTATGTGGCTCGGACTGCTGGCGTTGATTTGGTACAATGCTATTTATACACCCTTGAAGAAAAAAACACCTTTTGCGGTTATCCCTGGCTCGGTAATTGGCGCATTGCCGCCGTTAGTAGGTTGGGTAGCAGGAGGCGGCGAGTTGATTGATATAAAAGCATTGATGTTAGGCTTTTTCTTTTTTATTTGGCAAGTTCCTCATTTTTGGCTACTTATGCTCAAATATGGCGAACAGTACGAGCAAGCAAATTTGCCTTCGTTGCAGCGTTTTTATTCGAATCAGCACATACGCTGGGTTACTTTTCTTTGGACTGCTTCCACTGCCATTTCGGCTATGATGTTGCCGGTATTTAAGGTTGTACAATCGCAAATAACTGCTTTTGCCATTATTTTTGCCTCCTTTGCTCTTATTTTTTCTTTTCTAAAACTCTTGAAGTTTGACGAAAAAATAGCATTCAATCCAATGGTTTATTTTATGAAAATAAATATTTTTGTTTTGATGATGATTATTCTACTTACGGTAGATAACTTTTGGGGCTTAAAGTATATTTTGTAAGACCTTCTTTTTTCGTTCTAAAAGAAGGTCGTTTACAATTGGTTTGCCAGAATTTGGTAAATTGATGTATTCCGATTTTTGGGTAGCCAAAAAATTGGAAAAACCTTCGTGGTTGAGCCAATAATAAATGCCCCAATTTAAAAAGCTCCATTCTTCCGAAAACAAATTGTGTTCATAATCAATGTAATAAAGCTTGTTGTTGTTCAATACAAAATTGCTCGGAAAATAATCGATAGTTAAGCCTCTGGCTTGAAGTTTCTTCGACCAATTCATTACTTGCGCAAAAACCTCGATTGGCAATTTACCCAAAAGTAAATATTCCGAAATCGTTTTGCCCAAAATATACTCTTTTACCAAATAATTTTGCTCCAAACTATAATGCAACAGCTTCGGCATTGCAACTTCTGTTTGTTGGAGCAAAGCATACGATTCGAGTTCGAGTTCTATTTTTGGCTTTGCAAATACATAATAATCAACCTGTTCATCGTGCATTTCTTTCAAAACCACCAAGCCTTTTTCCGATTGAGCTAAGTACGAAAAACCAGATTTGCCTTTTCCAAGCAAATCTAATTTTTGTAGCTTTTCTTTTGCATATAAAATAGTTGTTTCCAATTGCTTAACAAATTAAGAACGATATTTTTCTGTAAAAAGCCTACTTTATTACATCTCAGTAAGTTCTGTTTCTTCAAATTTAGGAATTAGTACCATAACGAGCCACGCCGAAG
>JAIFNL010000310.1 GCA_020047755.1 Bacteroidota bacterium
CCCAAAACCAATTCCCACAACTTGGAAATCAATCACCTAATCCCGCAACTCCTAATTCCTAACTCCTAATTCCTAATTAAAAGAAAACAGGCATTTCTACTTAACTAGAAATTAAAATAGTTATTACCTTTTTACTTTTCTTTGCCCGAATAATCTTGTAATTTTACTTCAAAAGTAGTTCCTACATCGGGTGCACTTGTTACGTAAATGTCGCCATCGTATAAGTCAGTGATTTTCTTTAAAATAGAAAGCCCCAAACCACTACCATTGATGTTTTTTGTTTTGCTGTTTTTGATGCGTACAAATTCATTAAAGAGTTTAGCTACGTCGTCCTCTTCCATTCCAATACCCGAGTCGGAAACTTTAATATCTACCAAATTTTCGAGTTTACTTACCCACACATCTACTTTGCCGCCGTCTTTGTTGTACTTTACTGCGTTGGAAATTAGATTATTGAAAATCATGCTCATTTCGGAGCTGTCGGCTTTTATGTAAACAGGCTCGGTGGTATGCAAATAAATCTTTACTTCTTTTTGAATAGCAAACGGGTTGAGCATATCTATCGAATTGTTGATAATATCCAATAGATTAATGTTAATTAGGTTGCGCTTTTTTTCGTTGAACTCTATGCGAGTCATATCGAGCAAATCCATGATTAAGTGGCGCATACCTTTTACACGCGTAACACTTCTGTCCAAAATGTGCTCATAATCATCTATGCTTGTGCCAAAGCTTCGCTGTTTCATCATATCTAAGTAGCCAAGCAAAGCATTAATGGGAGCTTTGAGTTCGTGCGAAAGAACTGAAAGGAACTGAAAACGGACTTCTTTTCCGGCTTCGGTCATCTTTTTGGTAACACGCTGCAAGAAAAGATTTTTGGCAATGGTAGTCATCGAATTTTGCAGCTCTAGCGGCGTAAAAGGCTTGGTAAGAAAGTCGTTAGCTCCGTGCCTTGTGGCTTCTACCGCTAAATCGAGCGACGAGTCGGACGTAATCATTACCTCCTTCGACCCAATGTTTTTCTTTTTTAGGTATTTCAAAACTTCTATACCGTCAATTCCTTCTAAAGCACTGTCTAGTAGAATAATGTCGGGTGTATGTTTATCTATTTGGGCAATAGCTTCGTTTCCATTGCTGGCTTCAATAATATCAAAACAATAAGGTTCTTGCATAAATGGAAAATCGACGTTGAAATTCTTCAATATATACTTTATTCCCATGCGTATTTCAACATCGCTATCCACTACAAGCACTTTTAGTTTTTCCATAATAGTTGTTTAAATAAAAATCTTTTTTTATTAGGAGCTTTAAATTAGGAATTTTAAATTAGGAATTAGGAGTTATTAAATTTATAGTTATCAAAAAAAAATAGAATTAAAATAATTCCTAATTCTTAATTCCTAATTCCTAATTTAAAATTCCTAATTCCTAATTCTTATTCTAATTAAAGTTTTAATAATTTGATAATATCTCTATGTAATTGGTCGGGTCTGATTCCTTTTTCGAGCAACATATCGGCTTTAATCCAATCTTGGTCGGCTTTTTCGTCCACACCAAACTTCAATCCGGTTTCGGCTCCTACTGCTGTGGCAATAATAACGGGCACTTCGGGATATTTCTTTTTAATTTTGTAGGCAAGAATAAAACCACTGTCGTCGCTTTCCATCATTAAGTCCAGAATAGCTAAATCGGGTTTGAACTCATTCAAAATTTCTTCGGCTTCTTTTTGGCTATCGGCAGTTTTCACATCAAAACCAAAACCTTTGACAGTATGCTCTAATTGAAATAGATAATCCGAATCGTCATCTACTATTAATATTGTTTTATTTATTTTTTCCATTGTTTTTAATTCTATTGTATTGTTCTACTGTTCTACTGTTAAATTGTTTTATTGTTAAATTGTTCTTACTTTAAAATGAAGCAATTTGTGTTTAGTTCTACTTACGAAGTTATATTTAGCTAGTTATTAGCCTGAAAGGCTTAAATAACTCAGCATTGGGCAACGCCCGATGTAATGTAATGATATGTTTATAAAGCTCTGAAAGAGCGACACATTACGGTCTTTCAAAGCTTATTTTAAGTTCGTAAAGTAGAATTAGTAATATCGTTTAAAGCACAAATTATAATTCTATTTAAGTAACTATTTAATATTGAAAAACATCTTGCAAATTCAAACCCCAAAATTACAAAAAATATTTGACTTTTAATAAATTGCTAAATTGTTAAATTGTTAAGAATTAAAATTAGGATTATTTTAAAATAAGTAAACAATTTGAATTAGTTTATATTATAGTCTTTATTTTTTTCTTTGTGTTCTTAGTGTTCTTCTTCGTGTACTTTGTGGTTTTGGAATAATTTTCAACCACGAAGAACACAAAGTTAAATCACAAAGAGCACTAAGAAAAGTATAAACTAATTTTGAAAACTTACTTAGAATTAAAATAATTCCTAATTCCTAATTCTCAATTATAAAAGAACATCGCGTTCGTGGTAATGCGTATGCAAATAGTGGTGGCTTTTTTCGCCAAGCGGTTCGCCCAAATATTCGTTGTAAAGCTGAATGATGAACGGGTTTTGGTGCGAAGCTCTAATTGCAGACTTGTCGTCGATGTCGTAAAGCGCCATGCGGCGTTGCTTTATGGCTTCGGGCGAAGGTACAATTGGCTGACCGCCACCGCTAATGCAACCTTGAGGGCAAGCCATTACTTCTATGAATTGCGCTTTCGATTTGCCCGATTTAATGTCTTTCAAAAGCCTTTCGAGTTCTAAGAAAGTAGTTACTACTGCCACATTGAGGTCTAAGCCAGCTACATTCAAGCTCATTTCGCGGCGAAGCTTGTCTTGGCGAATGGTTTCTACCTTGTACTCTATCATCTCTTCGCCTGTTAGTTTGAAGTAAGCTGTACGAATAGCGGCTTCCATCACACCACCCGATGCGCCAAAGAGTTTTCCTGCCGAGGAGCGTGTACCTAGCGGATTGTCAGTTAGTTCGGGTTGAAGGCTGTGAATATCAATTCCGTACAAGCGAATAAGTTTTGCTAACTCGCGAGTTGTCAGTACAGCGTCCACATCGGTAATACCGTTGTGTGTCATTTCTTCGCGTTGGGCTTCAAACTTTTTGGCGGTGCAAGGCATAATGCCAACCGAGTAAATGTCTTCGGGTTTGATGCCTTCTTTTTCGGCATAAAAACCTTTGATAAGCGCACCCATCATTTGTTGCGGCGATTTGCAACTAGAAAGATTGGGCAACAACTCGGGGTGTGCCTGTTCTGCATACTTAACCCAACCTGGGCAGCACGAAGTAAACATAGGCAAAACGCCACCGTTTTGTATTCGGTGAATCAATTCGGCTGACTCTTCCATAATGGTAAGGTCGGCAGTAAAACTGCTATCAAATACCACATCGAAACCTATTTTGCGCAAGGCAGCATTCATTACACCAATTACGTTGGTGCCGGCAGCCAAACCAAACTCTTCGGCTATTGTTATCGAAATAGAAGGAGCATGTTGCACAACTACTCGTTTCTTTGGGTCGTTGATGGCTGTATGAATTTCTTTGAAGTGAGCAAACTCATCTAACGCACCTGTTGGGCAAACGGTAATGCACTGTCCGCAGTTGATGCAGCTCGAAACGTTCATTCCTTTGCGGAAAGCGGTTTCTATTACGGTTTTGTTTCCACGACCCGAAAAGTCGATAGCCGAAACGCCTTCTACCTCTTCGCATACACGCACGCACCTACCGCAAAGAATACACTTAGCGGGGTCGCGAACAATACTAGCACTCGAAATGTCGAGCTTGTAATCGTTCTTTTTGCCCGAAATTCGGCGTTCGGTAATATTGTGCTTGGCGGCTAAAGTTTGAAGCTCGCAATGGTTGTTGCGTATGCAATACAAACAATCGTCGGGGTGATTGGAAAGAAGCAACTCTATGATGGTTTTGCGAGCATGAATTACTCTATCGGAATGGGTTTTGATTTTCATGCCTTCGGTAGCTGGATAAGAGCAGGCAGTAACTAAATTACGTGAGCCTTCCATTTCCACAACGCACATACGGCACGCACCCGAAGGAAATAAATCTTTCATGTGACACAGAGTAGGCACAGACATTCCGTTCCTTTTGAGAGCATCAAGAATAGTATCACCTTCCTGCGCCTGAATTATCTTATTATTAACTTCTATATTCATCGTTTTCTAATTAATAATCTTTTTAAATTATGAATTGTTGAATTGTTGAATTGTTAAATTGTTAAATTGTTAAATTGTTAAATTGTTAAAAATTATGATAAAAATAATTCCTAATTCCTAATTCCTAATTCCTAATTCTCAATTCTTAATTCCTAATTCCTAATTATTTAATGGTTATTGCATCAAATTTACATACATCGTAGCAGGTACCGCAGGCGATACATTTGCCTTGTACTATAAAGTGAGCCGTTTTCTTACCACCAATGATGGCATCGGTAGGACATTTCTTAGCACAAATAGTACAACCAGTACACTTATCTACTTCTATCTCGAAGATGCGAAGGTCTTGACAAACGCCAGCACTGCATATTCGTTCAAAGATGTGTTCTTCATATTCTTCTCTAAACCATTTGAGTGTACTAAGTACAGGATTTGGAGCCGATTGACCAAGTCCGCAAAGCGAGGTATCGCGAATTACTTCGGCAAGGTCTTGAAGTGCCATAACGCCTTTCATGCGCAAGAGAGCTTCGTGTTTGTCGTGAGTAGGTCGTCGGGTGATGCTTTCTAATATTTCGAGCATACGGCGAGTGCCTTCTCTGCATGGAATACATTTACCACAACTTTCGCGCTGTATAAAGTCCATGAAAAATTTGGCTACGTCCACCATGCAGGTTTCGTTGTCCATCACAACCATTCCGCCTGACCCCATCATTGCTCCTACCGAAAGGATAGATTCATAATCGATAGGAATATCGAGGTTTACATCGGTAACGCAACCGCCCGAAGGACCGCCCATTTGTACGGCTTTGAATTTTTTTCCGTTCGGAATACCGCCACCAATGGTAAAGATTACATCTCTGATGCTTGTTCCCATTGGTATTTCTACCAATCCGGTAAGGTTAATTTTGCCCGAAAGAGCAAATACTTTTGTACCTTTACTTTTGGGAGTTCCCATGGCAGCATACCAATCGGCGCCTTTGCGCACAATTACCGGAATGTTGGAAAGCGTTTCTACGTTGTTGATGATGGTAGGCTTGCCAAACAAACCACTTACAGCCGGAAAAGGCGGACGAGGACGAGGCATACCACGTTTGCCTTCTATACTGTGAATCAGTGCAGTTTCTTCGCCACAAACGAAAGCACCTGCACCCATTTTTACTTTTATCTCGAAATTAAAACCTGTTCCGAAAATGTTTTTGCCAAGCAATCCGTATTCGGTCGCCTGCTTCAACGCTATTTCGAGGCGTTTGATAGCCAAAGGATATTCGGCTCTGATGTAAATGTAGGCTTTGCTTGCTCCAATACCGTAGGCTGCAATAGCCATACCTTCAATAAGTTTGTGAGGGTCGCCTTCGATAACGGCTCTGTCCATGAATGCACCCGGGTCGCCTTCATCGGCATTGCAGATGAGGTATTTTTGTTCGGCTTTTTCGGCAGCGGCAAACTTCCATTTTTTGCCTGTTGGGAAACCTCCGCCTCCACGACCACGCAAACCGCTCTTTTCTATCATGTCGCATACTTCGGCAGGCGTTTTGCTGGCAAGTAGGTCGAGCATGGATTTGTAACCGGCACGCGCTATGTATTCGTTAATGTCCACTGGGTTTACTATTCCGCAGTTTTCTAAAACTACACGCACTTGTGGTTTGAAAAATGGGTGCTCGTTGAGATAAGGCACGTTTGTCCATTTTTGGTTTTTACCTTTTGTATCAAACTGCCCAAGCACAAGCTCATCGTGTACGTATCCACGCAAAGTGGCTTCGATAAGGTTAGCAACTTCTTTTTCGGTTACATGCTGAAACGAAATACGCTCTTTGCCAGGTATTTTGATGTCCACAATAGGCTCGGCAGCGCAAAGCCCAATGCAACCAACTTCGATAATATCGGTTTCGATGCCTTTGGCTTCGATAAATTCGCGTATGGCTTTAGCCGTTTTGTCGGCACCTGCACCCAAGCCGCAAGTTCCTGCACCTATAAAGATGGTAAGACGGTCTGAGCTTTCGTGACGTATTACCGATAATTCGTTTTCTAGTTTTGCCTTGTCAATCTTTTCGATGTTATTGTGCAAAACATTATTTATAAGGAAATTTTTCATCTTTTTTTTAACATTAATCGTTAATTGTTAAACATTAACCGTTAAACATTAACCGTTACTCATGGTTTCTTCGTAAATCGTTTACTATTTTTTTTATTCTCTCTGGCGAAACCTTTGCATGAAACTCCCCATTGATAGAAATAACAGGAGCTAAACCACAAGCACCAATGCAGGCTACTACTTCGATGCTAAAAAGACCGTCTTTGGAAGTATTACCTTTTTTGAGTTTGATTTCTTTTTCTAAATGCTCAAGCACCGAAAGCGAACCTAAAACGTGGCAGGCTGTTCCTCTACATACTTGAATATGATATTTTCCTACGGGTTGGAAACGAAATTGGTTGTAAAATGTTGCTACACCGTATATTTTGCTAGTTGGCAGTTTTAAATGTTTGCCCACAGCCACAATAGCGGCTTCCGATAAGTAGCCATGATTTTCTTGAATTTCCTGCAAGATGGGGATTAAACTATCTCTACCTTCGCCAGGGTGTTTCTCAAGAATTGCAGCGCAACCGGCAAGTTCTTTTGTTTGTTCTGTCATCTGATTGTATTTTGGTTAATGTTGTTGATTTTCTTTTTTTTCAGTAAAAAAGCTTTTTTTAGTCTTTTTGTATTGATATAGTAAGTATTTTTTTTCGAAAAAAAATTCCTTTTCTTTTGCTATTCGCTTTGTTGCTGATATTATCTATAAAAAAGGTTTATTTATTTCCGGTACAAAATTACTGCATCTTATAAATAGAAACATGACATTTGTTAGGATTTGATATGTTTAATAACTATGATAAGTAAGTTTTCAAAATTAGTTTATACTTTTCTTAGTGTTCTTTGTGATTTAACTTTGTGTTCTTCGTGGTTGATAATTATTCCAATTAATAATATAAACTAATTCAAATTGTTTATTTAAGCCCTGCACAACCTATTATAATATCCTCTTTTTCTAATAAATACCATTGCGGTAATGGATTCTTCGTATTTATACAATGACTTATGCAATCTTCGTATATTATTGGCAATACACCTTTCCAACTTCTCTGGAAATATTCAATAGCTATTTTTTTGTATTCAGAGTTTTCTCTTATTGATATTATTTTCATTTTCTTATTTTGATTTAACCAAATATGTTACTCCAAAATTGCACACAACAAAAACGCACTTGCGGCGGTGCTTTTTTTGTGGGGTTCAACGGTAAAATGTTCGATTACCCAGAAATATTTCTTTCTTGCACAAAGTTTCAATTTAGCACTTCTGCCCACAAAAAAAGCAATGGGCGTTGTGTATATGTTATGTTTTTTTATTTTTCATTGTATCAATCAGTTATCATATCCACGTTGAACATAAAATATCAATATTTAGTTGTATTTCAATCGTTTTGAAAATTGAGGCGGCAACTTTTTTTAAATGATTTATTTCGTTGTATGACAATGGTAAATCTTTTCGTGCTTTTAAATATTTGTCGAATACTTGGTAGCCACCAATTTCGTAATCCCAAACCGATTGCGGAAAATTCTCAAAGTATTGATTTTTATTTATGTATAAACGTTCTTGTTCTTCGTTGTAATATATCTGTTTGATTTCGTTGTTTCCTTCAACTGCAAATATTGGCATTTCATTTTTAGGATAACTACGTTTTAACAGATGATTTTCAATCAGTTCGCACCCTAAATCTAACAGTTTTTTGAAATCTGACAGATTTTCTGTAAATGGAATTTTAGGAAAATCTATTTTTAGAAACTCAAAATACTTTACTCTGTAAGTTGGCGAAAATAAAATTGCATAAATATAACAGAGAATTTGTTCAGGCGAATATTCATTCAAATTATTTTCTTTTAGAAAATTGCGAAATTCTTTTGTGAAATTATCTTTTTTCGCTTCGTCTTTAAATAAGAAGCCATTGCCTTTTTCGTCTGTTTTTGCGTTTGAATTGAAAATGTAAAGCGGTGCAATATAAGTTTCCGAGCCAGAATGACTTCCCCCCAAAGCTCTATCACTTACATAATTTGTAATAAAACCATAATTTGAATTAGTTCCTTTTGCAATTCTTGGAAAAACTAACCCAATGTTTTCTACTTCAAAAAAATTGTCCATTACCTTGTGCCGGGATCGAGAAATAAAGTTTTTATTGTAAAAAATAAATCTAAAATCAAACGGACGGTAATGATAATGAGTTATTTCATTGTCAATAAACTTTGCTTTCAAAGCACGACTATACTCCCATGATGTTTTTTTATTTAATTGATATTTTGTTATTACTTCTGATATCGAATATTTGTTTTCTAAAATATCACAAACTCTTTCTTTTATTTTGTTTTTCTCAAAATCAATAGTAATAGGGTCTGTTTTAGTTTCAACACCACTGCTATAGATATTGAATATATCTGTTATTTTCCAACCAGTTTCATATTGTTTATTGTGTGTAAAATCTTTATTTACAAACCAATAATATGGCTCTTCAGGTTTTATGCGTTTCCAATCAATTGTATTTAAATCATTATAATAAAGAAAATTATATTTTTCTTCTCTCTTATTTATTTCATTTTCTAAAGTAGAATAATAATAAACT
>JAIFNL010000028.1 GCA_020047755.1 Bacteroidota bacterium
TTCGAGGATTGTGGAGAGCTAGCGATTTATCAGCAAAAACATACTCAGCAAGCACAGATTATCCAATTGAAGGACTGAATGGTGTAATATTTAATCCACCCAAAAGTCGTTCTTGGATAGTATCAAAAGAAAGGTATTTGGAACTATTAAATGATAATAGAATTACTTTTGGAATAAATGGTAAAGGTAGACCAATGCAAAAAAAATTCCTTACGGAAGTCAAAGATGGTATTACTACACAAACGTGGTGGGATAGAGAATTTGCGGCGGACAATAAAATAGCTAAATATGAAATGAAAGCATTATTCCCTGATAATCCATTTGATACCCCTAAACCGTCTAAACTTTTGGGAAGAATTTTCGAAATTGCAACAGATGAAAATTCTCTAATCCTCGACTCTTTTGCAGGCTCTGGCACAACCGCTCATGCTGTTTTAAATCTTAATAAACAAGATGGAGGCAACCGGAAATTTATATTGATAGAAATGGAGGACTATGCCGAAACGATAACTGCCGAACGAGTTAAAAGAGTAATTAACGGTTACGGAGAAGATAAAAACGAAGTTGCAGGAACAGGAGGCTGTTTTGATTTTTACGAACTTGGTTTACCTATTTTTAAAGACGATAAAAACCTAAACGAAGAAGTTGGAGAACAAAAAATAAGAGAATATATTTATTATACCGAAACCAAACAGCATTTAACACGAATACAACAACCAGAAACTAAATATTTATTAGATACTTACAACGAAACAGGTTATTATTTTTATTACGAAAAAGAAAGATTAACAGTTTTAAATTCCGAAACTTTAAATATTGTAAAAGAACGTGCAGGACAATATTTAATTTATGCCGATGTTTGTTCGCTCGACAGCAACTATATGTTGAAAAATAATATTATTTTTCAAAAAATTCCGCGAGATATAAAACGATTTTAAAGAAAGAAAAGATGATTACAAGAATAAAAATAGATGGATTTAAAAGCCTGTTGAATACTGAATTGTATTTAGGTACATTTACATGTATAGCAGGAGCAAATGCAGCAGGGAAATCGAATTTTTTTGATGCAATTTTGTTTTTATCAAGACTGGCAGACGATACAATATTGCAAGCTGCAAAATCTATCCGCAGTGAAAATTTAAAACATTCAAATATAAATGATATATTTTACAAGAGTGGTTCCGAGAGATATAATTCAATGAAATTTGAAATAGACATGCTGATACCCAAAGAAGCAATAGACGATTTGGGGCAAACAGCCGAAGCTACTATTACCAGTTTAAGATATTCATTGGAGTTGAAGTTTAATGAAGAAAATTTAGACAGGGAGTTAATAGAATTGGTAAAAGAAGAATTAATACCAATAACACAAACCGAAACAAAAAACAGTTTAAAATTTGATTATTCAAGTCAATGGTTAAATTCTGTTTTATATGGAAGACGTTCAACAAAAGCTCCATTTATTTCAACTGAAAATGAAAAAATTAAATTACATCAGGATGGTAGCAAAGGAAGAACATCAGAGTTTATTGCAGAAAAAATGCCAAGAACATTACTTTCAACAGTAACAGCAGAATCTCCGACTGCATTTTTAGTAAGACAAGAAATGAGAAATTGGAAAATGTTGCAATTTGAACCCAGTGCAATGCGACATCCGAATTCAACCTATGAAATTAAAAATGCCGAAATTACAACAAACGGAAGTAATTTGCCCGCAACCACATACCGATTATCGAACGAGAAAAAAAATATAGATGTTTATCAAACTCTTACCAACAAATTGAAAGAATTGGTAAGCGATGTAGATGAAATAAATGTGGATAAAGACGAAAAAAGAGACTTGTTAACTTTTCAGGTAAAATTTAAAAGCGGTCTTATATTACCGGCACAATCACTTTCAGACGGAACTTTGCGTTTTTTAGCACTTGCAATTATAAATGAAGACAATAAAAGTAAAGGATTAATTTGTTTGGAAGAACCGGAAAATGGTATAAATCCAAAAAAGATAAAAGAAATGGTAAAATTGCTTGAAGATATGGCAACTGACACCGATTATGAAGTAAATGATGATAATTCATTGCGACAAGTAATTATAAATTCTCATTCGCCTTTGGTAGTTGGTTTAGTGCCTGATAATAGTTTGTTATTGGCAAAAGAAAAAGAAATTTTCAATGAACAATTTAATAAAAAAATAAAATACACAGGTTTTGCTTCTCTACCTAATACATGGAGGGATGGATATTTAGAAAAAACAACATTAGGAGAAATCATTGCGTATCTGGATAATTCATTAAGTGAAAAAAACATTATTCAAACAAATACTCCTTTAAAAACAGAAAAAAATACGAAACAAGCCAAACGACGCACAGTTGCAGAAAACATAAACCAATTTAAACTGAACTTGCAATGAAAGAAATAAGAGTTACATTAATTGGTGATGGAAGTTCGGATAAGATTTTAACAATTATATCTAAATGGTTATTAGATAATCTATTTCCACAAACAGCGATTTCAATCGATTTTGCTGATTTTAGACAATTACCAAATCCTCCCGATAAATCGGATATACAAAAACAAATAGAATATGCTGCAAAATATTTTCCTTTTGACTTATTAATTTATCACCGCGATGCCGAATCAAATGATTTAAGAATGGTGGAAAGCAGAAAAAATGAAATATTAAACCATTTGAACGATAGACACAAAAATATAATGGTTTGTGTAATTCCTGTTAAGATGATGGAAACATGGCTACTAATAAATAAAGACGCCATAAAAAAAGCAGCCGGAAACAGAAATTTTAGAGAAGAAATAGATTTACCACCAATAAATCGATTGGAAAAAGAATCAAATCCGAAAGAAAAAATAATAGAAATATTAAAAAAAGTAAGCGGATTGAAGGGCAGAAGATTAGCAAAATTTAATGCTCATCAAGCTATACATTATATAGCTGAAAATATTACTGATTATTCAATTTTAAGGCATTTAGAAGCATTTAAAATATTTGAAAACGATTTAACGATTGCATTCAACAATCTTCTTATGAAGTCATAACCCTAATTGTATTTATGGAACTTAAACAATATCAGCAGGAAGTAATAAACGACCTTACAAAATTTATTGAATTTTTGGAACAATCCAATAATTTAAAAACGGCATTCTCTGATTTTTGGGAAAGTAAAGGTATTTTATTGAAAAATATTGATTATGAATTTTTAAAACCTTATGACAATTCAATAAAAAACGTTCCTCGTGTTACAGTAAAAGTGCCAACGGCAGGCGGTAAAACTTTTATTGCTTGCAATGCTTTAAAACCAATTTTCGACAGTTTTCCGATTGATAAACCGCAAGTTGTAGTTTGGTTTGTTCCTTCGGATACAATTTTAAAGCAAACTTATAAAAATCTGAATGATACGAGCCACCCTTACCGACAAAAAATTGACAGTCATTTCGGTAGTCGTGTAAAGGTTTACTTAAAAGACGATTTATTGCAAGGTGCAAGTTTTAACCCAACTATTGTAAAGGAACAATTAAGTATTTTTGTTTTAAGTGTTCAGTCTTTTTCTGCACGCAACAAAGAAGCACGAAAAGCATATCAGGAAAACGAAAATTTGGCAGAATTTCCAAAAACATTTACCAATAAAGAAAAACTATTAAATGATGTAGATGAAACGGCATTAATGCAAGTAATTGCACAATTAAATCCGGTAATAGTAATTGACGAAAGCCATAATTTTGAAGCCGATTTACGAATTGAAATGTTAAATGCCATAAATCCAAGTTTCATTTTTGACTTAACAGCAACACCACGAGAAAAAAGCAATATTATTAGTTTCGTTGATGCTATCAAATTGAAACAAAATAACATGGTAAAACTGCCGGTTATTGTTTACAACCATAAAGACACCAACGAAGTAATAAACAGCGCCATAAATTTGCAAAAGGTTTTAGAACAAAAAGCAAAATTGGAAGTAGAAAAAGGCGGAAAATTTATAAGACCCATTGTTTTATTTCAGGCACAACCCAAAAGCGACAAAGACAATATAACATTTGAAAAAATTAAAAAAGATTTAATTGATTTTGGCATACCTGAAAGCCATGTGAAAATTAAAACTGCTGATAAAGATGAAATAAAAAATATTGATTTAATGCACCCCTATTGCGAAGTGCGTTACATTATAACTGTAAACGCTTTAAAAGAAGGTTGGGATTGTCCTTTTGCATATATTTTGGCTTCGCTTGCAAATAAATCGTCGGCAGTTGATGTAGAACAAATACTTGGCAGAGTTTTACGTTTGCCATATACACGCCAACATGATGAAAAATTATTGAATTTTTCTTATGTTTTTACATCATCAAATAATTTTCTTCAAACGCTTGATAAAATTATACTTGGCTTAAATAAAGCAGGTTTTAGTGCAAAAGATTACAGGGTAAAAACTGAACAAACCGAACAACCGACAACGCAAAATCCGCCTGTAAAACAAGGAACTTTTGAAGAATTATTTGCAACTCAAACAAATACAACTCAATCAACTTCAACCGAAGATATTGAAATTGATGTAGAACAATTAAAACAAATTTCACAATCAGAGCAAAGCGAACAACGCACAATCGAGATAATTGAAACCGCTTTAAATGAAGGTGAAAACTACGAAAAAAGAGTTGAAGAAATTGAAAAAGACGGAGAAATAATTCCAACAGAAATAAAAGACAAAGTGAAAACATATCCAATAAAAGAAACTTACAAAGACGAAGTTAAAAATATAAAACTTCCAAATTTCTTTTTGAAAAAAAGTCCAAATCTAATTGACAGCGAAAGTTTTGTATTACTTACTAAAAAAGAATTATTGCTTGGTTTTGATTTAAGCAAAGAAGACCATAAAATTGATTTTACGCAAAGTTCATCAGAAATGGCGAGTATAGATTTAGTTGAAGGGCGTAAAGATGAATATGTTCCTGCATATCGCCACGCAGAAAATCAAGTAAAAGAAGCGTTTGTGGAATATATAACAAATCTGTCACCTGAAAGTAAAATTAATCAAATCGCAATGCGACTTGCAAAGCATTTTAAAAACATGAACGAAATTTCGGACCCTGCAATTGTCGAATATATAAAAAACGTAATCAAAGATTTGAATAGTGAAAAATTATCGGAATTAACACATAATGAAAGTTTTTATGTAAACAAAATAAAGGAAAAAATTGAACAATTAACCGATATTTACGCAGAGAAAAAGTTTATTGAATTTTTGGACAAAGGAATAGTAATTTGTCAAGACGAATTTGAATTTCATAAAAAAATTAGTCCGAAAAATACGCTTGCAGGAATTACAAAAAATTTATACGTTGAAGAAGGCGAAATGAATGATTTTGAACGTAAAGTGATTTACGAAATTTCAAATTTAGACAGTGTAGTTTTTTGGCATCGTAATTTGGAACGTGGAAAAGGTTTTTTAATTAACGGCTTTATCAATCATTATCCTGATTTCATAGTAAAAATGAAAAGCGGAAAAATTATAATAATCGAGACAAAAGGCAGTCATTTAGATAATACCGACAGTTCGCAAAAAATAAGACTTGGCGAAAAGTGGGCAAGTAAAGCAGGTGATAAATATCGTTATTTTATGGTTTTCGACAAAGAAGTAAAAATGGAAGGAGCAAAAACAATTTCACAAATAATTGAAATACTAAAAGATATGAAATAAAAACATTTGTGCTAAACCGAACAAGTTTAGCATTTTTAAGGGCAATTGGTGTTTGCACTTTTGTTTTTTTTGCATTATGATAAAACACAAAAAAGAAAATAAATTTTCACATATAAAAAAAGTGCCTTGCGGCACTTTTTTTATTTTAAAGAAGTTCTTTTATTTTTGTTTCAAATTCATTGTATTTGAAATCTTTGAGGGGTTTTAAAAAAGTTTCGCAGCCTTTTAGAAAAACTTCTTTAATGTGTAGGAGGTTTTCGGGGTCTGTGCCTTGCATAATGCGCTCGTAATCTAAAATTAAATAGAGTTCGAGGGTTTTTGTTTTTCGGCGCATGGTTTTACTCTCTTTGGCTATCATTGCCTTGCTGCTTGGGTCAAATGCTTGAAAAATAATTAATAATTCAGAAATAGAAATAGAATACTCATTGATTTGAATATCTTCACAAATATCTATCATCTGTTTAAAAATAGATACTTTTTCTTTAATTTGATTATGATAAGCAGCTGTAAAATTTAATGTTCCCATTATCTATCAATTTTATTGCCTGCGGGTCTTAATAAAATAAAACTTCTTTTTTGACATTCGGGCAAGTTAGGGTAATTGTAAATTTTTTCTTTTTCCATGATTAAGCACTGTTTTTCAGAGCCTTCAAATTCTATTTCAAAAACTAAATTTGAATAAGGTAATTGGTTTTTATATCTACCAATTTCACCTAAACACGTTTTTCCGTACTTCCAAACTTCTCCTTCTTTTAAATAAATAGTTTCGGCAACTCCACAATTGTAGCATGGAAACCAACCATCTTTTGTTGCGATTAATGCGTATTGTACACAATTTTCATTTGGATAGGTTTTGTCAATAATCCAATCTATTTCAAGAGCTTTTTTTTCGGCTCTTTCGATAGAGAGTTTGAAAAAGAATGTTACCGCAAAGGTACTGACTATTGCTAAAAAAAGCAAACTGGTTTTAACTGTTATTGCATTTTTCATAAAATAAAATTGTTTAGATGCAAACAGCCCTTTTGCAGTTAAAAAAAGAACATAAAAAAAGCGTGGGCTGAAACCTGTTTGTATAGAGGCATCGCCAAACGCCCTTAAAGTAACAAGTACAACCCACACTATACTAATATAGCATGAATACACTACACTTAAAAAATTAAGAATAGTATTATTGTAACTTGTTTTCTACTTTGAAATGAAAATTGGCGATTTTCTATACAAGAAAACAAAGTTTACGCTATTTTATTTTTGAAATGGTTTTATTCGATATGTTGAATTGTTAAATTGTTAAATTGTTAAATTGATGTTGCAAATATACAAAATAATTTTGAATTGTGGTTGTGGTTT